>JAKMCX010000024.1 GCA_022428285.1 Flavobacteriales bacterium
ATCAATGCAGGCCTGCCCAACCTCAGGAGCATCAACCCCCTGAACTACGACCAGCGCCACCGCATCGTATTTAACGTGGACTACCGCTACGGAAGTGGCGAGGCATACAACGGCCCTATGATTGGCAAGTCTCAGATCTTCGCCAACACCGGATTCAACCTGATCACCAACCTCGGCTCAGGAACGCCCTTTACATCGCAGGTCTTCCCAACGCCGATCACCGGCGAGATCAGCCCATCCACGGAGGGCAGCTTGAACGGAAGCCGCTTGCCATGGCAAGTGACCCTCAACACCAACATCGACAAGAGCTTCGAGCTCACATTCGGAGAAGGTGAAGACGCCAAGAAGGCTTACCTCAACGTGTACTTCTGGATCACCAATCTCCTCAACACACAGAACATCACTGGCGTTTACCGCTTCACCGGAACACCAGACGACGACGGCTACCTCGCCGCCGCGCAGTACCAACCGCAGATCGACACCAAGAACGATCCGGATGCTTACCGCAACTACTATGGCATGTACGTGGACAATCCGTTTAACCTCGGGGTTCCCCGCACCATCCGTTTGGGCGTCAAGCTCGATTTCTGATCCCAAACCATCTGCACCATGTACCCAGAGCTCTCTCAGAAGATGACCCGAAACCGCATCCTCTCCATCGCCCTCGGCGCCGCCATGCTCACCGCTGGTGATGCAATGGCATACAAGTACGTCGGCGCCAATGGACCCGGCGAAGCCGGACCAAACGCCACAGGCGACACCAATGGAACACTCGGAGCCGCACAGCCCCGAACCGTCGCCGCTGCGTGTGCACCTGCAGCAGCCCTCAAAAACCTAGAATGGAACAACGTTCGTGCGCTGGTTGAAACAGGTGGATCCCTGTGGCAAAACCGCGCGCAAGGCAACGCCGCCTACGAAGTTCCAAAAGACGGAAACGTACATTCCATCTACGCTGGCTCCTTGTGGATGGGTGGCATCTCCCCCGACCAACAGCTCAAGCTCGCGGCCATCAAATTCCGGGCCTCCGGAAACGACTTCTGGCCTGGACCACTGACCAATGACGGGTCTGCAGAAGTCGATGAGACCACCTGCAACGAATACGACCGTTTCTATACCACCACGCGGGCAGACAGCGAGCGCCACCGCCAGTATTTCGAAGCGGTTACCGCAGGTACTGTGGATGAAGAGTTCCCAGAAGGGTATGCCATTCCTTCAAGCTTCTTTGACTACCCGGCCATGGGCAACACCGCCTTGGGCCAGGACTTTTACCTGGCACCCTTCCTCGACTTTGACGGGGACGGTTTCTATGACCCCACGTTGGGTGACTACCCTTGGTACGACTTCCTGCAAGAAATCGACTGCAAGAACCGCCGCCGTGAGGACCCTGTGCCCTTGTACGGTGACCAGAACTTCTACTGGATCTTCAACGACAAAGGCAACGTTCACTCTGAGTCTCAGGGAGAGCCCATTGGCATGGAGATCCGTGCACAAGCCTTCGCGTTCTCTACGAACGACGAGATCAACAACATGACGTTCTACAACTACGTGCTCATCAACCAGGGCACGCAGACGTTGACCAACACCTACTTCGGCTCTTGGGTCGATGCCGACCTCGGTTGCTACAATGACGACTATGTCGGTTGCGATGTACAACGCGGTTTGGGTTACTGCTACAACGGTGATGCCAACGACGAGAACTGCGGAGCCAACGGTTACGGTGAAAACCCACCAGCGGTCGGTGTAGACTTCTTTGAAGGCCCTTACCAAGACGCAGACAGCATTGACAATCCACTCACCCTGGACTTCTCAGACGCCCAAGACAGCCTCGGTATCCCCTACCGCGGAATCGGCATTGGCTACGGCGATGGCATCTCAGACAACGAGCGTTTCGGCATGCGCCGCTTCGTTTACTACAACAACTCTGGCGACCCCATCAACGGTGAGCCCACGACGCCCGTTCACTACTACAACTACATGAACGGCATCTGGAAGAATGGCCAGAAGATGACATACGGCGGCAATGGAATCACAGGTTCCGAAACCGCTTGTGACTACATGTTCCCAGGTGAAACCGACCCGAACCAATGGGG
>JAKMCX010000038.1 GCA_022428285.1 Flavobacteriales bacterium
GGGCCAACGAAGAGTTGGGCAGCAGGTTGAACGCCATCGAATCCAAGCTCTTCCGGTTGCCCAAAAGCGAAAGGGAACTGCTGGCCATTGAAAGAAGATTGGCCATCAGCGATAAATTTTATGGCTACCTCTTGGAGCAACGGGCGACCAACCTCATCGCGCGGGCGGCGATCACTTCGAACGCGAGCATCATAGAACAAGCGCGCTCTGTGGGCATTACTGGGCCCGATAAGCCCAAGACCATCCGCAACTACACCTTGTTTGGCTTGGCTTTAGCCGTTGGCATCGCGTTGCTCAGGTTCTTGCTATTTGAGCGCATCGAAAGCGTCAATGAACTGCGCGAAGCCACCAAGTTGTCCGTGAGCGGGGGCATCCCACGCTATGAAGACATTACCGACAAAGAATACGTGCTGGTGTCCTCGAAGAGTCCGCGACACCCAACGACTGAGGCTTTTAGGGGACTGAGAACCAACCTCCAATATCTCCTAAACCGCGAGGGTCAAAACACCATCTTGGTCAGCAGCATGCACCCCGGCGAGGGCAAGACCTTCACCGCCACCAACATGGCGGCCTTGCTCGCCCAAGCAGGACGCACAACCTTGCTGATTGACTTTGACCTCCACAAACCGAGGGTGCACAAAGCCCTGGACCGCGATCGAGGCATTGGACTGAGTGGATACCTCATCGGGAAGTCCACCTGGCAGGATGCCACTCAGCCCACGGACATCCCGGGACTCGACGTTCTCACCAGCGGTCCCATTCCACCCAATGCATCGGAACTCGCCTTGAATGAGCGGGTGGACAGCATGATCGCGGAGGCCAGGAAGTCCTACGATTTCGTCGTCATCGACACGCCACCCATCTTGCTGATTACAGATGCCCTCGTGCTCATGAGGCATGTAGACCGCGCACTCATCGTCTCCAATGTCAAACGCGCGAATGTTCGTGGCATCAAACAGTTGGAGGACATTCTCGAGCAAAACAACATCGACCACGTGAGCATGGTCCTCAATGGCATCGTCCCCACGCGCTGGAGGTATTACGCCTCGAAGTATGCCTACCGATACCTGTACAGCTACGGCTATGGCTATGGCGGATACGGCAGTTACACCGGCTATGGAGGCTATGGCGATGAAGGTCTCCGCTATGGCGATGACGTCGACGCGTAAACAGGCCATTCATGTGTGGCATCACCGGAACCCATGGCCAGGCCGACGCGAAATCGTGGTCGGCAACCCTGCGCATGACGGCAGCTTTGGCCCACCGTGGCCCTGATGCCGAAGGCCATTGGACCGACGACCACAATGTGGTTTTGGGCCACCGCAGGCTGAGCATTCTTGACACTTCTGAAGTGGCCAACCAACCGATGACGAGCTATTGCGGCAGGTTCGTGATCGCCTTTAACGGAGAGGTATACAACTACCGCGAGCTTCGGGAAGAACTCCAAGACTACCCTTTCAAGACGACCGGCGATACCGAAGTCGTACTGGCCGCATTGCGCGCTTGGGGGGCCTCAGCATTGGAGCGGTTCAACGGAATGTTCGCCCTTGCACTTTGGGACACCCACGAAGAAAAACTGCTCTTGGCCCGAGACCGAATGGGCATCAAGCCCCTCTATCTCCACACCAGCGAACGCGGGCTCATATGGGCCAGCGAAGTCCGGGCGCTGCTGGCTTCGGGGCAGGTCAACCGAACCCTCGACCGAACAAGCTTGGTCGATTTTCTGCGCTACCAAACCGTTCATGGTCCTCGGACTTTAATAGAAGGCGTGGAGATGTTGCCCGCAGGCCATTTGCTCTGGGCAGACGACAATGAAGTGCGCACAGAATGCTGGTGGGATGCAGCAACATCGGCGAAGAAGCTGGTCGACGAAGGCGCCCCTTGGACCTACAGTGCCAGCGCAAGCACGCATGTCCGAACACTGCTCACAGACAGCGTCTCATTGAGAATGCGTTCGGACGTCCCCTTTGGCGCCTTCCTCTCTGGCGGCATAGATTCCAGTGCTGTGGTCGCCCTGATGTCCGAAGTCGGAGACCGCAAAGTCGCCACCTTCAACGTGGCCTTTCACGAAGACCAATTCGACGAAAGCCAATACGCCAGGCAAATTGCGCAACTGTACAATACCGACCACCACGAAATCAGGCTCTCTGCCGATGACTTTTTGGCCGCAGTACCCGATGCACTTGCCACTACCGACCATCCCAGCGGAGACGGCCCCAACACCTATGTGGTCTCTCAAGCCACCAAAAAGGCAGGGCTCACCGTCGCTCTGAGCGGTTTGGGAGGAGACGAACTCTTCGCAGGCTATCCTGTGTTTCGCCGCACCGTTGACCTGATCGGCAAACAATGGGCCATGGCATGGCCCAAAGGCCTGCGCCGGCTGGCAGGATCCGCCTACAAAATGGCGAAGCCGGGAATCAGCAGCGACAAACTCGCCACTTTGCTTGCTGGAGACAGCCTCGACCCAGCCTCGACCTATCCGGTAAGCCGGCGGGTGTTGCTGGAGCAAGACGTCCAGCGGTTGTCCCGAAGCACCGCGGCTCCCGACAGTGTCGCGCAATGGTGCCAGTCCTACCTCAACCGCTCACCAGGATTGGACCTGCCGGTTCTGAGCCGTATAGGACTCGCGGAGATGCACACCTACATGCAGCACGTCTTGCTGCGCGACACCGACCAAATGTCGATGGCCCACGCCCTAGAAGTCCGCGTTCCTTTTCTAGACCACCGGCTGGTAGAAGCGGCTTTGGCCATCAACGACCCCGTAAAGTTTCCGCACACCCCCAAATCGCTGCTCACCGCGGCACTGGGTGACCGCTTACCGCGCTCCATCATCGACCGTCCCAAAATGGGCTTCACCCTTCCTTGGGACATCTGGATGCGCGGCCCTCTTGAAGACACCTGCAAACAAGGACTTGACACATTGATCGAGCGCGAGGTCCTCGATGAAGCAGCCCTCAACGGACTTTGGCGCGGGTTTAAAGAAGGACGCATCACATGGTCACGGGTCTGGACCCTCGTGTCTTTGGGCCAATGGATTGAGCGACATGACCTCCACTGACGCCCCCAAACCCGTCGTTCTGGTCGCCATAGATTGGTACTTGCCTGCCTACCGCGCAGGTGGCCCCATTCGAAGCATCGCCAACCTGGTCGGGGCACTGGGCCTTGAAATGGACTTCCGCATTGTGTGTGGCAACCGCGACCTCGGGGACACAGAGGATCTACCGGTGAGCATTGGAACCTGGATTCCCGGTGACCAAGCCACCATACAGTACCTGCCTCAAAGCGATTGGACCGCGCCCAACTGGAGGCGGATTTTGGAAGAAGTCCAACCTGACCGACTCTACCTCAACAGCTTGTACAGTGGCCCGTTCAGCCGGCTCCCTTGGAAAGTCGCACGGTCTATGGGCATCCCCACGACCCTCGCACCGCGCGGCATGTTGGGTCCGGGCGCCCTTTCAATCAAGCCTTGGCGAAAAAAAGCCTGGCTCATGGTTCAACGGCTAACAGGGAACTATGATGCCATCCATTGGCACGCCAGTACCGCTCAAGAAAGCCAAGAAATCAAGCGTTGGTTCCCAAAAGCCAGCATCAACATCGCACTGAACCTCCCCGTTCCCTTTGACCCGATGCCTCTGTCCACGGCCAATGGCACCGACGGCCAAGGCACCATCCACTTGCTCAGCGTGGGAAGGGTTCACCCCATCAAGAACTATGCTTTGGGGGTTTCATTGGCCAATGCCCTGGGACGTGCAGGCCACAAGGTGCGTTACCGCATCGTCGGGCCCATTGAAGACCAAGGAGAAGCGGATAAACTTCGAGCATCCGCAGATGGGATTGTCCTCGAACTGATGGGGGCAACCCCACCTTCCGCCATCCGCCAGCACCTGGGTGAAGCCGACCTGGTGCTGGTACCCAGCCTCAACGAGAATTACGGCCACGCTGTGGCAGAAGCCATCGCTTGCGGAAGGCCCGTGGTGGTCTCAGACCAAACGGTTTGGTCAACCCTGACAACAGGCACTTCGGTTTCTTGCCAACCGCTCGACCTTTCGGCATGGGTTCAAGCGGCCAACCATTTGCTGTCCATGACACCCGAGGAGGTCGTCCAGCAGTCCAAGACCACCTATAACCGCTGCCTGCTAGACCCAGAGCACATTCAGGCACAACGCACCTTGTTCTCCCCATGAAGGTCTCTGTCGTCACCGTCACCTACAATGCTGCCGCTACCGTTGAGATGGCGGTCAAAAGCGTGCTTTCTCAGCAAGGCGATTTCAGCCTCGACTACCACATCGTGGATGGGGGCTCAACCGACGGCACCCTCGACATCCTCGCTGCACACGAAGAGCGCATCACCAAAATCACAAGCGAACCTGATGGCGGATTGTACGATGCCATGAACCGTGGGGTAGCCCGTGCCAAAGGTGACATCATCGGCATACTCAACGCGGACGACGCCTACGCCGACCCTAACGTCATTGCCGACATCCTTGAAACCTTTGAGAAAACTGGGGCTGATGGCGTCTATGCAGACCTGAACTACGTCGACGAAGAAACCGCCACAGAGGTCACACGCCACTGGAAATCTGGAGATCCAGGGGATTTTCGCAAGGGATGGATGCCCCCGCACCCGACCCTATTTGTGAAGCGATCTCTCTATGAACAACACGGACTGTTCAACCTTCAACTCCGCAGTGCTGCTGACTACGAGTTGATGCTGCGTTTTTTCCATTTCAGAGGGGCGAAACTCGACTACCTCCCCCGCACCACCGTCAAAATGCGGGCTGGAGGACAATCCAATGCCTCTATCGCCAACCGCATCAAGGCCAACGCCGAGGACGCCAAAGCATGGCGGTTAAACGGCACTGCACCGCCACCTTTGTTGCGCTTGGCCAAACCATTGCGCAAAATCGGACAGTTCGCAAAGCGCTGAATGTCAGCGCACCGTTCAGATTAACGGATGCTGTAGTTCGGGGCTTCGCGCGAAATCATCACGTCGTGAGGATGGCTCTCTTTGACCCCCGCTGAGGTAATGCGCACAAACTGGGCCTGGTGCAAAGCAGGAATGTCCCGTGCACCGACGTAGCCCATGCCGGCGCGCAATCCACCAACCACTTGGTACATGACCTCTTGAACCGTCCCTTTGTAAGGAACGCGTCCAGAGATTCCTTCGGGGACCAGCTTTTTCAAGTCGTCCTCCGCATCTTGGAAGTAACGGTCTTTGGAGCCTTTCTGCATGGCCTCCAAACTGCCCATACCACGGTAGCTTTTGAACCGCCGCCCCTCGTAAATGATGGTCTCTCCTGGACTTTCTTCAGTGCCCGCGAGCATACTCCCGATCATGACACTGTGTCCCCCGCCGGCCAACGCCTTGGCGATGTCTCCAGTGTATCGAATGCCGCCGTCTGCAATGAGCGGAACATCCGTTCCAGCCAACGCTTCTGCCACCGCCATAACAGCGCCCAACTGGGGCACACCCACACCGGCTATGACACGGGTGGTGCAAATTGACCCTGGCCCAATGCCCACCTTCACGCCATCAGCACCGGCCTCGACCAAGGCTTTGGCTGCAGCTCCTGTGGCGATGTTGCCACACACAATGTCTGTATCGGGGTAGGCCTTCTTCACCTTGCTCAGCATGGCGATCACCCCTGCACTGTGTCCGTGGGCCGTGTCTATGATCAATGCATCCACCTCGGCCCTCACCAAAGCCTCCACACGCTCCATGGTGTCTGGAGTCACCCCCACCGCCGCAGCGCAGCGCAAACGGCCGAATTGATCCTTGCAAGCATTGGGAAATTCCTGCAGCTTGATGATGTCACGGTAGGTAATGAGCCCAACGAGTTTGCCTGCGGCATCCACCACGGGCAACTTCTCGATTTTGTTGTCCTTGAGAATCTCCTCGGCACGCTTCAAATCTGTGCCGTTGGGGGTCGTCACGAGGTTTTCGGACGTCATCACTTGGACAATGGGACGCTTGGCATCGCGCTCAAAACGAAGGTCTCTGTTGGTCACAATGCCTTTGAGGAACCCTGCTTCATCCACCACGGGAATACCACCAATGCGGTGCTCCGACATGATTTGATGCGCATCTCCGACAAGGGCTTCAACCGGCAAGGTGATGGGGTCTTGGATCATGCCGCTTTCGCTCCGCTTGACCTTCCGAACCAAAGCCGCTTGAGCCTTGATTGTCATGTTTTTGTGAATGACACCAATGCCGCCCTGACGGGCCATTCCAATGGCCATATTGGCCTCGGTCACCGTGTCCATTGCGGCGGATACCACCGGAACATTCAGAACAATGTTGCGCGAAAAGCGGCTGCGCAAATTCGCATCCCTCGGCAACACCTCGCTGTAGGCAGGAACGAGGAGAACATCATCGTAGGTCAGGCCTTCTCCGGTGAACTTGGGGTGGGGAATATCAGTGGGCATGGGCAAAAAGGACGCGTCCGAATATTCCGGCGAAAATAGTCCATAGCCCTGTGGTAACAAGGGGACTACAGCCCCTATTATTCACGGTCTGCGCACGACCTGAACGTGCCCAAGACGCGTCACTACACGCCCGGCCCCGTCCTGAACCCGAAGTGTGTAAGGATAGAATGCCTCCGGCAACAACGCACCGTCCTTGGTCCCGTCCCATGCGGCATCCGGATCCTCGGACTCCCAAATCAAATCTCCCCACCTCGAAAAGACATCGATGCGGTATTCCGTCACATCAGCAAAGGCAATGGACGGCTTCCAGGTGTTATTAAATCCATTGTAAACCAATGCATTGGGCACCCAAACTACGGGTGGCAAAGTCAAACAGACTTCATTGGAGGTCGACGCCCATCCACTGTCGCCTTGCTCGGCACGTACCCGGTAACAGAATTCTCCGGGCGTGCCAATCAGGTCCTCCAATTCATCGTCATAGGAAAAGTCATACGGCCCAAAATCCTCCACCTCATCGAGCTGACCTCCAAATTGGATGCCCCTCAACAACACCTGACGCGTTCGCGGCGCCTCCCACCCTTCGAAGGGGGTCCATGCCAACGCATTGGACAACCGGTCTTCCAGCACGGTTCCGTTCAAGAAAATGGTCTCCGCAATGGGTGTTCCGAGCACACTGTCACCGCAGGCATTGACCACCTTGAGGTAGTATTTGTATTGGCCCACTTGCCCTTGGAT
>JAKMCX010000045.1 GCA_022428285.1 Flavobacteriales bacterium
ACACCGAGTAGCAATCGCTTCATGCGTTGGATCGTGTTAATTGTGAATCTTGGTGCAATATAACGGCGTAGTACTTTAAGAATGCTGACTTTAGTCATCATAGAATGCAGGGGATTTCCACGATTGACGTAAGAAAAAAAGAAGGGGACCCTTTGGCCCCCTTCTTCAATGCATTCCTAAGAAGCCATTCTGGTTACTCCACGCTGAGCTGAAGCGTCGTGCGCTGCGTCGTGCTTGTGGCCTCCAAGATGTACATCCCTGCCCCCAAGTTTGCTACAGAATACGTCAGAACCGCTCCAGACTGCACCACTTGACGGTCTGCCATGACTGACTTTCCAGCCAGGTCGTAGATCCGAATGTGCAACAGCCCTTCCATGCCTTCAATGCGGAGGTTGACCGCGTCACTGGCGGGATTTGGAAAGGCCTCGAGGCCTACAAAATCCTGCAGCTCCTCGATGCCAATCACGGTACCTACAGTATCCCCATTGCAGTCCAAACAACTGGTGAAACAATAAGCCCCGAGGACTTCTGCTTGCCCAGAGCGGGTATGGGTGCGGTTGAATTCTCCAAATGGGTTTCCTTGACCGCAGCCGCCTTCCGCAAAGTCCCCCACCTCGGTGACGGTATTGTCTATGGCACCTGCAGGGTAAGGATCTCCATTGCAATAGCGGTATTCAAAAAAGGCAGCTCCACTCACTTCGTAGGTGACATCATAAACGTTGTCCCCGTCTGCATCGCTCATCTGAAGCGCGCCTGCTTGCCACTGGGGCGTTGTGATGTTTCCGATCAGCCAAACCCCATCTTCTGAAACCGACTCGTTGGTCATGTCGATCTGAAAGGTGATGGGAGCGGCATCTGGATCGGCCACGCAGGACTCACTGCACTGGTTGTAACAATACTGAATGGTCACAGGCTCGTCGACCACCGAGAACAACCTGTTGCCATTGGAGACACAGTCGGCGGGTGGGTTCTCGTTGTCGATGTTGCCATCGCCATCGCCGCCCCAGTTGTTGCCGTTGATGAACTTGAACTCGTAGTCTCCAGGCACCACGTCAATGGTCGCTTCATATACCATGTCGCCATCGTCATCTGTCAGGAAGTTCACCCCTGGTGTCCATCCTTGAAAACTGCCTGCGACGCAGACACCGTTGACCGACACCTCTGCTTGGGTGCTCATGTCTACTTTAAAGGTCACGGGCGTAGGCGCCACACAACTGCCACATGTGTTGTAGCAATATGCCTGACCTGTTTCGCTCATTTGATATACGAGGTCGCCTCCGGTGAGCGCCATCGTGCGGTTGCCTTGGCTGGCGCACTCGCCTTCTGGGTTTTCATCAAACCCCCAGGCATTTCCATTGACAAACTTGAACTGCAACGTATCGATCGGCTCCAACATGGCTCCGTCCACTTGAGCGGTGTAGGTGTACACCATATCTCCGTCGGCATCGTCCATCATCAAGAAGTTCGTTCCGTCCCAACCGTTGAAGTTGCCGTTCATGTGCACTCCAACAGGATTGATGGCTTCCTCTTGGCTCATGTCAATCTTGAAAAGAACCGTGGTGATGCCACATGCTGCACAGGCGCCGAAGCAGACTGTGGGGACGTCAGTATCTCCGTCGATTTGAGCAGTGCGGTCATTGCTGCCTGGAAAAGCGCAAGCCTCTGGGCACGATTCATCAACGCCCCATGCATTTCCATTGAGGAATTTGTATTGAATGGTGGTGAGGGAATCTGCCACTTCAACCGTCACGTCATAGACCCCGTCCATGTCGCCATCGGTGAGCATGGTGCCCGCTGGGTCCCAACCTTGGAAGTTGCCTGCGACATGGACGCCTTCGGCAGCGACATCTTCGTTGCTCATATCGACGCTGAGGGTGACAGAAACAGTTTGCGCTAAGAGGGTCCCGGTCATTGCGAGGCCCATCACTAATGTGTAGAGGTGTTTCATTTTGGGTGTTTAGATGGGGCAAATTAAAGTCCCCACCCCTTGCGCAAGCACTCTTGATTATTCACAGTTTTGAGTGAACTGTATTAATAGGTCATGCCGACGCCCCCCGGTCATGCCCAAATGCCTCTGGTTTATTCGCCCGTGATGGCCTTGCGCCAGTCGTCGTGCACGCGGGACACTTTTCCGGCAGCCGTATTCCAGCTGACGAGGGTGGTGGCCGCACGGAACGCCAAGGAGGTGCGCGTGGCGTCTCCTCCTTTTAGGACAAAGCCCGCGTATCGAATGTGGATGCTTGAATTGCCCAACCCCGATGCACCCAACCTGATGATCAGGCGATCTCCTGGCTCGACGGGTTTGAGGTAGTCCATTTCATTGTGGGCGACCAAAACACCGTGCTTGCGGAAATCCCATGGTTCTGGAACGCACGTTTCGAACCATGCAATCCGCGCATCCTCCAAGAATGTGAAGTACCGGGCGTTGTTGACGTGTCCAAACAAATCCATGTCGCTGTAACGCATGGGAACCTCAAAATCAACGGTCGGACCGAGCGCTTCAAAGGGTTCATTCATCGGATTTGAGGGGGCAGAATCGGCCATGGCGTCATTTTTGGGCTGTGGTGCAAAGGTCAACACCATCTCGGAGCCCGCATCCACGTTGGATTTCCGGGTTTATCCAATTCTAACTTGACTTTATTCACAAACTGCATAAAAACGTTCTACATCTCCCGTGGGACGGGGGATTTCGCATATACATTTGAAAGGTTCACAACCCAAAAAGAAAACCATGAACAAATCCGAACTCCGTGATGCCATGGCCGAAGGCGCAGGCATCAGCAAGGCCGACGCCGGCCGCGCACTCGACTCATTCATCGACGCAACCTCAAACGCCCTTAAGGGTGGTGAGCGTGTAGCCCTCGTTGGCTTTGGCTCCTTCTCTGTCACCCACCGGGAGGCACGCAAGGGCCGCAACCCTCAAACTGGTAAGGAAATCACCATCGCAGCTAAAAACGTGGTGAAGTTCAAGCCAGGTGCTGAGTTGAACGACAAGGTCAAGTAAGACCTCAACACGGCATTCGCCGAATATTCCCCGGTTTGCCTTCGCGGCAAGCCGGGGTTTTTCTTTAAACCCTCCCCATGCAAGACGACCGGTACACGCTTCTTTCTCCCTACCTCACGGATGCGAGACGTGCGCGGTTTGAAGCGGTGCTCCGCGAACGCACGCATTGGGTGACGGCTGTAACCGAAGACCTGTACGACCCCCACAACATTTCTGCTGTACTGAGGAGTTGCGATGGTTTCGGCCTTCAAACGGCCCACATCATCGAGGTCAACAACCCCTATCGGGTCTCACCTGGCGTGGCCAAAGGCGCCTCTAAATGGCTCGACATCGAACGGCATCAGAATACCACAGATGCCCTTCGCAGTTTGAAGTCCCGTGGCTTTGCCATTTGCTGCACCACGCCTCACACCGATGACACCACGCCTGACGACCTCCCCCTGGACCGTCCCGTAGCGTTGGTCTTTGGGTCTGAAGGCCCCGGCATTTCGGATGAAGCCCGGGCGGAGGCGGATTATTTCGTCCGCATTCCCATGTTTGGATTCACCGAGAGCTACAACATCTCTGTGGCAGCGGCTTTGACGCTGCAAACGGTGACACACAGGGTCAGGTCGAATCCTGACTTGGATTGGCGCCTGCCCCAAACCGAACACAACCGCATCTTGGGCGATTGGGCATCCCGAACCGTCAAGGACGCCGACGGCCTGTTGCAACGGCTGAGAAATGAAGCGGATTCCAACGCGCCGGGCACTCCAACAAAGGAGCCCAACACCCCATGAAATCAACGCTATCGACCTCCTATCAGGCGATACTCAAGTTGGCGCTTCCCATTTCTGCGGGAACGTTCACCCAATTTTTGGTGGTCCTCACCGACAACTTCTTCCTGAGCAAGGTCTCAGATTCGGCGCTCAATGGCGCCGGCAATGCGGGCATCCTTTATATCACGCTGGCCATGGTCGGACAAGGCCTCTCCAGTTGCGGCCAAATTTTGATCGCCCGCAGGGTCGGTGAAGGACGCAGCGAGAGGGCCTTGGTGCTGCTGAGAACAGGACTGATCGGCATGCTTGTCATCGGATTGTGCTTGGTCGCAGTGGTTCAATCGGGGCTCTATTTGGGTTTTGCAGAGGTCTTCAGGGACGGAGCGACGGGAGACGTTTTCAATGAATTCATGGCCGTCCGCAAATGGGGCTTTCTTCCGGGATTTGCCATGCTCATGATGTACGCCTATTTCATGGGCACTGCCCGGTCTCAGGTACTCATGGTCACCATGATCGCGGTAGGGCTGGTCAACATTGTCGGCGATGCCTTGCTGATTGATGGCGTTTGGTCCATGGGGGCGCAGGGTGCGGCATTGGCGAGTTTCATCGCTGAGTGCATTGGAGCTTTGGTCCTGTTCACGGCGGTTGTTCGATCCAATGGCCCCTCGTTTTGGGAAAAGACCTTTTTGAATCAGGAAGAAATTTGGCACTGGGTCAAACTCGCCCTGCCCTTGGTCTTGCAATTGACCCTCACACTGGGCACCTGGAGCATGTTCTTCTTTTTGGTAGAACAGGTGGGCATGCTCGAGCTCAAGGTGAGCCATGTGGCGCGCAATTATTTCATGCTGGCGTTTACCGTCTCTCAGGGCGTTTCGCAGACCACACGCACCTTTGTGAGCACCATGATCGGAGAGGAAAGGGGCGCCGATTTGCCACAAGTGCTCAAGCGGCTGTTCACGGTCAACATCATTGGAATTGTGCTGCTATCGCACGGTCTGTTCTTTTATCCTGAGTGGCTCGCAGCGCCTTTTTTTGATGACGCCTTGGGCTTGGAAGCCGCCAGCAAAACGCTTCCTGTGATTTTTCTGGCCATGCTCATCTATAGCGGGAGCTCTGTGATGCTCAGCGCCATACAAGGCAGCGGCCACACGCGCACAGCACTGGCCATCGAAGTGTCGGCCATTCTGATCTATTCTGTTTGCGCATTTTCTCTGACCCTGTGGTGGCCACAACCGGTATGGCGCATTTGGTGGGTCGAATTTTCATACTTCTCCTCGATGGGGGCAGGTTGTGCTTGGTTCCTGCTTCGCAATGATTGGCGGTCCAAGCAGATTTGAAGGAGCCTATTTGGTCCCTGCCCCTTCCCTGCCCATTACCTTTGCACTCCCCTTATGGAGCACTCCTCCCTTCGCATCGTATTCTTTGGCACGCCTGACTTTGCAGCGGCTGCGCTGCGTGCCCTTGTGCTCGGACAACACGAGGTTGTTGGGGTCGTGACCGCTCCAGACAAGCCCGCCGGAAGGGGGCAGCGCATCCATGTCTCTGCAGTCAAAACGGTGGCCCTTGAACACCACCTTCCTGTGGCGCAGCCAGATAAGCTGAGGTCACCGGGGTTCCAGGACACCCTCCGGGCATGGGATGCCGACCTCTTTGCTGTGGTGGCTTTTCGCATGCTTCCAGAATCTGTTTGGAGCTTGCCCAGATTGGGTACGGTCAACGTGCATGGCAGCTTGCTCCCAGACTTTCGGGGTGCAGCACCCATTCAACATGCCGTCATGGCAGGTGCCCGCCACACTGGGGTGACCTCGTTTTTTATTACCCGAGAAATCGATACCGGTTCGGTCTTGCTGCAGCGGGGATGTCCCATTGGTCCTGAGGACACATCGGGAGAGGTCTATGCGCGTTTGATGGAAGCCGGTGCAGGATTGCTGGAAGACACCTTGACCGCACTCGCAGCAGGCAACATCGAGGGCATTCCACAGCATGCCTTGATGCAAGGTGGCGAGCGCCCCGCCCCCAAGCTGTTTCGCCAAGATGGCCGGATTGACTGGCGGAAGTCCAGCACGGAAGTGGTCGATTTCATCCGCGGAATGCATCCATTTCCTGGAGCCTGGAGTACCCTCAACGGCGCCACCTTCAAGGTGCACAAGGCCCGGGCTGTCAGCGCACCCGCAGAAATTGGCTCCTTGCAACCTGGCCATTGTCACACATCGACAGGTCAATGGTGGGTGGGCACAGCGGACGCTCCCGTCCTGGTAGACCGCGCACAACTTGCAGGCAAGCCCGCCATGCCAGCAGAAGATATCCTGCGCGGATACCGCTACCCTGCCACAGAGCTGGGCAGCGAGGGGCATTGACCACGTCGTGGGTCAAGCCTCTAGAAGGGCAGCCGCGCAACGAGAAAGTAAGACTTAGGAATAGGCCTCGTTGAGCAGGTCCAGAATGCGGGTTGCGGAGGATACCACCGGTGTGCCTGGCCCAAAAATGGCCGTCACTCCTGCCCCATAAAGCGCATCATAATCCTCTCGGGGAATCACCCCACCAACCACCACCAACATGTCTTCACGGCCAGCTTGGGTAAGGGCCTCCACCAAAGCGGGCACCAAGGCCAGGTGGCCTGCAGCCAAGGTCGAAACCCCGACGACATGCACGTCGCTTTCCACCGCTTGACGGGCCACTTCTTCGGGCGTCTGAAACAAGGACCCGAGGTCCACATCAAAGCCCAAATCGGCAAAGGCACTGGCAATGACCTTGGCCCCTCGGTCGTGTCCATCCTGCCCCATCTTGGCGACCAAGATCCGGGGCTGACGGCCTACAAGGCTTGCAAAACGAGCGGCTTTTTCCACGGCGATTTTGAATTCTTCTCGGGCACCGAGGTGCTTGCGAAAAATACCACGTACCGGACGGTTGACCGGAACATGCCGGTCAAAAACACGCTCCACTGCGTCGGAGATTTCACCCAATGTGCACCTCACACGGGCAGCATCCACGGCCAGTTTCAACAGGTTCGCTGTGCCTGAGGCTCCGGATTCCAAGGCCGACAGGGCTGCTTGAGCGGCAGCCTCGTCGCGGCCCGAACGCAGCTGCTCTAGCCGTTGCTTTTGACCTTTCAGTACCGTGTGGTGGTCCACTTTCAGCACTTCCATGGACTCTGGAGCACGTCCGGGAAACAGGTTGAGGCCCACGATCTTGTCGTCGCCAGCGTCAATCCTAGACTGCTTTTCTGCGGCTGCCGTTTCGATGCCCCGCATGGGGAGCCCCTGTTCTATGGCCTGTGGCATGCCCCCAGCTGCTTGCATCTCCCGGATGATGGCGTCGGCCGCATCCACAAGTTCGGCGGTCCGGCGGGCGACAGTGGCATCGCCCCCCAAGGGATCGACCCAGCGCGTGGTGCCGGCCTCATTTTGGAGGATGAGCTGGGTGTTGCGCGCCACTTTCGCGGTGTCGTCTGTCGGGAGCGCAATGGCCTCGTCCAATGAATTGGTGTGCAGGCTTTGTGTGCCTCCCCAAACCGCTGCCAAGGCTTCGATGGCTGTGCGGCCAACGTTGTTTAGGGGGTCTTGCTCGGTCAGCGTCCAGCCACTGGTTTGGCAATGGGTACGCAGCATGGAAGAGCGCGGGTTGGTTGGATTGAAGCCGGCCATCCAACGGGCCCACAAAAGGCGTCCGGCCCGGAGCTTGGCCACTTCTGACATGACGTCCATGCCTATGCCCCAAAAGAAGCTCAGCCGCGGCGCAAAATCGTCCACATCGAGTCCGGCCTCGACCCCCGCTTTGACGTAGGCGAGGCCATTGGCAATGGTATAAGCCAACTCCAATTCCGGGGTAGCACCCGCCTCCTGCATGTGGTAGCCAGAGATGCTGATGGAATTGAACTTGGGCATGTGTTGTGCCGTGTAAGCGAAAATGTCACTGATGATGCGCATGCTGGGACCCGGCGGGTAGATGAAGGTGTTGCGCACCATGAACTCTTTGAGGATGTCGTTTTGGATCGTGCCTGCCAGCAAACCCGGGTCCACCCCTTGCTCCTCTGCAGCGGCGATGTAAAAGGCCATGATGGGCAAAACGGCCCCGTTCATGGTCATGGAAACCGACATGGTGTCCAATGGGATCCCGTCGAAGAGCAGCTTCATGTCTTCGATGCTGTCGATGGCCACACCCGCCTTTCCAACATCTCCGGACACCCGCGGATGGTCACTGTCATAGCCCCGGTGGGTGGCCAAATCAAACGCCACACTGAGGCCTTTTTGGCCCGCGGCGAGGTTTCTTCTGTAAAAGGCGTTGGATGCTTCTGCGGTGCTAAAGCCCGCATATTGCCGAATGGTCCAAGGCCGGCTGGTGTACATGCTGGCGTATGGCCCCCGCAAATATGGCGGCACGCCTGCGCCATGGCCTTCCCAATGAGAAGCGGAACCCGAACCTTCTGATGGATTCGGCGCCACGACCGTTGGGATTTCCCAGGCCTCAGGGCCCAAACCCAGGACCGCCTGCGCCTCCATGTCCCCCCACTTTTCTGAATAGGCATCTGCTCCGCGAATGAGCGCTTCGCAAAGGGCATCCACCAGCGGAGAGACCACAGCATCGCCATCGGCGAGGCCGCTTTCTTCACGGAGCAAATGCAATAGGTTCCTGCTCCATTTGTTGCCTTGGCCAGACAAATCCTCTGGAACGTCGTCAGCAAGCGCAGGTGATCCGGCGTCGATGGCATCGGGAGCCGTCATGGCCGCGGCTGTTGTTCGAACCGCTTGCCGCACCAAATTCTCTCGGCCTTCGCCGCGACCAAATCCGTGGGTTCCACAGACCATGGTGATGCGCGGCCACTGCGATGTGGGCCATTGTCGCAGCAAGAGCCGTTTCAAGGCTTCAGAAGACGCCAATGACATAACCGGGTCGTCATCCAGCATCAAGTCCAAAGAGGCCCGTCTTGGGCCTCCCTCAAGCCCTGTGGCCACCTCTCCACACCTGCGCACCAGCAAGGCCAAAGCCGCTGAAGTACTCCACCGCCCATCTGTCAAACGGGGATCGGACAAAGCCACGGTACGCAATGCGCCCTTCGCTTCAGAATGTCCTTCCACCGTGGCAGTATGATCGGCCAAGGCGTTGGGGCCAGAGGCAGATTGGTCCCATCCATTGAGCAGCACGCCACCGCTCAAAGGGAAACATCCGGCGTCCGCAATTTGGTCGGCTCCTGCACCGCCTTCGAACTCGATCTCAACGTAAGCCCTCTCCACCTTGCTCAGCCATTCCGCCGGGTTTTGGCAGCCCACCAAACGCAACACCTCTGCACCGCCTTCCAAGGCCGGCATGACCCCTTGAGGACTGCTGACCGTACTCCTAACCTTCCATGGGGCTGACGGGCGTTTCCGTACCGAAGACACGTCCCTTGCGGGGTGAAATACGGGAACCTGTAGTTCGCCCTCAACAGTGGTGTTCAGCGCAGGCTCCTTTCCGCGGGCCTGTGCTTCCACAGCCGCTGTCCAATCTTGCCACTGCCCTTTCAGTGGAAAAGCATCATCCATGGGGGCAAGTTAACCGGCCCGGGCCCCTAATTTTCCGGTCTCAAGCTTGATTTTGAGCTAAAAATGGAACCCAAAGCCCCCATCGACCCGGCCGACTTCGCTGCATGCGACCTGAGGGCAGGGACCATCCTGCGCGCAGAACCCTTGGAAAACGCCCGGCGTCCAGCTTTTGTGCTGCACATCGACTTCGGTCCACTGGGGATTCTCAAATCCACAGCGCAGCTCACGTTGGACTACACAGCAGAGGAACTTCCCGGCAAACACATTGCTGCCGTCGTGAATTTTCCGCCCAAACAAGTAGGGCCTCACCAAAGCCGCTGTCTTGTGCTTGGCGCGGTTCAAGGTCCCAACGTGAGCCTCTTAGAGTTGCCCCGCAGTGTCCCTGCTGGCACGCCGATTTCCTGAGCCATGCCAGAGACAACACCACCAAACTTCACGGGAGCCGCCATTTTGCTCGACAGAGACGGGGTCATCAACCACGACCCTGGTGATTACACCAAGAGCTTGGCTGAGTTCCGCATTTTGCCCACCGCATTGGAGGCGATGAAAGC
The DNA here is from genome assembly GCA_022428285.1 of Flavobacteriales bacterium. Classification (GTDB taxonomy): domain Bacteria; phylum Bacteroidota; class Bacteroidia; order Flavobacteriales_D; family Sanyastnellaceae; genus UBA8752. Next base: position 9,833 of record JAKMCX010000045.1, read on the forward strand.
GTGGTACAGCGCCGGCTTCAAACTCATCATCATCACAAACCAAGGCGGCATTGCCAAGGGCAAATACACCCACGAAGCGGTTGCCGAAATCCACGCATACTTGCGGACAGAAGCCCAATCCAAAGGCGCCCCCATCAGCGACATTTTTTACAGCCCGCACCATCCGGATTACGGCCAGAGCCTGAGCCGCAAGCCGGGATCACTGATGGTCGAGCGGGCCCTGGCGCGCCACAAACTCGATCCGAAGCGCTGCTGGATGGTGGGCGATAAAGCCCGGGACATCGATTGCGCTCTGGGCGCTGGCGTCCCCAATGGGATTCTCATCGCACCAAATGCACCTCTTTTGAATTGGAAGGAGGTTCCCCTGCTCAGTCAGCCTTAATTTTGCCGCGTGCAAAACCTCCTTTACAACGGTGAATTCAGGTCTTTCGACGGAGAAGGCGCACCGGTAATTTCATTGGAAAACCGCGGCTTTCTATACGCTGACGGCATCTTTGAAACCATTCGGGTCATGAAGGGGCAGCCCTTGTTTTTGGAAGGGCATTTTGAGCGCATGCGCGAAGGACTCAAAGCCCACCGCATTCACCCTCCACTCGGGTTTACCCCGGCTCAAATCAAAAAAGACATCCTCCGCCTCCTCGAAAAAGAGGGGCTTTCGGGGAGCGCGCGGATCCGCATGACCCTGAGCCGCAGAGGACGCGGGTATTATTCTCCCTTGGGCAGTGACCTCGACGTGGTGATGACCGCCGAGCCCATTTCCGTTGCCGATTACAGCCTCAATGAGAAGGGCCTATCTGTGGACATCTATCCGGAGATGAAATGCACGCCGAACCACTTGACGCGCTTCAAGAACCTCGCAGCCAACATTTACATTCAGAGCGGTCTGTGGGCCCAGGAGCAAAACCTCGATACTTCCCTGATCCAAAACGACCGCATGGGGCTCATTGAGAGCACTTCATCCAACCTCTTCCTGGTGTCCAATGGGGTGCTGTACACGCCCGGTTTGGACGGCGGAGCCACTGCAGGCATCATGCGCGCCGAAATCATCAACATTGCCTTGGAGTTCGGCATGAAGGTGTACGAGTGCAACCTCACTCCACAGAACATGCTCATCGCCGACGAGGTGTTTCTGACCAATGCCATACAAGGCATACAGTGGGTGGGCAGTTACCGGACCAAGCGGTATTTCAATGCCTCCATCCAACAGTTGGTGAGGGCGTTGAATGTGCGCGCCAATGGGCAGCTTCAGCCCTGAGCGGCCCGAGGGTCCAAAAGCCGGTAGGTCAGGTCTGCCATGGCATTGACGGCCACAAACGTGAAGCTCACCAAGAGGACGCCACCCATGACCACGGGCAAATCGTGTTGCTCCAGCGCCTCGAACAAAAGGAAGCCCAGTCCGCGCCATCCAAAGACAAACTCTACAAAGACCGCCCCCGCCAGCAACTGTGCCAGCCAGCCACTTGCTGCGGTGACCACAGGATTCAGGGCATTGCGCAAGACATGATGACGCAGAACCTCCGTTTCTGAGGCGCCAAACGCCCGTGCCGTTTGAACATGCGGAGCCGACAACACATCCAAGGCCGCTCCACGCATCAATTGTGACAGCACTGCCAATGGGCGAAGTCCCAGTGTGAAAGCAGGCAGAATCAGGTTGCGCAACGCGATGGTCGTGTTGCCTTGGTCATCGAGGTCCCAAAGGCTTCCTGTCAAGGGCAAACCGGTCCATCCCCCCCACCTCACGGCAAAGACATATCCCACCAAAATGGCCATGAAAAACGACGGGGCACTCATGCCCAAGACGCTCCCCCCTACCGCGATGCGGTCAAACCATCCTCCTGGATTTCGGGCGGCAATGAGCCCCATGGGCAGGCCCAAACAGACCGCAAAAAAAAGCGCAGTCAACGCCAGCAGACCGGTGGCCGGCAAGGCCTCTAGCAACAGTGATACCACCGATGCTGGCCGCACATAACTCTGACCCAACGAAGGCCACCTGAGGCCCCAGCCGCCGCCTTCCAGCGATCCCAGAGGAGAGAGCGCCTGCAAGGCCCGTCCATAGCGGACCCAGGCGGGTTGATCCAAGCCAAACCGCGCCTGCAAGTCCGCAATGACCTCAGGATCGGCCTGCTGACCTGCCAGCTGGCGGGCCGGGTCGGGAACAGCGGTGAAAATCAGAAAAACGAGGGTGAAGCTGCCCCAAAGGACCGCAGCACCCCGTGCCCATTTCTTCCAAGCGCCGCGCCTTCCCATTCGGACTCAATAGGCCCCTTGAAGGTCTGTGAACGACGTGGGGAAATCCCGCCAAGCCCACTTCTCCATGACCACCCCATCCTTGAGCAACACCATGCCTGGATTGCTCCGGACGATGATTTTGAGCTCTGTTGGGTCGGTCGAATAGAACGCATAATTGGCGCCGTGCTCAGCTTGGTAAGCCCGGGCGTCTTCGGCTGTCGACGGTGTCAATGCCGCAGTGCGCCATCCTTGTGCAGCGGCTTCCGCAAAAAGGCCATTGAGGTCTTCCTGGCCGCGGGCTTGAGAAAGGCCCAAGTCTTTGGATATGTGCAGCAGCGTGTAGCCTTGGCCGAGCAAATCGCCGAGCACACTGTTGCCTTCTGCATCTGTGGCGTCAAGGTCAAAAATCAACGGCTCGTAACCGTCTGAAACTTTGAATTCTCTGGCCCCATCCCAATCGGCTTCTGGGTAAGCCGCTTTGAAAGCCTCGTCCTGCCAAAGCTTGCCGGCCATGTAGGCCGACTGGAGCACCACCGTATCCGCTCCGGATGCAGGCTCAAAAAAGCGGACTTCCTTGTCGAAAACCGGGGGCTCGAGTCCCAGCTCATCCGCAGAAGCCATGTTGCGCTTGAGGTCTTCGCCCACAGCATAGGGCCTGTAATCCTTGGCCGGAAGGTGCTGCAAGGTGTAGATCTGGAATCCCAATGCCACCACCAACACGGCCCCTGCCATGGCCCATTCCTGGCCGTCTTTCTTCCAACGGCGGCGCACCCCTTCTGCAGCGGCCAGCCCCAACGCCAAGAAGAGCGTGGGAAAGCCCCACTCCAACATGGTCTCCCCAAACATCCAGGTGATGAGCAATGCCGAAGCATACATCCACACCGAACGGTTGCGCTCGTTGAGGGTGTACCCGCCCGTCCAAGCGCTGGCCAAGATGGGCAGCAGCAAAATCAACAGCACGATGTCCTTGATGAAGCTCTCGTGGGGTGTCAAAGGGATGGCATTGCCAAAGCAACCGCAGCTCAGCACGCACTGGTTGGGGATGATGACTTCGAGGCCGTTTTCAATGATGGTCTTGCTGCCAAACGGATCACAGTGGTCTGTGTACCAAGTGAGCCAGGTAAAGAAGAGCATCAATACACCCGTCAGGGCAGTGGTCAATTTGGGAAGTGCTCCCACGAGCAGGGCGACTCCGAGGAGCACCTCGCCAATGGAGGCCAGCATCCCCAATTCGAGGGCGTAGGGCGTCCATGCTTCCAGGTTCAATGCACCGGGCTCGAAGTATTCTTCGAGCTTGTACATGAAGCCCATGGCATCGTTGATCTTGATGAGCCCAGAGACAACGAAGAGGGCGCCCACGAGCACGCGGCAATAGTTGGCGAGCGATAAAAGAATGTTGCGCATGGCGGTTCTGTTCCGGCTACAATTTCGCCCCGGATTACGGCCTTCTGAACGGCATTAACCCTCGATTAACACGAAGCCCGGTGGATTACGCAGATTCCAAGTGAATCAGCGCAAAGAGGGCATAATTGGCCATGTCCATGTAGCCTGCATCTGCACCTTCGCTCACTTTGGCGCCGCCTTGGAGGTCCTCAAGCTGTTTGATCCTGAGCAGCTTCATGAGGATCAAATCGGTCAAACTCGACACCCTCATGTCCCGCCAAGCCTCTCCGTAGTCGTGGTTTTTGCGGGTCATCAAATCCCGGGTTTGTGCGAGGGCGCCATCGAACAGTGCCGTGGCTTCATCCGCCGGCAACTCCATGGGACTGTCGTCGGACAACTCCAATTGGATGAGGGCCATCATGCAGTAGTTCACAATCCCTATAAACTCGGGCCGAATGCCCTCTTCGACCTTCTGTGCCCCTCCTTCTTGAAGGGTTCTGATCCGCTGCGCCTTGATGAACAACTGATCGGTCAATGAAGCTGGCCTGAGCACCCGCCAAGCCGTTCCATAATCGTGCATCTTGTCCAGAAAAAGCGCGCGACATGAAGCCACTTGGCCGTCATATTGGATCAAAGTGCGTCCGAGGTCGCCTGCAGAATCGGGGGTCGAGTGTTGGCTGCTCATAGTGCCAGCAAGTTGGAGACCAATCGGCATCATCCTTCACAAGGATGCCCTCCATCTCCCACCATTTTCCAACAGTGAGCGGTGCTGTTTCAGCCTCCCGGCCTTCCTTTGCATCTTTCTCCCCAAAACCATGCGCCGCAGCACACCTCCCTCGCCTTTCGAAATGGAGGGGCGCACGCTCGATTTCAGCGTGCCCCGCATCATGGGGGTGATCAATGCCACCCCAGACTCCTTCTATGGAGGCAGCCGTATCGATCATGCGAAGCAGGCTGCTGCCACCGCCCTCAGGATGGTGGATGAAGGGGCGGACCTCTTGGACATCGGCGGACAGAGTTCCAGACCAGGTGCCAAAGCCGTTGGAACACGCACCGAATGCGAGAGGATTCTGCCGGTCATCGAGGAAATCCGGTCGGTGTTGCCCCACCACCCCTTGAGTGTGGACACCTATCACGCAGCGGTCGCCTCGAGGGCGCTTGATGCGGGGGCTGACATGGTCAACGACATTGGAGCGGCCCTCTTGGACCCCGAAATGGAAGACCTCGTGGCTGGGCGCAATGTGCCGTACATCCTCATGCACATGCAGGGCACGCCAGAAAGCATGCAAGACCGGCCCGAGTATGGCAGCGTCACCGAAGAAGTTTCGGAGTTCCTCACACACCGCCTGCTGGCCTTGAGAGAAAAAGGCGCCACACAGCTCGGCTTAGACCCCGGATTTGGCTTTGGAAAAAGTGTGGAACACAATTATCAACTGCTCGATGCACTGGGGCAATTGGGGGGGCTCGGTGTGCCAATACTGGCAGGAGTAAGTCGCAAATCCATGATATACAAAGTCTTAGACTCCTCCCCGGAGCAGGCATTGAATGGCACATCTGTCCTCCATGCTTGGGCATTGGACCGCGGCGCTCATATCCTGCGGGTGCACGATGTGGCAGAAGCCGCAGAATGCGTGAAATTGCACTGCGCACTCTCCATGTCCCGACTGAACAACACCAATGATTGAGCAACCCGCCATCCATTTGGGGCCCTGGCAGGTGTTGGACATCCTCGCCGTCGCGGCGATTTTGTACCAGCTGTACCGCCTGACCCGTGGTACCGCCGCCATCCGAATCTTCCTGGGCATTCTGGCCATCTATTTGGTGTATCAGATTGTGGATGCGTTGCAAATGCGGATGCTGGCAGAGGTCTTGGGGCAATTCATAGGCGTCGGTGTGATCGCCTTGCTCATCGTATTTCAGCAGGAACTGCGTCAGTTCCTGTTGCTCATTGGCAACCGGCAGCTGCTCGCTGGCGCACCGCCTTGGGTTCAAAACATCTTTGGAAGGAACACGGTCCAAACAGACCGAGACGCAACCTGGGAGGCCCTTCGCGACGGGCTCGAAGAGTGCCGCAAGCGCGGACTCGGCGCGCTGCTGGTGTTGAAACGAGATGCAGACCCCAGTCCTGTTACGGCGGGGATGCGCCCCCTGGACGCCAAACTGTCTTCTGGATTGATTGTGGCCCTTTTCGAAAAAGCCAGTCCCTTGCACGATGGTGCGGCTTGCTTGGACCGAGACAGGATCACATGGGCAGGTGGCATTCTCCCTGTAACAGGTCGGATCGACCTCCCCAATCAGTATGGCACACGCCACAGGGCAGCGCTTGGCATCAGTGAGCAAACCGATGCAGTGGCCCTTGTTTTGAGCGAAGAGACCGGGACATACTCACTGGCCAAAGAGGGGAAGATCACCTCCCGGCTAGACGGCACAGTGCTGGTGGACAGGCTGCGCGAGGCTATGGCCACAGGCTGAATGCGCCTGAATCAGTCGACGACAAACCGCGCCTGGGCGCCGTCTGCGCTCCTCACGACATAGACACCGGGATCCCAATCGGAGACCATCCACTGCATGGTCACTTCGGGCAAAGCCAGCCATTCGGCCTTGAGCCTGCCCAAGGCGTCAAACACCTTGAGGTTTTGGCTTTGGGATGCGCCCAGGGTCGTGTAGATGATGCCGTCGCCCGACCTCACATCCAAGGCCGCAGCCGAGGCCGACTCTTGCACACCTGACACCGGCTCAGAAGGAGCCACAACGAAGAGGTGGCTTTGGGTACTGATGGCGATGTTGCCACTCTCGAAGTAGGGGTAAACATTCCAAGCTCCACCACTGGTGCCCACCTGATTGCTAAACGGATTGGTATCAAAAAAGGCCACCTGTTCAAACGCCAACGCCTCTGGATCGACCACATCAAGGATCTGCAAACCCGCATAATAATTGGCTTCATAGGCCAGACCCTCATGGGTGTATAGGTTGTGGTCTGTCACACCCAGTGTTCCCTCATGAAACCCGATCACCGAAGGGTTGTCCAGGTCTTGCACATCCAACACCCAGGTACGCGTCAATGGCGCAATCCCCGTGGATTCGTCAATTTCATCGTTCACCAAAACAAAGCGGTGGTCTTCGGTCAACCACCCCTGGTGAGAATAAACCCAAGCTTCGTCGGACAAAGAAGACAGCGTCTGACAGTCTGTCTTGTCTTCTACATCGATGATGTAGCAGCCACTGAATCCTCCAAAGGCAAAGGCGATCTCCTTCCCGACGTGGTCATCATCAGGGCCGTTGTAAATCACGACTTGGGCGTCGTGGATGTAGCCCTGCTCCCATCCTCCTGCCAAAGTGGGATTGCTGGGATTGGCAACATCTACAATGTGCAAGCCTCCATTGAATGTGTCCGTTCCCACACCATAGACAAAATTGGTTTCCGGGTTGGCTGCAATGTTGTGTGCGTTGCCTATGCCCGTGTACCAAGACAACAGGGGCACACTGGCCATGGGCTCCATGGTCAAAACCTGCTCCAAATCGATGGCCTGAATGCCATGTTCTCCAGCTTCACTCACGATGTAGGCCACATCTCCGATCACTTTGATGTCGCGCCACAAGCTTGGAATGGAAGCCGTGGGGACATTGGCCATCATCACTGGGTTGACCGGATCGGTGATCTCCACAATCGAAGTGCCATCGCTCCGCCCGAACAGCACGAATTCTCGGCCATTTCGCGACCATCCCCAACAATCGTTTCCGTTGCCCGGAGGGGTGCCCCCCAATTCCTCGAACGACCGAACGCTCATCAAGTCCAGCCCATCGCAGGGATACTGCCCCGCCATGCCGTTTTCGCATGGGGTTTGGGCCCAACTTGACATGGCCTGAACGCCGATTAGAGCAGCACAAACCAAGCGCTTCGCCATCCGAAGCTTACCAATCTGCAGCGCGCTGCTCGAGTTCAGGAAGTGTGACGAATTCATCGTGCTTGATGTCTTGTAGGGTATGACGCAACCTGTCCAAGAAGCGTTGCTTGAGCACCACACTCCCGTTGGGCAGGTATCCAATCACCAATTGCCGGGCGCGAATGTGCTCCTGCAAGTCTTGGACAGAGGATTCCAACGCCTCCAAATCCTCCTCTTGCTCCAACGGCAAGATGGCTTCGATGAGCGCGAGCTTTCGATCAGAAATTGACCGTTCTTCTTGGGAAGACTCCTCCTGTTGCATCAATTCTCAAGCGGCAAGAAGTTGTACTGCTCATCGTAACCCAACATTTGCTGGGTGAAGTCGTCAGGATAGGAGAGCGTGACGTCTACGATGGCGCCAGACTCGTCGGTTACGGCTTCCAATTGAGGATTGATGAATCCGCCATAAGGTGCAATGCCCAGCGCTTCGGAGCGCGTGAGCACCTCTTGGTGGATGTTGGGATCGACTTGAACGCCGTACCCTTCGACCAAGGCCTTGGCTGCCGCGTAATCGCCTTGAGACTTGATGCGCTGTACCTCGCGGAGGAGCTCTCCAAACAAGGCGCGTACGCGGTCGTAGTCCACGATGTTATAGAACGTCTTGCCGTCCCGCCTGATTTCGCGGATGCTGTTGTCTGCTGCGGCCTGCTCGACCACCCAGTGGCTCACCCAAGCGCGGTTCCGCATGTGGGCTTCTTCGATGTTGGCTCCCAAATCCAGACGGCGCAGCTGCATCAGCATGCCGTTGCGGATGTAGCTGTCATACTCGCAGCGGCCGGTTTCCAAGTTTTTGACCAGGTCCAATTCGATGAGCTTTTCGTCGAGCATGAAGTACAGCGCCACCAGATCAGCGCGCCCTTCCTCCATGGTGCTGGCGTATTCCTTCAATGTACTGGCAGGCTCTTCAATGCCTGGCTCAAGTTGACCGCTGGCGTGACCGATAACTTCGTGGAAAGCCGTGTGGATTTTGCCCGCCAAGCTTCCGTGAGCGCGTGCTCGGGCCTTTTCTACATCATCAAAAGCGAACTCATCGGTGATGCCGCTTCCGCCGGCTTTGTCATATGCGTCGATGATGTTGCCCAAGCTCACACTTTTCGAGCCGTGCATGGTCCGAATCCAGTTCGCATTGGGCAGGTTGACGCCAATGGGCGTGCTAGGAGAAGCATCTCCGGCTTCACCGACGACGTTCACCACGTTGTAAGTGATGCCAACCACCTTGCTCTTTTTGTGCTCGTCCATAAACGGCATGTGATCCTCGAACCATTGTGCATTGTCCATCATGACCGCCATGCGCTCAGAGGCCTCAAAGTCCTTGATTTGAACCACGGTCTCATAGCTTCCTGTGAAGCCGAGTGGGTCGTTGTACACTTCTACGAATCCATTGATGTAGTCAATGTCTCCTTCGGTGTCGCGGACCCAGTTGATGTTGTAAAGGCTCCACTTCTCCAGGTCACCCGTGCGGTAATAGTCCACCAAGTGCCGCAGTGCCGCACCTTGCTTGTCGTTCTCGGCGTACTTCTGGGCTTGTTCTAGCCAGTAGCAGACCTTCTCCAAGGCCTCTCCGTATAGCCCTCCTACTTTGTATACCTCCTCTACCACTTTGCCGTTGGCATCTTTTACGAGGCGGCTGTTCAAGCCTTTTTCTACCGGCTTGTTGCGGTCCACGGCATAGTTGGCAAAGAAGGCTTGTGCTTCTTCCGTGCTCACATCTGGCGCGTAGAAGTTGATGGCACTGGACTCCACCAAGCCCTTGGAGGCATCGAGTTCCACCTTCTTGGCTTCGCGGCTAGGGTCGTACAGCATGTCGAGCACTTCTGCGTTGCCTTCCGCGTTGTCCAGACCGCTGTTGGCCAGCACATACTCAAAGTAAGCACGGCCGCATTCCGGCATCAACTTGGCGTTTGAATAGTGGTGGTGTATGCCATTTGAGAACCACACCCGCTTGGCAAATGTGTGGAACCTCTGCCACCCTTTTGTGGACCGGTCTCCCGAGAATTTCCGATGCCCCTCGTCCAACATGTGGCGCACCCGCAGGTTGTAGCGGTTGTTTTGGTCGTACATCATGTCACGACCGCTCAGTCCTGCTTGGGTGAGGCAGTAAGCCAACTTCTTCTGGTCCTCGGAAAGCTTGTTCCAACCGCCAACTTGGTAACGGATGAGCTTGAGGTCGGCAAATTGCTCTGTCTGCCAAACAAACCCGCTGCCATCTGGCTCGCCGGCTTTTTTGTCCAAAGTTTCTGCGGCTGTGCCGTCTTCACCGAGGTCCACCCCGGGTTCTGCGCACCCCATGATGAGGATCGCTGGAATGAAAAACGCCAGGAATTTGGTGGAAAATCCACCAGTGTTGTGGGAATTGTTGTGCATCGCGCTTGGCTTGATGCGCGAAAATTAGGCAATCTTAGACGCTGTTGGGGGAAAGCTTTTCATCTCCCGCAGATTGTCAACGTCAAGCCCGCTTTGAAGCGCACCACCAGGCTCCTTCTTCGCTCTTTTTTGGGGCCATTCGTCATCACCTTTCTCGTGGCGCTGTTCTTTTTGGACATGCAATTCCTGTGGGTCTATGCCGATGAGCTGATTGGCAAGGGACTGGCCATTCATGTGGTGCTTGAATTGCTGCTGTATGCCTCTGCGCGGCTGGTCAACCTCGCTTTGCCCCTCGCCATCCTGATGAGCAGCATCATGACGCTCGGTGCTATGGCCGAACACCAAGAGCTGACGGCATTGAAATCCTCGGGAATGCGATTGGGCCGCATCCTCCGACCGCTGCTCATCTCCATGATGTTTGTCGCAGGGGGCGCCTTGGTCTTCGCCAACTTTGCCTGGCCTGTCGCCAACCTCAAGTTCCGCACGCTGCTCTACAGTGTTACCCGCAAAAAGCCGACACTCAACCTCGAAAATGGGGTGTTCTACAACGGCATTGATGGGTATGCCATTCGCGCAGCGCAAGTCGATCAAGAAACCGGCGAACTCCAAGATGTCCTGATCCATCACCACGGTGGCGGGCGGGACGGTGCAGGCCTGGTCATCAAGGCCCGAAGTGGCACCATGCGCACCTCTCCCACTGGCCGGTTTTTGGAACTCGACCTCAAAGAGGGCTCCAGCCATGAGGACCGACAAGAGCCCGGGATCCGGCAGCGCGACCGCACCTACCCCCACCTCAAAACCCTGTTCGAAGCGCAGCGCATTCGGATCGACCTGAGCAGCCTGGACTTTGCCAAAGCCGACGAAGCCCTGTTCAAACGCGCCTACGAAATGATGAGCCTGGGTCAACTCGAGGCGGCCATTGATTCCCTGGAAAAAGAACGCGCCCAAATGGCCATCGCCTTGCAGGACTTCGGCGACCGGAGCATGAACAAACCTGTCCATGTCGACAAGCCGATTTTCGGGTTGGACACGTCCGCGGTGTATGCAGACTGGCTTTCGCGTTTGGGGCCAGCGGCAGAACGCCGGGTATTCGATGCTGCTGGAGACATGGTCCGCAATGCCATCCAGACGGCCCAAAACCAGCGCGATGAGCGCATGTCCAAGCGGACCTTGTCCAACCGCCATGCCATAGAATGGCACCGCAAGCTCTTTTTGGCTTCAGCATGCATCCTCCTCTTCCTCATCGGCGCTCCCCTCGGCGCCATCATCCGAAAAGGTGGCTTGGGTTTGCCCACCGTACTGGCGATCCTCTTGTTTGTGCTTTACTACATCATCACCATCATGGGTGAGCGCATGGTGCGATCAGGAACACTCACACCTGCTTGGGGCATGTGGTTGGGCACCATCGTGATGGTTCCAGCGGCGATCGTGCTGAATTTGAGGGCCGCCCGAGAAATTTCTTGGCGCCCATTCGCAGGCTTACGCAAGAGCCGATAACTTCACAGACCAATGCGCATTCTCCAAATTTGTCACAAGCCGCCGCGTCCGACCGTGGATGGAGGATGTTTGGCCATGAATGCCATCACGAATGGCTTGGTCAACAATGGCGCAAAGGTGAAGTTGCTCAGCGCCTTTACGAAAAAGCACCCCCTGCCACTCGAGTCGCTCGACAGCGATTACGTGGACGAGGTCGACCTCGAAGGTGTCCCCCTGGAAACAGGCCTCGACATACGCGATGCTTACATCGCATTGATGAACGGTGATTCTTACAACATTTCCCGGTTCTACAGCCACCAATTCGCGACGATTCTCAAGCGGGTGCTCTCACGTGCCCGCTATGATGTGGTTCACCTCGAAAGCCTGTATACCACCCCTTACATCGACACCATCCGCGCGCACGCGCCGAATGCGTTGGTCTCACTTCGCAGCCACAACCATGAGTTCCAGATTTGGGAACAGCGTTGGAAGGCCACACGAAACCCCATCAATCGCTTGGCGCTGCGGCATCTGACCAACACACTCGAACGTTACGAAAAAAGCGTCTTGGACAAGGTGGACACCATCGTTTCCATCAGCAGCAATGAGGGAATGGGCTACCGAAACTGGGGATTTTCTGGACCGATTCACGTCGCCGGATTTGGGATAGAAACTTCCAATGCCAATGCTGTCCCTGAAGCCAAAATCACCAGAAGCGGATCCTATCCCGGAGTCAAGTTGTTTCATCTCGGAGCGATGGATTGGGGGCCGAACCGCGAAGGCATCGATTGGTTTTTGGAAGAGGTATGGCCGGCGGTGCACCGCTCCCATCCCAACACCCAGTTCCACCTCGCAGGCAAGGGTTTAAACCCCGCAATGTGGGCAGATGTGCCGGGCCTCGTCAACCATGGAGAAGTAAAAGACGCGTGTGCTTTTGCGCAGCAACATGACATGCTGGTGGTCCCGCTGCTCCGCGGCGCAGGAATTCGAGTCAAAATCGTCGAGTCCTTTAGTTTGGGCATCCCTGTAATCTCTACAACAATGGGCGTCCAAGGTTTGGAAATCAACAACCATGACAGCTTGATTCAGGCCGAGCCACAGGATCTTGCCGACGCCATTATCGCCGTATTGAATTCCCCTGACCGTCTGAAGCAGCTCTCAGAAGCTGGGCTTAAAGCAGCCAGAACCTGTTTCGATCAGAATAAAATCGGATCGGAATTGCTTGAATTCTATGGGCAACATGTCCGCATCTGAGCGAAAACCTCGTCTTGCGGTACTGACCCCGCGTTTCCCACTGCCGCTCAACAAGGGTGACCGCCTGCGCATTTTTCATCAGTTGGACGTGTTGCATGGCCATTTCCAAGTGGACCTGCACTGCCTGACGTTCCACCGCATTCCACAGTCAGACCTAGATTCCATAGGCACGCGGTGCGACACAGTTACGGTACACAAGCTCAATTGGTGGAAAGCCGCAGTGAGGATGGGGTGGTCCGTTTTTTCCCGCCGTCCTTTTCAAGTTTTACTCTTCACCGAGCGGCGGTTGGTCCGTACCATCCGCAAGCAAATACTCAGTGGCCAACCGGATGTACTGCTGGCCCAAATGGTGCGCACGGGGGAATATGTCAAAGACCTCGATGCCGTTCCACACGTCTTGGACATCATGGACACCCTGCATGCCGGAGCTGAGCGGGAAGCACAGCGTGCCCCGTGGTGGAAAAAGCCGCTGCTGAAAGAGGAAGGTCGCCGGCTATTGCGCTATGAGCACCGGATGCCACAGTATTTCGATGCCTGCACCATCATCTCTGAGCAGGACCGTCAGTTGCTGCCCCATCCCGACAAAAACCGCATCACGGTGGTGCCCAATGGCGTGGACACGGGATTCTTTGACCCCACGGCCACTCCCCCGCCTCTGTCAGGATCGTCTCAGAGCCAATATGACGTGTCCTTCTGTGGCAACCTGGGATACGCCCCTAACGTGGTGGCAGCGCGCTTTCTGGCACGGGATGTGGCCCCGGCTTTTGAACGTTTGACCGGCCGTCCATTGGCTTTGCTCATTTGTGGCGCCCAACCCTCAGCGGCTGTGAAGGCCCTCTCATCCAGCAATGTGGATGTGGTGGGCAATGTGGCCGACATCCGTTCGGCCTATCTCGCTGCGCCCATTTTTGTGGCGCCCATGCTGGTCAACACAGGGCTACAGAATAAACTCTTGGAAGCCATGGCATTGAAAAGGGCCTGTGTGACCACGTCTCGGGCGCTGGGGGCGCTGGGTTGTGATGCGGGAGACGCTGTGGCTACTGCCAACGACGCCGAGACTTTCGCAGCCCAGATTGCGGCTCTCGTCGGCGATTCAGAGCGCCGGTTTCAAATGGGCCACGATGCCCATCAATTGGTGCAGAAGGCGTTCACTTGGGCCGCTGCATCACAGCCCTTGGTCGATTTGTTGCAGAATCACGCCCATTCCCTTCGTGAAGGGCACAGGTAGAACTTATTTTTACAACATGCAGAAGGCCATTCCAGTATTGAATGCCAAAGGATTTCTCGACGGGGATGTTGATGCCCAGTCCAGCTTTCCTGCGGAATTGAGGTCCGCTTTTGAGACCTACGGATTTGTCACCTTAGAAGGTCACGGACTCGACGATGCCCACATCAAAGCCGCATACCAAGCTGCAGAGCGCTTCTTTGGTCTTTCCGAAAAGGAAAAAAAGGAAGCCAGCATCTCTGGTGTGGGGGGCAACTTTGGGTACACCCCTTTTGGGCAAGAACACGCCAAGGACGACGCACGCGCTGACCTCAAAGAATTCTACCACTTTGCCCAAACCAAATACGACCAACCGGACTGTCCAGCTGTCCCTGAGTTCATCTCAGATGGCCGGTCGCTGTATGCCAACCTCGAGGGCCTCGCAGCCCGCTTGCTCGAAGCAGTAGCACTTTCGCTGGAATTGGACCGGCATTATTTCGCCGATTTTGTCAAAGGAGGAAACAGCATTTTGCGTGTTTTGCACTACCCGCCTGCTCCCGATGCTCCTGAAGATGCTCCGAGGGCTGGAAGCCACGAAGACATCAACCTGATCACCCTGCTTGTGGGAAGTTCGGCAGATGGCTTGGAAGTGCTGGACAAGGGCGGAGATTGGATTCCGGTGCGGGCCCACGCCCAGAACCTGACGGTCAATGTGGGCGATATGTTGCAGAACCTCACAGGTGGTGTTTTGCGCTCCACGACCCACCGCGTTGTGTTGCCTCCAGGACCGCAACGCAACCAGTCGCGCTACAGCCTCCCCTTCTTCCTCCATCCAGTGGGCCCCATGCCGCTGGACCCCATCATGGGCGACCACGACACTTACCCAGCATGGACTGCAGGTGAGTTTCTCGACCACCGCCTGCGCGAAATTGGATTGAAATAAGCCGCTGCTCCTTTCATTGTGGATGGAGAACTGGCCCAAACCAATGGCCACAGTGTTGCGGACCACGGGCGTGGCGACGTGTTGACTGCCTCAGAAAACCCCACCGCTTTCGTGTTGCAGGAGCTGCATAGGTTTTCTTAAGATTTCCAGCACCACATTTTGGAGGGTTTGGAGGTTAATTGAAGGAACAAACTTCAGTTTCCTCTATGACGATTCGGCTCCTGCCCGCCCTCTCCATCTCTGTAATCTCCGCCATCATTGGCGGTGCGATTGTCCTTCAATTTGTGCCTGAGCCTCCCCCCTTCTCGGAGGAGCGCGTTTCTCCTGTAGTGCTCACCAAAGGACAGCCTGCCGCCATTCAACCCAGCCCCGCCTTCGCAAGTGCGCCAGCCCCAGCCGCCAACCATGCGATCGCCTTGCCTGATTTCCGGTCTGCAGCCGGTCAAGCCCTCGATGCCGTGGTGCACGTCCGGACGGCCCAATCGGTCACGCCGTCTTATGGTTGGTACGATTGGTCGGGCATGTTTCAGCGGCCCGCGCCCTACAACATGCCCTCGGGTTCTGGGAGCGGGGTGATCCTCTCCGACGACGGCTATATCGTGACAAACCACCACGTCATAGAAGGCGCTGATCTCATCGAAATCGGACTCAACGACAACCGCACTTTCGCGGCCGAGCTCGTGGGATCCGACCCCACGACTGACATCGCGGTACTGCGCATCGAGGCCCAGGATTTAAAGGCCTTGGAATGGGGAGACAGTGATGCGGTCCAGGTGGGCGATTGGGTGCTGGCCGTGGGCAACCCCTTTGACCTCACCAGCACCGTCACAGCGGGTATTGTTTCTGCAAAGGCACGCGACATCCAACTCCTCCAACCCGACTTTGACCGTTCGTTGTCCCCCGTGGAGAGCTTTATCCAAACCGATGCTGCCGTAAACCCCGGAAACAGCGGAGGTGCACTTGTCAGTGACCGGGGCGCTTTGATTGGAATCAACACCGCCATCGCCTCCAGAACGGGGAGCTACGCGGGCTACGCTTTTGCCATTCCATCCAGCCTTGCCCAAAAGGTCGCCCGTGACCTGATCGAATTTGGCACAGTCCAGCGCGCCTTTCTCGGGGTCAACATTCAGCCTGTCACGGAAGAAACGGCACAACGTTTGGAGCTCCCTGCTGTTTCTGGAGTTCTGGTGTCAGGGGTAACCGATGACAGCGGAGCACGGGCCGCGGGGATGCAAGTCGGCGATGTCATCCTTTCGGTGTCTGGAACACCGACCCCCACATTGCCGGAACTGCTTGAACGCGTCAACCGTTTTCGGCCTGGCCAATCTGCCACCGTGGAAGTCTGGCGGCAAAAAGAAGTCAAGACATTGAGCGTCGAATTGGGTTCAAGGGAGAGCTTGCTGTCTCAGCGACAGCCTGAAGCGCCCATTGAAGGGGACAGCCCACCGCTTCCCATCCCCTAAAGCCCTTGACAGGCCCTCCATTGTCCCGTATCTTTTTGTTCATGGCCCGACGCTCTTATTCCCTTCCCTTTTTTCCATTAGGGGTCTTCTTGTTGCCAGGGGAGCGCACCGGCCTGCACATTTTTGAACCCCGCTACCGACAACTCATCGAAGAGCTCGAGCAGGCGTTGGAAAGCGGCCTTGAGGGGTCAAACCGCTTTGGGATTCCTTTCCACTACGAGGACATGACGGCGTCGACTGGCTCTTTGGCCCGGTTGGTCGAGGTCAAAAAAGTCCATCCCGGAGGCAGAAAAGACATCGTTGTGGAATGCGTGGGGCATTTTGAAACCCAGAGGTTTCAGCAGCAAATGGAGGCCAAGCTCTATCCCGGAGGCCATGTGGTAGACCGCGACATGAACCTGGGTCACCCCCTCACCGCTGCACAAAGGGAAAGAATCGGGGAAATCAAAACCCTGTTGCAAAACAGCAAGGACGTCGATGTCGACCAGTTGTCGGATCAGACCCTTCAAGATTTGACCCAATGGTTGGGACTTCCTCCTGCGCACAAGCACAGGCTCCTGATTTTGAGCGGTGCGCAACGTGCCGCTTTTATTGATGGCGTGTTGCGCTGGACCAAGCTCGTTCTGCAGCAAGAAGTACATATCCACAAGGGATTCTTCCCGAATTAAGGCTGGCCCAAACCGCGGAGCAGGCTGGGTCGGGTTATCTTTGGTGTCATTGCCAACTCCTATGAATATCAAGACCAAAAGCGCCCTTCTTTTCGTCACAGGAAGCGTGACCTTCTTTGTGCTGTCCTTGTGTCTGACCGGATGTGATGGCGTGTTGAATTCTGCCGGATTTGGAAATGGCACTGGCATTGGGGATTACCAAGACCCGCTGCACCCCCAATACATGGCCACGCCCACCGAGGTGCACTTCCCCGACAGTGCCCTGGTGTACTTGACAGATGAGGATTATGCCCAGTTCAAGGAAGACCTGTTTGGGTTCTTGGACTCCAACAACGGCGGTCGGTATAAGTCACATTTCCAGGACTACTACATCAAGGAGACTTTTGCGACGGACTCCATCTTCGACATGTACGTCCGCATGTGGGGACAGTGGGACAGCATTGGAGTGTCTACCCGTTTTGACCATTGGAAACTGTTGTACTCCTCCCCTTTTTATGAGGGTGAAATCTATGACCTGGCCTTGGCAGAAGTCGAGTTGCGCCACCACATGGTGTTCCAAAAACGTTGGACGGGCAACTACAAGAACTTTGGCCGCACCATGAGCGAACGCTATCCAGGAGCGAGCATCGAATACATGGACACCACTTTTGTGGATGTTCAGGGAGACACCATCTACAGGCGGCACATTACAGCTGAAACCCAGCGTTTGATGTATGCAGCGCGGGCTCACGCAGATGACACCACCCGCGAAGGTGGAATCCGCTGGCTCAACGAGGGCTGGAATGCAGTGCCCACTGTCGCCGAAGTCATGGACTCTTCTGCTGTTGCCAAAGTGTTGGAGCACCGCGCTTCCTTTGGCTTCAATGCATCACAAGAACCGGACACAACAGGTCAGCAATAAAGCGTTCTTTGCGCTGCCACCTCGGCGCGAAACGCCCCCAACCCCACGGCCACAATATGCCGGAGATTGAACTCAACATACCCAACGAATGGGGACAACTCGAGGCCGTAGTGGTGGGGCATGGCCAATCTATGGGGAGCGCTCCCACGCTAGAATCCGCATTTGACCCAACCACCAAGCTCCATTTGTCCCAAGGGACCTACCCCGATGCCCATGAAGTGGAGGCTCAATTGGACGGTTTAGCGGAAATGCTGGACAGAGAGGGCATTTCGGTTATGCGCCCCTCCAATCTTCAGGATGTTGAGCAGGTTTTTGCCCGTGATGTGGGTCTGGTGATCGACAGCACCTTCATCCGCTCTCGTACGATTGAGGCGCGAAGTGAAGAGTGGAACGGGGTTGCGCCGATTTTGGGTGACACCCCATGGATGCCACTCCCTGACAATGTGCACATGGAAGGTGGCGATGTGGTGGTGCTCGACGGCGCCCTCTTCGTGGGGGTGACGCGCCGGCCCGACTGGATGGACCTTCAGGTTTCCCGCACCTACCCTTCGGCATTGGCGTTTTTGGAAAGCACTTTCCCTCACCGCGAGGTGGTCGGATTGGAGTTGCACAAAGACGACCGTGACCCACTGAAGTGCGCCCTCCACTTGGACTGTGCCTACATGCCTTTGGGCGGCGACCGCGCCATCATTTGTTCTGAAGCTTTTGTTCAAGTAGAGCAGCTTAAAGCCCTCAAGAAGAGGCATCCCTCTTTTATCGAAGTCTCCTTAGAAGAAGCCGCATTGCTGCAAACCAACCTCCTGCTCACCGCTCCGGACACCTTGGTCATCGACCCGCGGTTTGTTCGCCTGGGTCGGGCATTGGAGGAAAAGGGCTTTCGGTTGATTTCTTGCCCTCTTGACAAGGTCGGCCGCATGGGCGGCCTGTTTCGTTGTTCTACGCTCCCGTTGCGCCGCTCCTGAAGCCCTACTCTACATGTCCACAGAAGATTCACAACCCCGGCAATCCACGAATCTCCTCATGATGATCCGCCCTTCGGCTTTTCGCATGAATGAGGAAACTGCAGTGAACAATGCCTACCAGCGCGAAGCGCCCAACCTTGGGGATGCCGTTGAGCGGGCACAAGACGAATTCGATGGCGTCGTCAAAGCCTTGCGCCAGCACGGCGTCAACGTTGCGGTGTACGACAGTGATCCGGAAGCCGACACACCAGATGCCTTGTTTCCCAACAACTGGGTCAGTTTTCACCGTGATGGCAGGGTGGGACTCTACCCCATGTTTGCGGCGAACCGGCGCCGTGAGCGCAGAGAGGTGCTGTTGCACAGCCTGGCCACAGACCAAGACTTGACCTTTGACTCCTTGGTGGATTTCACTGAATTCGAGGAACACAATGTGTTTCTAGAAGGCACAGGCAGCTTGATTTTGGACCGGGTGAACCTGAAAGCGTATGCCGCCATTGGCCCCAGAACCGACCGGCAAGCCGCCCAGCATTTCTGCGAGGCCTTCGGCTACGAGCTCGTGGACTTCACTGCACTTCAAACCTCGGGTGACACCACTGCCCCCATCTACCACACCAACGTCATGCTGGCCATTGGATCTGAATGGGCCGTGGTGTGCGACGCCATCATTCCCGATGCAACCGAGCGCCAACAGGTGCTCAGCGCCCTGGAAACAGGAGGTCGGACAGTGGTGCGCATCTCACCTGAGCAAGTGAACGGCTTTGCTGGCAATGTGCTCGAAGTGCTCAATGGGGATGGCCAACCGTTGGTGGCCATGTCCTCGGCCGCGCATCAGAGCTTCACGCCAGAGCAGCGAGAAGCGCTCGGGGCCATCGCTCCCATCGTGCACGCCCCCATCCCCACCATCGAACAGCTCGGAGGCGGGTCTGTGCGGTGCATGCTCGCTGAAGTTTTTCTGCCCCAAAACGCACAATAAAATGCGACTCGACCTCTTGCTTCAATCGGAAGCAGCCGCGGCCTTTGAGCACTGCTTTGGCACCGCCATCGCACCCGATCAATTCAGCGTCCAGATGACGCGTAAAGAATTTGCTGGGGACCGCACCATCGTGTGCTTCCCTCTGGCCCGACACAGCAAGCTGGCTCCAGACGCTACAGCAGAGCGCTTGGGAGAAGCCCTGGTGGCAGGTGAAGGTCCTGTGGTTGGGTTCAACGTGGTCAAAGGGTTCCTCAACCTCGAAATCCAGGCATCCTATTGGTCTGAATGGCTGATGGCTGAAGCTGCCGTGGAGGACTACGGTCGACAGCCGGCAGACAGCGCCCCTCGCGTGATGGTGGAGTACAGCTCGCCCAACACCAACAAGCCGTTGCACCTCGGCCACTTGCGCAACAACTTCCTCGGCCATTCTGTGAGCCGCATCCTTGAAGCTGCCGGTCACAGTGTGACGAAGGTGCAGATTGTCAATGACCGCGGCATTCACATCTGCAAATCCATGGTGGCCTGGCGCAAATTTGGGCAAGGCGAAACGCCCGAGACCGCAGGCATGAAAGGCGACAAGCTCGTCGGCAAGTACTATGTGGCGTTTGACCAAGCCTTCAAAAAAGAAGCAGCAGACCTCATCGCTGCGGGCATGGACAAGGAGAAGGCCGAGAAAGAAGCGCCCATGATTCTTGAGGCACAGGAGACCTTGCGCTTGTGGGAACAGGGGGACGCCGATACAGTGGGCCTGTGGAGAACCATGAACAGTTGGGTGTACGCCGGCTTTGAGCACACCTACCGCACCATGGGCGTGGAGTTCGACAAACTCTACTACGAAAGCGACACCTACCTCATCGGACGCGACCATGTGTTGGACGGGCTGCAGCGCGGTGTGTTCGAGCAAACCGAAGACGGCGCCGTTTGGGTGGATTTGACCGAAGACGGGCTGGACCGCAAGTTGTTGTTGCGTGGAGATGGCACTGCGGTGTACATGACGCAAGACATTGGCACTGCCTTGCTGAGGTTCCAAGACTACCCGGATTTGGACCGCCAAGTCTACACGGTGGGCAACGAGCAGGAATACCACTTCAAGGTGCTCTTTCTGGTCCTCGGAAAATTGGGCTTCCCCCAAGCGGAGCGTTGCCATCACTTGAGCTACGGCATGGTTGAATTGCCCGAGGGCAAGATGAAGTCCCGCGAGGGCACGGTCGTCGATGCCGATGACCTCATGGAAGAGATGTTTGGCATCGCCCGAGAGATCGCCCAAGAAGCGGGCAAGCTTGACGGCCTCGACGACACTGCCCAACGCGAAGTTTTTGAACGGGTAGGACTCAGTGCACTCAAGTATTTCTTGCTCAAAGTCGATCCCAAGAAGAACATGATGTTCGATCCCAAGGCATCCATTGACTTCTATGGCAATACGGGACCGTTCATTCTGTTCAACTACGTCAGGGGCCGCAGCATTTTGCGCAAGGCCCAGGCCGAAGGACTCGACATGCCTGCATCATTGACCATGGCAGCAGGGGCCGATGAGATGGAGCTGATCGAAGGCATCCATGCTTTGCCGGATGTCATCGCCGAATCTGCCTCCACATACAACCCCTCATTGGTGGCCAATTGGTGCTACGACCTGACCAAAGCGTTCAGCAGTTACTACCAAGACCACCCCATCCTGGCCGCTGAGGATGCCGCTACGAGGGATTTCAGGCTGGTCATGACCGCGCGTTTCACCCACAGTCTTAAAACCGGCATGCACCTGCTGGGCATTGCCCTTCCCGAGCGCATGTAATCAGTCTACCCTGCGGCGCACCACTTGGTTCGCAAAGGTGAACTCGACATTTCCCGCAGGCTTCTGGGGTGCATCAAAGGATGCCTCATGGCGCCCAGCGGCGCATTGAATCTCAGCTTCTCCTCCCTCCCACTGCAGTTTGCAAGGGCCAGCTTCAGCCATTTCTATCGCCACCACCAGCCGGCCATCATTGTGCCAAGCACAACCGGCCACTTGCGCATAGGTGCCTTGGATCCTGTCCCGGCTCAACATGCGCACAAAGCGCTTGTACAACACATACAAGAGCATGGCCATCAAGCCGACAAAGAGCACTTGTGAAAGAAGGTCCAAGGTGTGCATGGTGGGTGCGCTAAGTGGGTTCAGAGGGCAAATATGCCACCTAAGGCCTGCACCGTTTGGTAGCGGTGAAAAACGGCATCGGCATTGGACACCACTTCATGAATGGTCAAGGAAATGTACTTGCCCCCGCCGCTGGTCTTGCGCTCAACGCGGACCTCTCCTGGGAACATGCCCAGAATGGCGTCGACCTTTTCTGGGAGATTCGGGGCGATGAATTTGAACATGTATTCCGATGGCCAATTGTGGTGGGCGTCTAAGCGCGCCCTCAATCCTGCCAAATCATCGTCCTGCATGCTTCAAAGTTACCCCTTGACCAACAGAAAGGGGCACCCTGTATGGGCGCCCCTTTCCTTTTCATACCCGCAATGGGCTGGTTTTGGTCAAATGCGGATGAGGTTACTCGGCACAATCCGATCCATAGATCTGGAAGAAGTCGAGCAGGTCGTTGATGTTGATGGTGCCATCACCATTCAAGTCACCAGGACAAGGCGGTGTGTATTCACAGCTGCCATCGTTGGTGTTGGCCAACGGGTTGTAGTTCTCTGCCTGTGAATCGGTGCAGCCTTCGAGCGGAAGGATACAGCCGGAATCAAAGTTGGCAGTGGGATCGTAATTCAAAGCCGATGGATCTGTACAACCTGGGTAGAGGCATGATCCGTCGTCGGTCACTGCAGTATCGCTGTAGTTGGCCGCTGCGGAATCTGTACATCCCTCGACAGGATAGGAACAGAAGCCACTGACGTTTGCATTGGCGTCATAGTTCTCCGCATCGGGATCCATACAGCCCAGGAACAAGCAGGAGCCGTCGTCTTCCAATGCCGTGGCATCGTAGTTGACTGCAGCAGCATCGGTACAGCCTTCCATGGGATAGCTGCACTCTCCTTCTACGTTCGCATTGCTGTCGTAGTTGTCTGCTTCGGCATCCATACAACCGAGGAACAAGCAAGAACCATCGTCATCAGAAGCACCTGGCATGTAATTCAATGCTGAGCTGTCGGTACATCCTGCCACTTCAAACTCATCGCAGATGCCATCTTCGTCCGCATCGTTCATACAAGTGGAACCATCACAATCATAGACTCCGGTGTATTCGCAGCTTCCATCATCGTTTGTTGCCCCCTCTGAGAAGTTGCATGCAGTGGCGTCGGTACAACCACAGGAGCTGTTTCCAATGGGGAACGTGATGATCAGGTCGTTGTCACCATTGCCTTCTGGGAAGATTTGCAAGGAGATTTGACCGCTGATTGAACCGTTGGTCGTGAACTGACCGAGCAACACCTTGAGGTCATCTCCTGCCACAGCATTGGTTGCACCATTCAGCGTGAACCAAGCGCCGCCGAACATGCCGTCAATCGCGATGTTGCCACCCGCTTCAAACGGAGCCAGCCAATTCGATTCTTCACTTTCAATCGCCGTGACTTCAATCTCTCCATCCGCTGTGTTGGGCGATTCTTCCAGACCAATTGTGACGTAGCTGTCATACTCCAACTGCGGCGAGATGCCGTACAAGAAGGGGTTGGTGTTTTGACCGAGGGCACCACCAAACGGATCCTGATAGAATGTGGAAGAGGTGTTGATGTAAGTCTCAATGCCATCTTCACCCACCACGCTGGAGAGCACGTCGGTTGGATTGACCATGGTGACGTACAAGCGGTAAGTGGTCATGCCTGGGACACCGTCCACTGCCACCGTCTCAAGGTTGACACTGTAGCCATCGATCACAGGTGCATTCAAGCAGCTGCAATAGTCGCAAGAGCCATCGTCCACGTTGGCGACCAACAGGTAGTTACAAGCCGTTGCATCCGTACAACCTGGGATGGTTGCCACCACACAAGATCCGTCGTCTTCATCCGCAAGCGGGTTGAAGTTGAGCGCCTCTGGGTTGGTACATCCAGCGTAGATACAAGAGCCATCACCTGCCGCAGCCTGAGGATCGTAGTTGGTCGCAGCAGGGTCATCACAACCGAGGATGAAGGTCACTGTCACCAATTGGGTCACGGTGGTTTCATTGCCACAGTCATCGATAATGGTGAAGGTCCGCACTGCTGAATATCCGCCCACGGCCTGTTCACTGCACACATCGACAAACGACATGCTCACTTCACTACAAGCATCTTCTGCCACAGGGTATTCAACGGGGAAGGTCTCCCCTGCTGATACCTGATACGCGGTATCTGCCGGGCTGCTGATGACAACAGGTGCCGTTGTGTCGTTGAATGAAATGCTCTGGACATGCGTGCTGCTGTTGCCACAGCCATCCTCAGCGGTGAAAGTGCGCAAGACCGTGTAATGGCCTGTACAATCGCCGGCGATGGTCTCGTCGGAGAACGTCACGCTCACCGAACCACAGTCGTCTGTTGCCTCAGCAGTCGTGCTGGGCAAAGACTCGGAACACTCCAGTGAGAGGTCCTCTGGCGTCACTGTAAAGGTGGGCGCCGTGGAGTCGAGATAGGAAATGGTCTGAACATGGGTGGTCGCGTTGCCACAGCCGTCTGTGGCAGTGAACGTGCGCTCAATCACACGGCTACCGTCACATGGTGAGGTCTCATTGTCCGTGTAGGTCACCACAACACCTGTGCATGCATCCGTGGCCGTAGCCATCTCCAGTGTGTATTCCGCTGCACAGTCCAACGTTTGGTCTGCAGGCGTGAAATCAAATTCAGGAGCCGTCATGTCTTGCAACGTGATGTTCTGAACTTCTGAAGTGCTGTTTCCACAGGCATCGGTCACCGTCCAAGTACGGGTAATGATGTTGTTGGTCAAGCAGTTCAGCGGGTTGAGGGCAGCCAAACTGGCTGTTCCGCCGTCCAGGATCTCCATGGTGCTGCCGGCTGCTTCATCAAGCACCAAGACAATCTCATCTGACAGCGTGGTCACCGTCCAATCGGCCGATGCTGCATCAGCAAGCAACGTCCCCATGTCGATGTTGGCGGCAACGATTCCTGCTCCAGAGACATTGCTCAAGCGCACTTCGATGTAATCATAGCTCTCGGACCCGATAACGTCAGTGACAGACAGTGCAATCTGGTTGCCGGTCACGTCTACCTCAAGGGCACCGCGGAGGTTCAATGGGTTCGACGTTTCGTTTGCCACAGTCAGCTCCATGCCCGCTCCGATAGAGACACCCGTGGCCTCCAATACACGTGGGAAGGACGCCAGGTTGTCCAAGCGCATCTCCACTCGGAAGTCCGCTGTCATTCCTTCTAAGGAGAAGGTACCGTCGGTCACCACGTCTGAGTAGCTCACCGCTGGAGCGGCATCACAGCCGTCTGCCACATCGGACAACTCACCTGCATTGGCAGGGACGGGGTCAACTGAACAGTCCAATGCCACATCTGCAGGAGCAGTGAAGGTCGGAGCGGTCGTGTCCTCAAAAGTCAAGGTCCAATCGTGCGTCGCTGTGTTGCCACAAGAATCGGTCGCAGAGAAGGTCCGGATCACCTGGTACTGGCAATCATCCAAGGTCACTTCGACATCTGTGAAAGACACCTCGATGGCCCCAGCACAAGCGTCGTCAGCAGTCACAGCAGCTGAAGGCAGCCCGGCACCGCATTCCAACGTTGCATCAGCAGGAAGTCCTGCAAATACTGGAGCGTCGTCGTCCTGCACGCTGATGCTCTGCACTTCTTGGGAGAAGTTGCCACAAGCATCAATCGCTGTGAACGTCCTAATGAGCGTGTAGCTGTTGGCGCAAGCACCCTCCACAACCGTCATCTCTTCGGTAAGGTCCACAGACCCGCAGGCATCAGATGCGGTGGGCATGGGGAAGTCATAATCCTCCTCGCAACCTATGGTCACGTCGGCAGGGACATCAGCAATGACGGGGTCTGTTGTATCCACGATGGTGTAGACCGTCGTTGCAGTGCTGATGTTGCCACAAGCGTCTTCAGCAGACCATGTGCGCAACAACGAGCCTGAATTTCCACAACCTGTTGACGTCATTTCGTCTGTGTAGGTGATGGTCACTCCATTGCAGTTGTCCACGGCCACAGGCTGAACGCTCGGGATGGGATCGCCACATTCCACCGTAGCATCGGCGGGAACATTGGTGAAGACCGGAGCCTGCTCGTCCACCACATGGATCACATGTGACACCGTATCGGCTTGACCGAAGTCATCGGTTGCGATGTAAGTCCGGATGATGTCATAGGTCTCACCACATGGGCCAGCTACAACCTCATCGTTGTAAGAGAAGGTCAAGTCCTGGTCACAGTTGTCCGTTGCAGAAGGCATCACGACACTGATGTCTGCAGAACAGCTCACGTTCATGTCCTCAGGGAATTCTGTGAACACTGGCGCCTCACTGTCAAACAGGCAAGCGTCGTCGCAACCGTATCCGAACTCAGGATAGTAGCAGCTGCCATCATCGATGATGGCACTGGCTGCATAGTTGCAAGCCGCAGCATCGGTACAACCGCACTGGCTGCCTCCGAATGTCAAGGTCACGCGCTCCTGGTTCAGGTTGCTTCCTTCGGGGAACACCTGCACATAGAACTGTCCGCTCAAATCACCGTTGGTGGTCAACTGTGCCAAGAGCACTTTGTTGTCATCACCTGCGGTTCCATTGGATACGTCTGGGTTGACAAACCAACCTGATCCGATGATGTCATCGATGGTAAAGCCTGATCCGCTCTCGAACACTGAACTCCAAGCTTCGGGCTCAGGGAGTCCTTGGATGTTGCCTTCTCCGTTAGCGGAGACTGGAGCAGCATCGATTCCGATGGTAAACCAGCTGTCAAATTCAATTTCTGGAACGAAGCTGTAGAGGATGGGGTTGATTCCGTTGGGGAACACACCTCCATTCGGGTGCTGATAGAAATCTCCCGTAGTCTCGATGTACGTTGGGTTATTGGTCTGACCCGTTACAGCGCTCACTTTGTCGGTCGCGTTGGGCGTCGTGATGTAGACACGGTAGGTTGTATACCCTGCAATCGCATTCGTGGCATACTCCTCAATCTCCACGCCATAACCAGCGAGGTCAGTGGTGAAGCCGGAACAGCTACAGAAGTCACATGAGCCGTCATCTTCGTCGGCCAGGGGTGCATAGTTGCAGGCCAAGGGGTCCATACAACCGCTGAAATTGCCGTCAAATGCATCGCAGATGCCATCTCCGTCGCTGTCGACCAGGCAGTTGCCTTCACAGTCATACTCAGGTGCAGGGAACGTGCAGCTGCCATCATCTGAAGTGGCCGCATTGTCATAGTTACAGGCCGTGGCATCGGTACAACCGAGGCAGCTTGTGAATTCACAAGAGCCATCGTTGATGCTCGCGCTGCTGTCATAGTTGCAAGCACTGGCGTTGGTACAGCCTGTGCATGTGGTGTATTCACAGCTGCTGTCGTCAAATGTGGCGTCGGCATCAAAGTTGCAGGCATTCAGATCCGTGCAACCCAAGGTCTCGTCCTCGTCGCAGATGCTGTTGCTGTTGCCGTCGTTGATGCAGTCTCCGTTGCAGTCGAGGTTGGCTGCTGGTGGATAGGTACAAGAACCGTCTGAACTCGTCGCTGACGCATCGTAGTTGCAGGCCGTAGCATCGGTACATCCGAAGCAGGAGACATAGTCGCAAGACCCATCGTTCTGGGTAGCGGAAGCATCGTAGTTGCACGCAGCAGAGTCGGTACAACCCGCGCAGCTTGTGGTATCACAGCTGCCGTCGTCAAACGATGCATCATCGTCATAGTTGCAAGCCTCTGGATTGGTACATCCGCTTACCTCCACCTCGTCACACAACCCATTGGTGTTGATGTCATTGAGGCAGTTTCCATCGCAGTCTACATAGTCTACACCGTAGATGTCATCGGCATAGAGACACGTTACTGGAATGGTGGCCGCTGCATCGTAGTTGCAGGCCAATTCCTCTGTACAACCGGCACATGAAGAGAACTCACAAGGGTTCTCGCTGTCGCCAAAGTTGCAAGCAAAAGGCAATTCGCAGCCTGTGGCCTCAACCACTGGGGCAGAGCCTCCATAGGAGCAACCGTAGGTCAAGAAGTCAGCCACACCGGCCTCATAGTTGTCGGCAGCAGGATCGCCACAGCACGCGTAGAAATCACAAGCGCTGTCCAATTGAATGGTCGCGGTTGGGTCGTAGTTGCACGCAAATGTGATCATACAACCTGCACAGCTCTCAAACTCACAGCTGTTGTCACTGACGTTGGCGTCGAGGTCAAAGTTGCAAGCTGTCGCATCGGTACAGCCAGGATATTCACAAGTGCCATCGCCGAAGTCGGCTGTGGCATCGTAGTTGCTCGCAGTCTCATCGGTACATCCACCGAAGAGGCAGGAACCATCATCGACCGTCGCTGTGCTGTCATAGTTGAAAGCACCTTCGGCGGTACAGCCCCTGCAGCTGAAGAACTCACAAGAGCCATCATTCAAGGTGGCAGTGTCGTCATAGTTACAGGCCAAGTCGTTGGTACAGCCGGCGCATGATGTCAAGTCACAGCTTCCGTCATCGAGGTTGGCCCCTGCGGTGAAGTTGCAAGCCTGAGGGTTGGTACATCCACCAAACAGGCAAGACCCGTCGTTGAAGTCGGCCGTGTTGTCATAGTTGGTCGCTTCTGAGTCCGTGCAACCTCCAAAGAGGCATCCACCGTCGTCCAACAGTGCGTCTGCATCGTAGTTGGCCGCTTGGTCGTCTGTACAACCGTAGCAATCAAATGTGCAGCTGTTGTCGTTTTCAGTGGCGGCTGGATTGAAGTTGCAGGCCGTAGAAAGGTTGCAGCCCAGCACCTCGTTGAGGTCGCAAATGCCATCGTTGTCTCCGTCGGAAATACATGAACCATCGCACTCGTATCCATAATCGGGATACGTACAGCTGCCGTTTTCGTCGGTCGCAGCGCTGTCAAAGTTGCATGCGGTCTCATCGGTACACCCTGGAACTTCGTCCTCGTCACACACCCCGTCGACATCGACATCATTCAAGCAAGCTCCGTCGCAATCAAAGTGCGAAGCGCCATAGAGGTCGGCTGGATAGAGGCAGTTGTCGTTGTCCGTATAAGCTGCGTCAGGATTGTAGTTACACGCATCCTCCAATTGGCAGCCGCACTGTGGCTCGCCCCAGCGCAAGGTCTGGAATTGCATGTTGCTGCCATCTCCACCGGGGAAGACCTGCACGTAGAGTTGACCACTGAATACACCGTCGGTCGTGAATTGACCCACGAGTACACGGAGGTCGTCTCCTGCGATGCCGTTTGTGGAGCCGTTCAAGGCATACCATCCACCACCGTATTGACCGGAAAGCTCAATGTCCCCTCCATTCTCGAAGGCTGAGATCCAAGGCTCGCCCTCCACAACGGAGACCTCGCCCTCCCCTGCTGCGAGGTCGGCTGATGAAGTGAGTCCTACAGATACCCAGCTGTCATATTGTACAGATGGGAAGGCATCGATCACGGCCTGGTTGATGCCGTGGGCACTGGCTGAACCGAGCACGTCCTGATAGAAAGAGGTGCTGGAGCGCACAAAGGCCGGAGTGAGGGCGTTGCCTGTGACAGCGCTGAGGAAATCATCTGCGCTTTCGAGGGTGATGTACACCTGATAGGTGGTCATGCCATCGATGCCGTCTTGAATGGTGTCAATGTCGAGGTTGTAGGGACCCGTTGCGGCATAGACGCCGTCGCAGGAGCAGTAATCGCAGCTGCCGTCGTCTGCCGTGGCCACATCGTTGTAGTTGCACGCAGAGGCATCCATACATCCGAGAACTTCCAGCACCGTGATGAGCTGTGTCGCTGTGGACGCATTGCCACAAGCATCTACCGCGGTAAAGGTCCGCGTGATCAGCGCAAAGTCATTGGCGCTGCCATCGACTTCGTCGGCGTACAACACCGTCGTACCACTGCAGTTGTCTGCAGCTTCGGCCATGACAACCTCTACGTCGTCATACACCCCTACAGTTGCGTCAGTTGGTACGCTGGAGAAGACCGGCGCCACCGTGTCCACCACTGAAATGGTCTGGACATGTGTGCTGCTGTTGCCACAAGGGTCGACAGCAACGAACGTGCGGTAGATGGTAGAAGAACCCAAGCATTCGCCATCCTCTGAAGAATCTGACTGGCTGGTACTTACACTGCCACAATCGTCGGCAGCAACAACGCTGGATGCAGGCACAGCTGCATCACATGCGATGGTCGTGTCAGACGGAACCTCCACAAAGGTGGGGGCGGCATTGTCTTCTACTGTGATGATTTGAATGTCTACAGCTTCGTTGCCACAAGCGTCAATCACGCGCCATGTGCGGGCAATTTGATCCCCGATGCAAGGTGACATGTTGTACATCCCCGCATCATTATAAGACACTGTATAGTCGTTGCAGTCTTGGACTGAAGTCACATCACCGGTACTTGCTGGTGACAGGTCGTCCCCGCAGAACACAGCAATGTCTGCTGGCGCTTCAAATTCAGGAGCTTCAGTGTCTGTGACGGTGATGGTCCAAACATCAATGGTGCTGTTGCCCGTGAGGTCTGTCGCCGTGTAGGTGCGAACAATGGTGTCCAAACAACCGTCTCCTGATGTGGTTTCGGTCATGGTCACTGTCGCATCTGAGCATTCGTCGGTCGCGGTGACATCGGGCGAAGGCAGTGCATCGGAGCAGCTCACCGTAACGTCAGCTGGGAAGTCTACAAACGCAGGTGCGTCAGCATCGACGTTTGGACCGAAGGTCAAAGTGACCAAATCTCCCAAACCGTCTCCCAAACCATTGGGGAACACCTGCACCAAGAACTGACCGCTGAGGTCGCCATCGGTTGTCAACTGGGCCAGAAGGACCCTGTTGTCGTCACCGGCAATGCCGTTGCTGTTGTTGCTTGTCACATACCAAGCACCTCCGAAGAAGCCATCAATGGCCAGGTTCTGCCCGCTTTCGAACTCGGCGGACCAGCTTTCTGCTTCTGCCATGCTGATCTCCGCTTCTCCAGCGCTCAGATCAGGAGCCTGCTCGGTACCAATGGTCACCCAGCTGTCAAATTCAAGCCCTGGATAGGCATCGAACAACAGTGGATTGACGCTGTTGGGGAATGCACCACCGAGCGGATCTTGATAGAAGCTGGTGGTGGTGTTGATGAGGGTGGGCACTTCAGAATTTCCACTGACAGCGCTCACCACATCGGTAGCGTTTGGCGTGGTGACATAAAAGCGGTAAGTCGTCATGCCTGCGATACCGTCAAAGGAGACGATTTCTTGCTCGAGGCCATAGCCTTCCGTGTTGCTTCCGAGATCGGCACAGCAATAGTTGCAAGACCCATCTTCTTGGTCAGCAGCCGGTACAAAGTTGCACGCGGTGTTGTCGGTGCAGCCCAATACAGGACATGCACTGCAGCTGTTCCAGCAGACCGCATCCAATGATGCATTGGCCGTCACATCCAATACGCGGTTCACGAACTCAGCAGGATCTGTTGTGCAGGCTTCACTGCCGTCAAACATCTCTTGAGCGGACCATCCATTGACGGTGAACTTGTATTCCTGCGCACCTTCTGTGAGGTTTACAGTGAAGGCCCAGATGCCATCTCCGTCGGCATCGTCCATGGCATTGCAATCGCCGCACCAGCCGTTGTATGTACCGTTGAGGTACACCACATCTGAAGGAGCCAAACCATACTGGTTCATGTCCACTTGGAAGGTGATGCTGTACTGGCAAGATGCGTCGTCAATCAATGCTGTAGCATCGTAGTTGACCGCCGATTGGTCCATGCAACCGGGGAAATCAAGACAGGCTGAACAAGTGTTCCAACATACGGTGGAGAGGTCTTGTGGAGCGTCGACGATCAGGCTGCGGTTGGTAAAGCCATCCAAGGTGGATGTGCACGATTCACCTGGGGTGAATTCTTCCTGTTGTGACCACCCGTCGAGGGTGAACTTGTACTCGATGGTGTCCGCGGAAATGTTCAAAGTCACCTCGTAGACATCGTCACCGATTGCGGTCAAGGGGTTGCAATCGCCGCACCAGTTGTTGAAGCTGCCGTTGACATTGACCACGCCAAACGTGCCTTGGAAGTTGCCCATGTCCACACGGAAGGTCACTGCAAACTGGCAAAGACCGTTGTCAATGTTGGCCAAAGCGTTGTAGTTCGATGCAGTGCTGTCCATGCATCCTGCGATGTCATCGACACACTCTGTGCAGCTGTTGTAGCACACCAATGGCATGACAATGGGTTGATCCACAATGGTGACACCACGGTTGGCAAATCCATCTTCGGTATTGAAATCGCAGGCTGAACCGGGGACCAGCTCTTCTTGGGCAGACCATCCGTTGATGGTGAACTTGTACTCTATTGAGCCAGGAGCCAGAGGCAAGGTTACCGTCCAAACGCCATCTCCATCTTCATCGGAGAGGGGGTTGCATGTGCCACACCATTCGTTGAATGTTCCGTTGACATAAACCACATCTCCGGCTTGGAGGCCAGCCTGTTCCATGTCCACTTGCAAAGTCAGGTTGTACA
This sequence comes from Flavobacteriales bacterium, assembly GCA_022428285.1. GTDB lineage: Bacteria > Bacteroidota > Bacteroidia > Flavobacteriales_D > Sanyastnellaceae > UBA8752. The sequence goes on from JAKMCX010000045.1 coordinate 42,158, forward strand.
TGCAAGATCCATTGTCGGTCGTGGCTGTGGCGCTGTAATTCACAGCATCATCGTCCGTGCAACCCAATGCAGCCTCGGCCTGCTCTGCGCAAGTCAGGCAGCTGCCATAGGTGTCGGAGGTTGTCGTGCCTGCCGCGGTCAGGCGGTTGGCGTAGCTGGACGCGTCGGTTACGGCTGCGCAAGCACTCCCTGCTTGGGCGTCGTCGACGAGGTTCTCTTGGGTGGCCCAGTTGTCCAACATGTACTTGTACTCCACATCACCTGCAGGAATGCAAACGGAAACGCTGTACGTGCCATCTCCGTCTTCATCGGTCAAGGTGTTGTAAGCTTCTGCGCCGCACCAACCGCACCATGGACCTGTCACATGCACCGTGGAGAAAGCCTCTCCGCTGCATGACATGTCCACGTTGAACTCCGTCTCTGTGGTCAAGCAATCGCCGTTGCAGTCGAAGTTGACTGCTGCAAATTGACAAGAACCATCATCAGAGGTGGCTGTATCGTTGTAGTTGCAGGCATTGCTGTCCATGCAACCCGCAACTCCGCAGGAGACCTGGCTGAATGTGAAGTTGCTCTCAATGAGTTGAGACTGCTCTCCGTTTGGAAAGACCTGGATGTAAAGCTGTCCGCTGATCTCTCCGTCTGTGGTGAGCTGCGCGAGCAGGACTTTCTGATCGTCTCCAGAGATCCCGTTGACACTGCTGGGAAGAATGTACCAGCCCCCGCCGATGGGCGAGCTGATGTCCACTCCTCCTCCTGCGCCGAATCCCACCTCCCAAGAGGTGACGTTGGGGTCGACCAAAACAGAAATGTCCGTTTGTCCAGCGGACAAATCGGGCTGCTGGTCGATTCCAATGGTGACCCAACTGTCATATGCGGCATCCGGGAAGGGGCCGTAATACAACGGGTTGATGGACGCCGCCGTCGTTCCTCCGAGTGGGTCCTGATAAAAGGACGTCGTCGTGTTGAGGTACAGCGGATTGACGCCGTCGCCAATGCAGGCTGAAACAAAGTCTGTTGTGCCCGGGGTGGACATGTATACACGGTATGTTGTCAATCCGCCAAGAACATCCGTTGCGTGGGTTTCCACGGACAGTTGGAAGCCTGAAACGTCGTCAGAGACATCGAAACAAGCATTCTGGGCGGTTGTCGTGCCAAAAAAGGCGACGAGCAAACAAGTAAGGGAGTACAGTTGAAAGCGCATGTTCATGCAGTTAAGCCCCCTAAATTACATCATTTCGTCGATACTTTACGCTGTTTATCGAAATATTTTTGTGATTAGTCGAATATTTAGGCCTGATACACTGCCCCATCTAAGAGACCCATGTGGGTCGCTACCTTTGTTGCATCCATGTTTGAGAACCTGAGCGACCGCTTCGAAAAAGCCTTTCAACGCATCCGCGGAGAGGCCACCATCTCTGAAGCCAATATTGGCGAGACCGCCAAAGAAATCAGGCGTGCCCTGGTAGATGCCGATGTCAATTACACTGTAGCCAAACGCTTTGCGAACCGGGTCAAGGAGAAAGCCCTCGGTCAAGAAGTTCTCACTGCGGTCAAGCCCGGTCAGCTCCTGGTCAAAATCACCCAGGAAGAGTTGGCCGATTTCATGGGAAGCTCTCATTCGGAGCTGAACATCAAAGGCAAACCCGCCGTCATTTTGATGAGTGGACTGCAAGGTTCAGGTAAAACAACGCACACCGCGAAGCTGGCCCTCCACCTCCGCACCAAAATGGGCAAACGCCCGTTGCTCGTGGCCTGTGACGTATACAGGCCCGCTGCCATTGACCAACTCGAGGTCATGGCAAAAAGGGTCGGTGCCGATGTATTCACCCAGCGCGATCAAAAAGACCCCGTCGAAATCGCCCATGCCGCCATGCGCCATGCCCGGAGCCACGGCAACGATGTGGTCATTGTGGATACCGCCGGACGACTGGCCGTCGATGAGAACATGATGGACGAAATCGCCCGCATCAAAGCGGCGGTAACCCCTTCAGAAACCCTCTTTGTGGTCGATGCCATGACCGGTCAAGACGCGGTCAAAACGGCCCAAGCGTTCCACGACCGCATTGCATTCGACGGTGTCATCCTCACAAAGATGGATGGCGATACCCGAGGCGGTGCCGCCCTGTCTATCCGCGAGGAAACAGGCAAGCCGGTGAAGTTCATCGGCACAGGAGAAAAGCCGGAGGCCCTCGAAGCATTCCACCCTGACAGAATGGCCCAGCGCATCCTCGGAATGGGCGACGTCGTGACCCTGGTGGAGAAGGCTCAGGAGCAATTCGATCAAGAGAGCGCGAAGAAGCTTCAGAAGAAGATCCGCAAAAACAACTTTGATTTTGAGGACTTCCTAGAACAGGTCCAGCAGGTCAAGAAAATGGGCAACGTCAAAGACTTGCTCGCCATGGTTCCCGGCATGGGAAAGGCTTTGCGCGATGTGGACATCGATGACGACGCCTTCAAGCACATCGAAGCCATCATCCGCTCGATGACCCCCGATGAGCGCAAAAATCCCGACGTCCTCAATGGCAGCCGCAAGGGCCGCATTGCAAAAGGAAGCGGCACGAGTGTGCAGGAAGTCAACCAGTTGATCAAGCAATTCGGCGAGATGAAGAAAATGATGAAAGCCATGAGTGGTGGAAGCCGCCGCGGACTTTCTGGCATGATGTCAAGATCCGGTGCGCAGGGTGGAATGCGCATGCCGCGATGATCACCACCCCGCCATCTGAACCCATGGAAACAAGCATTCTCGACGGCAAAGGCCTGTCGCAGCAAATCAAAGAGGAAATCGCCGTTGAAGTGGCCGATTGGGTGGCCAAAGGAAACCGCCGCCCTCACCTGGCGGCCGTCTTGGTGGGTCAAGACGGTGCGAGCAGGACCTATGTGGACCACAAGGTGAAGAGCTGCGCTCAGGTGGGCTTTGAGAGCACTTTGATCGAACGGCCTGCCGACATTGGTCAAGAAGAACTGCTGGCGATTGTCGCACAACTCAATGAGGACCCCGCCATTGACGGGTTTATTGTGCAGCTCCCCCTCCCCTCCCACATTGACGATCAAGCGGTCATAGAAGCGGTATCACCGCTGAAAGACGTGGATGGATTTCATCCGTCCAACATGGGCAACCTCGCCTTGGGTTTACCGGGCTTTGTGCCCGCTACGCCTGCAGGCATCATGACCATGCTCGACCGCTCAGGTGTGGAAACCGAAGGCAAGCACGCTGTTGTCATTGGCCGTTCCAGCATTGTGGGCACCCCCATGTCTCTGTTGCTGAGCAGGTCTGGCCAACCGGGCAACTGCACCGTCACATTGTGCCACAGCAGGACGCAAGACCTCCAAGCGCATTGCCTCCGGGCCGACATCTTGGTCGCTGCCGTGGGCAGGCCCGGAATGGTCACAGCGGACATGGTGAAGGAAGGCGCCGTTGTGATCGATGTGGGCATCACCCGCGTTGAAGATTCCACCGCCAAAAGGGGCTTCCGGCTCAAAGGCGATGTGGATTATGCCTCTGTGGCCCCCAAATGCAGCTGGATCACCCCTGTCCCTGGCGGCGTAGGGCCCATGACCATTGTGAGCCTGCTCAAGAACACCTTGCTCGCTGCTCGCCGCTCTGCTGGCCAAGCCTGATCTATGACGCGTTCTGCAGCCGATCAACGCTGGATGCAAAGGGCGCATGCATTGGCCCACAACGGACGCTGGAACACGGCCCCAAACCCGAGGGTTGGGTGTGTCATTGTGCATGAAGGATTGGCCATTGCAGAGGGGTGGCACGCCATGTGTGGAGGTCCGCATGCGGAGGTGCATGCTTTGGGCCAATTGGACCCCCACGATGCCAGGTTGTCATCCTCCACCGCTTACGTTACGTTGGAGCCATGCCACCACTTCGGACGCACGCCACCGTGCAGCGCCTTGTTGATTGAGCGCGGAGTGGAGCGGGTCGTCATCGGCATGCAAGACCCGGACCCTCGCGTTGCAGGGAGCGGCATCGAAGGTTTACGCGCTGCAGGAGTGGAAGTCACCGTCTTGGACGACCAGTTTGGTGGACGCTGGCTCAACCGTCGGTTTCTATCTTCTCTTGAACGGGGACGGCCGTGGGTGGTGCTGAAATGCGCCATCAGTGAAGATGGATTTGCCGATCCCCCCAGAACTTCAGAAGAACGGGGCAGCTTGCCCATCACTGCTCCAGCTTTGCGGCGCCTTACCCACCAATGGCGCGCCGAAGAGCAGGCCATCTTGGTAGGAGCAGGCACCGTCGACACCGACAATCCGAGGCTCGATGTGCGCGAAGCCAATGGCCCCAACCCCTTTCCTGTGGTGCTGGACCCCCAAGGACGCACGTCGCCCCAGGCACACGTTTATGCCCACCCCGGCGCTGTGGTGTTGGGCGGACCAGAAGGCCTTCCGGACCATGTGGTGCGGTTGGAAGCCCCAGAAAAGGGGGCCATTGAGACTGTTTTGGCGCACCTCCAACAAGCAGAATGCCGCTCGGTGTTGGTAGAAGGAGGCCCCAAAACGCTCGCGGGCTTTTTGGAATCTGGAATGTGGGACGAGGCGCGCTGGTGCATGGGGTCAAAACCGACGCGGGGAGGAATGCGCGCCCCGGCATTGCCCAGCGGTGCCGCTTTGCGCGGCTCACACCCGTTTGGTGATGATCAAGTGCGCTATTTCGTCAACCCTGCCTCATTGGCTTTGACAGGGCATGCGCCGGCTCCCACTTTGGCCCTTCCTTTGCCGGCATGATCGCACTGGGACTCTGCATCTTCGTTTCCACACTCATGTTCAGCTGTTTCCGGCTGTTCCCCCGAATGAATGTGCGGCTTGAAGATGCCATTGTCATCAATTACATGGTCGCCGCCACCTTGTCCGTGGCCATGGCAGGTCCAGAACACGCCTTGGAGAGGCTGGCTGCACCGAGTTCACTCGCCGGCGCTGCCATGGGGTTGATCTTTCTCTACATGTTCCGCAAGATTGGCGAGTGCACACAGCAACTCGGACTGGGCGTTGTGGCCATTGCGACCAAAATGTCCATGGTCCTGCCCATGTTGGTGTTCATCGCTTTGGATCCGTCGGATGCCTTTACTTGGCACAAAGGTGCGGCCATCGCCTTGGCCTTTCCCGCAGTGTGGCTGGCTAGTACCCAAAGCAAAAAAAGCCGAGAGGCCCAGACAGAGGGTGCTGGAGTTGTCAAGGAATTGGCCAGTTGGACCCTTCCCGCCATCGTCTTTGTGGGGTCGGGCCTGATCGACTTGGGCTTTGGCTGGTTTTCGAGTCCTGCCCACATGTCCTGCGATGCCGACAGGCTGAGTTTTGCTTCCATTCCCTTCACCATGGCAGCCTTTATTGGTGTTTCTCGGTGGGTGGCCATTCCGCGATGCGCTCCGCGGCTGGACCGCGCCACGGTGCTCGGTGGCATCATCTTGGGTGTGATCAACGTCGGGTCCCTGTTCTTTTTGCTGTCCGCTTACCAGCAGATGCCGCTGTCCCGTTCGGCCATCGTTCCGATGATCAACCTGGGCGTTGTCCTCGCCACATCCTTGGCCGGCATGGCCTTTTTTTCTGAGCGTCCATCGCGGCGAAATTTGATGGGATGGTTTTTGGCCAGCACGGCGCTTGTGCTCCTGCTTCAGTCAGATTGACGCCAATGTGTTTCCTTGCGGCATGATCCTGTCGCGCATCCTTTTGCTGTCCATCCCGCTCACGCTGTGCATGGCCTGCACCCCTGACGAAGATTCTGCCAACTTACTTGTTCCCGTTGCACCATCACCAGCGCCTGTTCCGCCTGTGGTTGAACCTCCAGAGGAGGAGGAAGTTGGTGCAGCGCCGGACACCGTGCGGTACCTCGCATTGGGCGACAGTTACACCATTGGAGAGGGCGTCCCCTCTGCCGGCGATTGGCCAAACCAACTGGTCGACTCTTTGGCGTTGCGGCTGCCTGCGAGCCATTTCGAGCCTGCCCGCATCATTGCGACGACAGGATGGACGACTTCAAACCTGTCTCAAGGCATGGACGCTCAGCAAATTGATACGTCATCGTTTGACCTGGTCTCACTCCTCATTGGGGTCAACAATCAATACCAAGGACAGTCCCTCGAGGTCTATGAGACTGAGTTTGTGCAATTGTTGGAACGCGCAGTGGAACTCGCTGACGGACAACCCAACCGGGTGTTTGTGGTCAGCATACCTGACTACGGCTACACCCCTTTTGGCCAAGGCAACCAAGCCTCTATTTCGCAAGACCTCGCCAACTTCAATGCGTCTTGCGCCAGTCTGACATCTGCAGCAGGCATTGCGCATTACAACATCACGCCCATCAGCCAACAATGGCCTGCAGCCTCCAATTGGGTTGCAGCGGACGGATTGCACCCCAGCGGGCTGCAGTATGCGACGTGGGTGGCCTCCTTCGCTGCGGACGTTCAAGCGCAGCTCATCGACTGATCAAGGCACGAGGGTAACGGTGCCCACGGCCCCGTCGAGGAATTGGATGTTGGATTCTTCGGGCTCTTGATGCAGGTAGGTGTTGCCCGCTCCGGCGACTTCCAAATACAGGTAGTTCGCGGCGTTTAGATGAAGGTCTCCCAATCCTCCGTGGTGAACCATGGCTTGATGGGCATCCAAGTGCCGCGCGTCCAAATCACCAAAGCCTGCCCGGAAAGCGCGCAACCTGCGGGCCTGTCCGCTGACGGCCAAATGCCCGATGCCATTGGGCAGGCGCACCTGCAGCGTATCACCGTGAAACAGCAGCTGCATGGGGCCAGACATTTCGTCGCCGGTCACCCTCAAATCACCGCCGTACAGCGTATCGACCATCGAGAAACTGCCCTGGCCCTCCAGCAGCCAGTTCCTGCAGTCCACACCTTCTATGCGCACCTTTGGTACGGCATCGAGGGGACGCACCCAGCGGCAACGGTTGAGGTCCTGGATCAACAAGGTCCCGTCCTGCAACTCTGCAGACATTCCTTCTATCAACCCCTCCCCAGTGTGCCATGTCAGCCGCGGCCCCTCCGGCCCTGCAGTGGGCAACCACTCGACATCGATTCGGTCCACGATCTGTACCGCCTCCATCGGCACGTCCAAAGAGACGGAAGCCGCAGTGGCATCGCCTTGAGGCGTCCAGCATCCCGCTCCTTCCCCACTGCAACCTGCAGCCACGAAAAGGAACAGGCCCCAAAACGGTATCGGCAAACGCTGCATGCCTTAGGATTTGCCTTGCCCCAGTGCCTGTTTGGCCGCATCCCAATGCCGGTCCATCTCATCCAAAGGCATGGCCGCCAAATCTCCTCCTGAAGCCGCGATGCGCCGCTCCATTTCCTCGAATCTGGCTTTGAAACGGCGGTTTGTACGTTCAAGGGCCTCGTCTGGATTGACGTCCAAAAAGCGGGCATAATTGATGAGGGCAAACATCACGTCACCAAACTCGTCCGCCATGCGGTCGGACTTAGTCTCTACCTCCTCCTGAAGCTCCCCCAATTCCTCTTGGACCTTCTCCCAGACCTGACCCGCGTGGTCCCAATCAAAGCCTACGCCGCGCACTTTCTCCTGAATGCGCTGGGCCTTGACCATGGATGGCAAGCCCTGCGGAACGCCATCGAGCACCCCCTTGGGCTTGTCCTGGTCGGGGCCCTTTTCTTTGAGCTTGATCTTCTCCCAGTTGGCCTTGACCTCTTCTTCGGTAGCCGCTACTACATCACCATAGATGTGGGGGTGCCGGTGCACGAGCTTGTCGCAGATCCCATGTAGCACATCGGCGGCATCAAAGGCCCCCGCTTCGGAACCCAGCCTGCTGTAAAACACCATGTGCAGCATCAAATCGCCCACCTCCTTGCCCACTTCCTCGAGGTCTTCAGACAGGATGGCATCGGCGAGTTCATAGGTCTCCTCGATGGTCAAATGGCGCAGCGACTCAAAGGTTTGTTTGCGGTCCCAGGGGCAGCCTTCCCGAAGGTCATCCATGATGTCCAAGAGGCGGCCAAAAGCCGCCAGTTTCTCTTCTCGGGTATGTCCGCCAACCGGCGAAGTAAGCGTGGGACGTTGAATGGCTTCGGTGTGCGGCATAGGTCCAAAATTAAGCGGCACCTTTGGGCTGGTGACACGAAGTACAGTTCAATTGAAGCGCGGGTTGATTTTGGGTGCATTCCTTTTGGGATTTGGGCCCGCTCATCGACTTCAAGCCCAAACGTTCAAAGCCGAGCCCGCCCTCTGGTCTGCGGGTGTGGGTGCAGGGTTTCTCGTGCCTCACCGGTCGGTCATCCGCGGACTCATAGACGGGCATGCCCGCCGTTTAGAATTGACTTGGTCCAAAAAAGCAGCCGGTTATTGGGCCGCCTCTCGCCATCACCCGCACTGGGGCCTTTCCTTGCTGGCCACGGAGGTGGGTGCCAGCGGTCACATCGGCACTCAAATCACCGCCCTGTCTCATGTCGACCTGACCCTCAGGGGCCGGTGGTCTTTTAGACTCGGTGGCGGACTGGGATGGACCGAGAAGGTTTGGAATCCGGGCACAAGCCAGAGCAGGGAGCGCGTGGTGATTGGATCGGCCATCAATGGAGCCGCGCAGATTGGAATGGGCATTATGCCCGACGCCCAGGCCACCGGGTGGCACCGAAACTTGGGGGTCCAATTGCGCCTGGACCACCAGAGCAACGCCTCGTTTAAACAGCCAAACCTGGGCACAAATGTGGTCAGCCTCAGCCTCGTCGCTTCACTTTTGCGCACAGCCCCTCTGCGCTCTGCTGCCGACAGTGGCTTTGTGACCTTGGCTGTCCTTCCCGCCCCCACCAAGGGCAGTTATCTGTTTCTGGGAATGGGTCGCCGGCAACCCGCGCCCCTCGAGGATCAGGAAAATGTGCTCGAATGCGGGTACGAGTACCGTTTTGGGGGACGCTCTAGAATCGGCTATGTCGCTGGTGGCCTGCTCATGGCGAGGCCGCAAAATTTAGGCTCCAGCCTTCATGCTGGTTTCCAGCTGCGGTTCACACGGGTTCACATTGACCTCCTCCACGGCCGCTATCTGCACCGCTGGCAACCCGAGGAAAACCAATACAACCGTGTGGTCCTCAACGTGCACCTGAGCAAAGGTTGGTGGTCGCGCTTGGTGTTACACACCCATGGATTTAGGGCGCACCATCCGACTTTGGGCATCGCTTGGGTTCCGGGAAACCGATCTCCGCTGTATCCGCTGAACTAGAGGCGGTTTCAGCCGCAACTCGCTCCAAAGAGGGAGAGCACTTCCAACAGGTCGTTTACTCCTGTGGTGCCGTCGCCGTCCACGTCAGATGGACAGGGACTTTCGCCTGCAGGGAACGTGCAAGAGCCATCGTCAAACAAGGCCCCAGCATTGAAATTGTTGGCTTCTGCGTATTTGCAACCTCCACAGGTGGAGACGTCGCATGAACCATCGTCCTTGTTGGCGTCTGCGTCGTAGTTGCAGGCCCAGCTGTACATGCACCCGGGCACATCGCCAGGATAGAACATGCCGAGTTGGTCCAAGTATGATCCTGTGAGCCAGTTCTCACCGCCAGGCTCAAACGCCCCGACATAGTTGACGGGATCAAAGAATGTACCCACCGGTTGGTGCTCAGCAGGCACGGAATCTCCTTCATTTGGAAAGAGATCGAGCCCCGAAGTGATGAAACCGGCCAGGGCCTCGAATTGATCGTCAATGCCCGCGTCAGACGCTGCATTGTTGTTGTTCACGAAGTGGTTTTGGATTTGAATGTTCCCGTTCCATACGGGCCCTTCATACAAAATCATGGTGTCCAGCGCCAAGCTGTCACCGACGTTCCAAAAGCGGTTGTTGTGGATTTCCAATTCCCCAAACAGGAAGAGCTCATAAGCGTCGCATGGGTCTTCGTCTTCGAAGTCGATGCCGTAATCCCAGTTTTGGAAAATGCCATTGTAAACGCGGCCACCGGCACCATTGTGCCAGCGCAAGGCACCCGCTCCGGGATGCCCAATGTTGGTGAAGTTGGCAATTTGAGGGTTGGTGTAGGGCAAGAAGCTCAACGTCACATCCTGAAATTCAAAGTCGTCGCCCTCAAAGTCGAATCCCAATTCACCGACTTCTTCGGGTTGGTCCAATACAGAAAAGAAGAACTGCATGTCGCCTACCCAACCTTGGTCGTATTCGATGTTGTCTTCCGAAGAAAACGCGACCGCCAAATACTTGATGTTGGCTGAGCCCCCCATAATTTGAAGTCCATCATCCAAAGTCGACACCACTTCGATGTGCTCGATGATGGTCCCAGAACCCACACCATTCAGGCTCAACCCATTGGTTTCGTCACCATTGATTTTGTTCTGGAAATTGACCGGCGGGTTGGGCATTTCACTGCCACCGTGACGGATCGAAATGTGCCGCATGATGCCGCTCGACCCGGCATTGTCTTCGCCTCCGTATACATCGCGTCCCGTATTGGATGGGTCCATGATGCCTTCGGCGACGTCGTCTCCGTCATAGGTATTGAGGATTCCATAGCCATTGACAATAACCCCTCCCCACAGTCCGCGGGTGTTGTAGGGTGTCGAACCATTGAGAGGATCGCCTTCATAGGTGAAGATGATGGGACAACTGGCCGTCCCGTCTGCCAGAATCTGAGCGCCTCTGGCCACGATCAAACAGCTCGCCGAAGCCCCCTGTCCTGCCTTGGCCTGAATGACGGTGCCTGGCTCGATGGTCAGAACATCGCCTTCATTGACGTAGACGAAGCCGTCCAGCAGGTAGATGTTGTCACAAGAAAGTGTTTGGGTTCCCGTACCGGATCCCGTGTTGTCCGTCAAAACAACCGTGGTGCGGTCCGCATAGGGAAGGCAACCGCACTCTTGGGCTTGTGCGTTGAATGCAAAAACCGCAGACAGCAATGCCAACGCAAAGGATTGGTAGAAGGATTGTGAGGGCATCAACAACTGCGGTTTGTTCTACGAATATACTAAATTAATCGACTAATCTACCAAGTTCACTGCCTAATTGCCTCTCCAAGGTGTTTTATCCCCTGATTGTTTCCTTTTGTACCCCTGATTCTACCCTGTACCTTTATTTCATGGGAACAGAAACCATTTTACTGGCGATTGCTTTGCTTGCCCTTGGCGTCGCAGGCATCGCCATCAAGATCCTCGTCAAAAAAGACGGAGAATTCAGTGGGACTTGTGCGAGCAACAACCCCATGCTGAAGGGTGAAGATGGGGGCTGTTCAGTCTGTGGCGCAAGGCCGCAAGACCAGTGCCGCAAGGAGGACATCACTGAAGCGGTTACCTGAATCAAGGACGGCTGGAAACGGCCTCGAATCCAGGTGAACTCCAAATGGAGTATCCGCCTTGTCCGTCATCGGACATCAAAAGCACATCCAGTCCCAATTCGGGATACAGGTTCAGGAACCCCTTGGTTTGTTCTGCGCCCAGCACCATGAAGGCTGTGGCCATTGCATCGGCGTAGGCGCCCGTGGGTGCCATTACCGTGGCGCTCAAGAGTCCATTGGCCGCTGGCCATCCCGTTCCCGGATCTATGGTGTGGCTGATTTTGCGGCCGTCCACCTCATGGAACTTTCGGTAACTCCCGCTGGTGCAGATGGCCCTGTCTTGAACCGCAACGACCATTTCAAAAGTCCTGTCCGCACCTGTGCTGCCTTCGATGGGCCGGTCCACGGCAATGCGCCAAGGACCGCCTGAAGCATTGCTGCCCCGGCACACGACTTCCCCTCCGAGCTCCACCATCGCATCTGTGATGCCGCGTTCTCTCAGGGCCTCCAAAAGGAGGTCTACACTGTATCCCTGCGCAATGGCATTGAAATCCAACGCTGCTCTGGGATCTCCCTTGCGCACCCAGGTGGCTTTGTAGTATCCATCCTCCTCTTCCTCGTTCATGTCGAAGCGGTCCGGTACCATCCCAATGAACGACATCACGCTGTCCACTTGGTCAGCCCCCACTTCTCCCATTTCTGACAAGCCAAACCCCCAGAGCTCTACCAATGGACTGACTGTAGGGTCAAATGCACCCCGGGTCAAACCGTGCAACTCCTCGGACAACGCCCACAATGGGCCTATGATTTGGGTGGAATCAACAAAACCAAAGAGCGAGTCCGTGCGGTCCCATGCGTTGATTTGATTGATGCGGCTGAGCGGCCTCCACAGGCTGACTTCGCGGTCGATCATCTCCAGGATGTCTTCGAACACCGCGTCCTCCAGACGCAGTTCTGAGACGTACTTGATGGAGTAGGTGGTGCCTTGGGCCTCTCCTGTGTGTTGCTGTATGGCGGCTTCCAACCGGTCACTTTGGACTTCCTCGGTCCTGGATGCACCGCCACACGACGAAAACAGCACCGCCACAAACGGGACCGCCAGCACGAGGCTGGCGGAAATCCCATGAAATTTGATGCTGTTGTGCATCATCCTCCGAAATCGTCGAAGGCCACATTCTCGGGCGGCACACCCCAATCGTCGCACATCTTGAGCACGGCTTGGTTCATCAGTGGCGGACCACAGAAGTAGAACTCGATGTCCTC
>JAKMCX010000074.1 GCA_022428285.1 Flavobacteriales bacterium
TTTTGGAATGTGCCATTGGATGGATTGGAAGCGGCGGTTCACCATGCCTTGGAAAACGGATATACCGTCGCATGGGATGCCGATGTGAGCAACGAGGGGTTCTCTTTTTTCGACGGGTGGGCCATCATGCCCGCTGTGGCGGCGACCAAAGAAGAGTGGGGCACGTTGGATGCCATGCCAGCGGAGCCCGATGTAAACCAAGCCATGCGGCAAGCGGCATTTGATTCACAAGAGAATACCGACGATCATCTGATGCACATCGTGGGTCGCGCAAGGGACGCCCAGGGCCGTTCTTATTTCATCATCAAAAATTCTTGGGGACAGGAGAATGGGTTCGGGGGAGAGCAATTTGTCTCCATGTCCTATTTCCGTCACCACACCATAGGCATCATGCTGCACGGTGATGCTGTGCCCGATTCCATGCAGCACTGGATGCCCTGATTCCTGCATCTTTAAATCCGCATTGGGCGGCTGTTCTCACCGTACTGTGTTCCATGTATTACAAGCTTGCTAAGCGCTTTCATCTATGAAATTCACTGTTTCTCTTTTCCTTTTCATGTCGCTGCCACTGGTCGGTTTCGGACAAATTGATGGCGACAACATCTTCTCGGTTGACCAGGTAATTTCCATCGAATTGGACTTTCCGCAGGGGGAGTTTTGGCAGGAGCTTGTGGCCAATTACGAGGCGGAAGAGAACCTGTATATCCCCGCCAATCTCACGTTGACTGACGTCACGGGCACCTACAGTTTGGACAGTGTCGGAGTGCGGCTCAAAGGCAATTCCAGTTACATGCACCCGGGCGACAAGAAGTCGTTCAAAATTGACTTCAACCGGTTCATTTCCGGTTTGGATTATGACGGACTTAAGAAGCTGAATTTTAGCAATGGCTTCAAGGACCCCACTTGCATGCGCGAGAAGCTGTTTTTCGATGTGTGTCGGGCAGCTGGTGTGGCCGCACCCCGCGCCAGCTTCGCCGAAGTCACCTTGAACGGAGAGCCATGGGGTTTCTACACTGTAGTGGAGCAGATTGACGATCAGTTCTTGGACTGGAACATCCAAGAAGACGATGGCAACCTGTTCAAGGCGGGGGACAATTTCGGAGGTGGCCCTCCGGATACTGGAGCAAACAGTACGGCTGCCGATCTTGCATATTATGGAGCTGACCAGGCGGCCTATGCCGACCGTTACGAGCTCAAAACCAATGAGGACGAGAACGATTGGAGCGATTTACTCGACCTGATTGACTTCCTGAACAACACCACATTGGACGGGTTTGCTGCGGGAATCGATGCGCGCGTGGAGGTGGATGCTTACCTGCGTTCGGCGGCGCTCAACATGCTGTTCAGCAATTTGGACAGTTACACGGGCTCGGCCCGGAACTATTACATCTATCACAACCAAGACACCGGCCTCTGGGAGTGGATCAAGTGGGACGGCAACGAGGCTTTTGGCCGGTACACCAATGACGCAGGAAACATGGAGACGTTGGATGTGGATTACAGCGATTCGCCCAGGCCGCTCCTGGAGCGCATGTTGGAGCATCCAGACCTCTATCAGAGGTACCTCTTGCAGGTGTGCGAGCTGACCACGGCATTTTTCAACGAGGACTACATGTTTGGACGCATTGATGCGGCAGCGGCCCTGGTCGCGCCCTACGTCTATGCCGATGCCAACAAAATGTATTCCAATGCGGATTTCGATACCAACATCGAGGCTGACCTTGGCGGCGGTGGCGGCGGAATGGGAGGTGGGGCCATTTTGGGGTTGAAGCCCTTTGTTTCCAACCGCACGGCTTCGGTAGCGGGTCAGATTGACTGCGCTGCATTTGTGGGGCTGGAAGAAACAGAGTGGAATGGGGCATTGTATCCCAATCCAGTATCCTCGGAACTCCACATCAGTTGGGAGGGTGCAATGGACGTCGCAGTGGTCTTCCGAAATGTCTTGGGTCAAGCGCTAAAAAAGGTGGTGCTTCACCATGCTGACCGGGCAGTGATTCCAATGGCAGGATGGACACCTGGGACTTATGTGGTCTCATTGGAACACGACGGTGTCGCGTTGACCCGACAGCAGATTGTGGTCCAATAATCCAAAGGAGCCGATGACGGACAGTACGGCCGGTTAATCGCCCATTGGATGGAGAGCAGGGGGGGTGAATCTGGGTTTTAGATTCCCTGATTTTGACTGAGCAGAGATTGTCGTATTTTTCATCTGCATATTTATTATGCGGTTTTAGTCTGTGATATGCGTTTTTTAGTCGGCTTTCTGTTTTCGCTGTGGGGTTTGGGTTTAATCGCCCAAGAACCGTGTGAATTGCTGTATGACGGCAATGGAGATGGGGCTGTCGGGTCGGCAGATTTGGTCGCGTTGTTGGGGGAGTATGGACTCTCTTGTGCGCCTCCTCTTGGCTTCTCCTGCGGAGACACTTTGGCTTTTCAAGGACACGCTTACCCGACGGTTGAGATCGGAGGACACTGTTGGTTTTCTCAAAACTTAAGGAGCGAAGCCTACCGCAATGGGGATCCCATGCTGGCGAACCTCAGCGACTCGGATTGGCAAAATGCGCAGGAGGGTGCTGTGGCTGTTTTTGGGGAAGATGGGGGGTGTCAATCCTTGTCGCCCGACATCAATGCCTGCGATCCCGAGCAGTCGTTGGAAGCGTATGGCCGCCTCTACAACGGATTTGCCATGACGGATGAACGCGGCCTGTGTCCCGCAGGATGGCATGTGTCTACAGATGGCGATTGGATGGACATGGAAATTGCGCTCGGCATGACAGCGGAAGAGGCGTCCAGCACCGGTGCCCGCGGAACCGATCAAGCGGAACAACTCAAGGCAACCTATGGCTGGTACAACGACGGTCAAGGCACCAATACCAGCGGTTTCACTGCGGTTCCAGGGAGTTACCGATCGGCCAACGGTTATTTTGCTGCAGGTGGCGCCTATGCTTGGTTTTGGACATCCACACCTGCGGGTGATGGAACGGAATTTTTCACGCGCGAATTCGATTGGAACCCTTTTGTGAAGCGCAACGAAAATGGTGTGTGTTGCGGCGGGTATTCAGTCCGTTGCGTGCTGGACCCTGGGTGATTTCGCCCCGGTCTTCTTGGCTTTTTTGTGCTTTCTGGGCGGGCGACATGAATGTGATCCTTGACCCTTGGATTCCCGCTTGTTTCGGGAGCGTGTTAAAGGGTATTTTGAGCACATGAATGCTCCTTGTTTTCTCTGGTCTGGGTCTGTCTTTTTGGGCAGTCTTTTTTTGGGATTGGCACTGACTTTGTCTCCCTGCGCGTTGTCGGCCCAAACGGCTGAATCGGGAATTGAATCCCTCGATGATGCGCTGCAATTCCGCTGCATAGGTCCGTTTCGAGGCGGCCGTTCTGCTGCCGTTACCGGCGTGCCAAATGACCCGATGACGTTTTACATGGGGGCCACCGGTGGTGGTGTCTGGAAAACGTCAAATGGCGGATCGACCTGGGATAACATCAGCGATGGCTATTTCGGTGGATCCATTGGTGCCATTGCGGTGAGTACATCCCATCCCAATGTCTTGTACGTGGGTGGGGGCGAAGTCACTGTGCGGGGCAACGTATCGCCCGGAACAGGGGCATACAAGAGCGTGGATGGGGGCCGCAGTTGGAAGGCCATTGGGCTGAAGAACAGCAGGCACATTCCGCGGATGCGCATTCACCCCGACAACCCCGACATCGTCTATGCTGCCGTGCTGGGCGACCTCTTCAAGGACAGCGATGAGCGCGGCGTCTACAAGTCGACCGATGGCGGAGCGCATTGGGAGCGCGTTTTGTTTGCCAATGCCAGGGCTGGAGCGGTGGACCTTGTGTTTGACCCCGTCAATCCCGAGGTGCTGTATGCCAGCACGTGGAATGTGCGCCGCACGCCCTATGACTTCTCTTCGGGCGGTGCCGGTTCTGGATTGTGGAAATCCGAGGACGGTGGTTCGACTTGGAAATCGCTGTTGGAACAGGAGGGCATGCCGGAAGGGCCGTTTGGCATCATCGGGGTGGCCGTGTCACCGGTCAACCCAGACCGCGTTTGGGCCATTGTAGAAAACGAAAACGGCGGAGTGTACCGCTCCGATGACGCTGGGGACACTTGGACGCTCACCAATTCGGACCGCAGCCTGCGCCAGCGGGCCTGGTATTACACGCGCATCTACGCCGATACCGAGGATGCCAACCGCGTGTATGTCATGAACGTGGCCTACCATGTGTCCAACGATGGTGGCGCTTCGTTTGAGTCCAACTACGCGCCCCACGGGGACCACCACGACCTGTGGATTGCCCCGGATGATGCCCGCCGGCTCATCATCGGAGACGATGGCGGGGCGCAGGTGAGCTACGATGCAGGGGAGAGCTGGTCCACCTATATGAACCAGCCTACGGCCCAATTCTACAGGGTGACCACGGACGGCCATTTCCCTTATCGGATTTATGGCGCCCAACAAGACAATTCTGCCATCCGCATCGACTCTCGCTCGGACAGGGGCTACATCACCGACGATCACTGGGAATCCACCGCGGGGGGAGAAAGTGCCCATCTGGCGCCCGATCCAACCGACAACGACATCGTGTTTGGAGGCAGCTACGGCGGGTTTCTGACGCGGTACGACCACGATGGAGGGATGAGCCGGGCCATCAACGTTTGGCCTGACAACCCCATGGGGTATGGCGCCGAGGGCATGAAGTACCGTTTTCAGTGGAATTTCCCGGTCTTCTTTTCGCCCCACGATGCCCAGAAGATGTATACCTGTTCGCAGTTTCTTCACGCCTCATCCAACGGCGGGGAAAGTTGGGAGGTGATCTCTCCCGATTTGACCAAGAGCGACCCTGCCAAGTTGGTCTCTTCGGGCGGACCGATTACCAAAGACAACACAGGGGTGGAGTACTATGCGACCATCTTCGCAGCGGCCGAATCGCCGCTGGAAGAGGGGCTGCTGTGGTGCGGTTCGGACGATGGCTTGGTGCACGTTTCTCGCAATGCGGGTGCCGATTGGATCGATGTCACGCCCAAGGGTTTGCCAGAGGCGACCATGATCAACAGCATAGAGGTAGACCCGCACCGTCCGGGTGGCCTCTACGTGGCTGGAACGCGCTACAAGCTGGGCGATTATGCGCCCTATTTGTACCACACTGCGGACTACGGTCAGACCTGGCGCAAATTGGTCAAGGGCATTGATGGCGGCCATTTCACGCGCGTCATCAGGGCCGACCAAACGGTACCGGGATTGCTGTATGCGGGCACTGAATTTGGACTCTACATCAGCACCGACGACGGCGCAACTTGGGCGCCCTTTCAGCAGAACCTGCCACAGGTGCCGGTTACGGACCTCGCCCTCAAGGACAACGACTTGATTGTGGCCACCCAGGGACGCAGTTTTTGGTTGCTCGACGACCTCAACGTCTTGTGGCAGTCCCTCTCTGAGCCGATGTCCGAAGGCGGGCTGAGGTTGTTTCAGCCCCACCCCACGGTGGGCTTTGGCGGTGGACTTGGAAAGGAAAGCCAGACGATGGGCACCAACCATCCGTCGGGCGTTCGGGTGCATTTTCAAGTACCCGAAGGTGCCGAGCAAGCCGCTTTGACTTTTGAGAATTCAGAGGGAGAGGTGATCCGGTCCTTTGCGACCGATGCTGCTGAGGCGGCGGACAAGCTGAAGCTTGAGGACGGCCTGCAGCATTTCGATTGGGACTTGCGTTACCCCAAAGCCGATGACTTTGAAGGCCTGCTGATGTGGTGGGGCAGCTTGTCGGGGCCAGTGGCCCCTCCGGGCGTTTATTCGGCTTCGCTGGCGGTGGACGGGGATACCGTGGCGACCACTTTTGAGGTTTTACTCGATCCGAGAACGGAAGGAACAGCAGAAGACAGGAGGGCCCAATTTGACTTCCTCAAATCTGTGAGGGACAAGGTCGATGAGACCCACGATGCCATCCGCCACATGCGGGCGGCACGCGGTCAGATTTCCATGCTCACGGGCCGCCTCGATGAGGACGAACATGCGGCTGTGATTGACATGGGCAAACGCCTGGACTCAACCATGATCGCCATAGAAGAGGTGCTGTACCAGACCAAATTGAAGAGCAACCAAGACATGCTCAACTTCCCCATTAAGCTGAACAACAAACTGGCCCATGTAGGTTCTTTGGCGGGCATGGGCATGTACAGGCCGACCGCCCAGATGTATGGTGTGCGCGATGCGGTAACCGCGGAAATCGATGTGGAGTTGGCGCGGTGGTATGCCCTGCGCGATGCGGATTTACCAGCTTTGAACGCCGCGATCCGAGACCACGAGATCGACCTGATCGCAGTGCCAGAGGACTGATCAACGAAAGATGGTCAGTGTGCCTTGTTTGACTTTGGGAAAGCCCAATTGGTCGCGGTAGGTCACCTTCCAGTGGTACGTTCCGTCCGGGACGTAATGGGAGCCGTCTGCGACTTGGCCGAGCCAAGGTTGGTCGGCATCGTCGGTTGACCACACGAGTGCGCCCCAACGGTTGCGCACTTCGAGGTTATAAGAGGTGACGCCCAAGGCCACAGGGTGCCAGGTGTCGTTGACGCTGTCACCGTTTGGCGTGAAGGCCGTTGGTGCATGAAAAATCGTGCCGTTGACGACCACCTCTGCGGTGGCCGTGGAGGTGCAGCCCGCCGGGCTGATGACCGTTTGGATCACCTCGAAGTTGCCCCCATCATTGAAAATGTATTGCCCGTTGGGCGTGCCCAGGCTCCCTCCGTCGCTCATCCAGTAGCTCACGGCATTGGCCGTGCTGGTGAGCGATGTGAGGTTGACTACCGGCTCCAAGAGTTCGACCGTTGTGGGGCTGACTTCAAAGCCCGCTTCGGGGTTGGGCAGCACGGTGACGGCATCGCCAACGTCGAAGCTGATGTAGCCCGGACAATTGCCCAGCGAAACTGCTGAAACGGTGATGCCATAGGTTCCGACTTGTCCGTATTCATGAGAAGGCGCGTCGGTGAGGCTGGACGTTCCATCGCCGAAAACCCAGCTGTAGTCCAACGGTATGGCGGGCGCTGGATCGGCAAAGTTGACGGTGAGGGGGACGCAACCGGTGTCTGGCCAGATTTCGATTGGAAAAGGCGTCAAGACCGGTGGGAGTTCTATGAATATGGAGTCCGTTACATCTGCTGTGCAGCCGATTTCTTCCAAGGTCAGCCCTACCGTATGCCAGCCGCCGGAGGTGAACTGTATGCTGTCAATGAAGGCGCCTGTAGAGATGCCCGGTGTTCCGTTTTGGAAAGTCCACATATAGGTGGCGTCGGCAAAAGCGGCTCCTTCAGCTGCAAAGTTGAACGCGTTGCCTTCGAGGCATTGGGACTCTGGGGGATCGAAGTCGGGTTCTGGGACATGCACATCGAGTGTGTAGGCCGCTGATGACAGCAAGCATTCAAGCCCTGAAAAGGTGACTTCGAGGTTGTAGACGCCGGCGTTGATTTGGGCGGCGTCGGCAATGAAAGCTGAAGCTGTTACTCCAGAATAGCCATCGGGGCCCGACCAGGCATAGTTGGCCAATGATTCTGCCAAAGGATTGTTGGAGAATTGGGGAACGGTCAACGTCACATCGTCTCCCAAGCAGGTCGTTCCAGAGGGTTCGATGACGACGGGAGGGCACACTCCGGTTTGAACGTCGAGCACAGTGACACCTTCCACCGGACATCCGTTGGCGTCTACGAGCCCGCTGGCTCCGTCATTGGATTGGGCATTGCCCGAGATGTTGCCCTCTCCATAGATGTCGGCGGCACCTGTGAGTGTGCCGTCGCATTGGAGCAGCAGACAATCGTCGGTCAACTGCACCTGAAACCTAAACGCGATGCTGTCCATGCCCAGGGGGTCGTTGTCCAGTGTTCCGCCATTGGCCGCATTGGCTCCGGCCCCTGCGCGGACCCTGACCATTTGATCGGCTGCCACGAATTCACCTGTGTCGTCGCCTTCGGTGTCGGTCATGGTCCCCGTGAGCGGTCCCGAAATCCATTCCAAACTGCCGGACACAAAATCTGTTCTGAGGTCGAGGCTTTCCGTGATGTAGACACCCGTGGCCGCATCCGACCCCAGGTTTTTGCCCACCACCGTGTATTCCAGGATGTCCCCAGGTTCTGCCATTCCTCCATTGAGGTCTTCGATGAAGACGGTGGCCCTCAGGTCGGGCTCGTAGACATCGATGACCGAAGTGATGACCTGTACTGTGATGGATTCCCCGCCGGTTGTGACCCGAATTGACGCTTCTGTGGCGTTGTTGGGCAGGAATTCGAAGCTGCTGTTGTCTGGAACAAACACATTGGCGTCGTGTCCCAGTGTATTGTTGAAGGCGGGTTGGCGCCAAGGGTTTATCGTTCCGTCTGTGCTGTGCGTGCTGTTAAAGGCGTTGTTGATGTCGTGGGTGGCATCGGAGATGTACTCCACATTTCCGGTGCCGTTGAATCCCAATTGGTCTCCATCTTCTCCGCGGTCTCCATCAAAGGCCACCACACCCAATTGCAGGTCTACCGGTCCTATAGGAGGTGTCAAGAACCCGGAAATGGGCACGTCCACCACGTTGTTGCCTCCACCCGAGCCTGTGATCATCGCCAGCCCATCAAAGAGGGTGAGGTTTCTCATGGGGGCGAGGGCGTCCTCGTACACGATCACCAGCACCCATCCTCCCCAACATGAAGATGCTTGGCGCGAGACCACATTGGCTACCGTGTACCTCGCGTTGATGGGGTTGGCCGCTACCCAGTCGGTGACGTCAGCATAGCAGCAGTAGTTGTTGACTTGCGAAGCATTGAATTCGATTTCTTCCTCCGCAAAGACATCGGTGTAGGGGTCGGTGTCATTGGCGCGGATTTTGACTTGGTCGCGCAAATCTGAATTGGGCACAAAACCGTTTCCAAGCCTCCCGGCCCAATAAAGACCGGCAAAACTGATGTCGGTACAAGGGCCGAGCGCCAGGCTGTCCGAGGAGGAGCACCAAGTGTCTGGATCGCTGTCTCCGTCGAAATACTCCATGCTGTGCCCATTGTTGTTGTCTTGGGGCCATCCAGTGATGGGCATGGCTTGCTGGGCCGCGGTGCACGACGATCCAGTCCCACAGTACATGGTGGTGTTGGCCAGAAACTGGATTCCGCCATTCTGCTGGGCTTGGTATCGGATTTCAAAATCCTCTACCACCTGAGCGTGGCCCTGACGGCCCCAGCACACCATCATCAAGAGGGCGAGCGACAAGGGGAGGAGAAATCTGCGGGACATCGAAAGAGTAACTTGGGCAGGGGCCAAAAGGTTGGTTGCAATTTCGCTTTTTTGAGCGGGTTTTTTGGTGGACTTCACGGCCTCAAACCTTTGGATTCCTTTTTAATTTTGGGCATGACCTATTGTTTGCACCAGTTTTTGGGGATGAGCCTGCGCTCTTCTGCCATACTTCTGGCAGTTCAGTGCTCAGTTTTGTTTCCATTTGCACTGGTTGCCGCCGAGCACGAAGTGTTGTTTCGGGTGGAGATGCCCGATGCAGCCATGGAAGCTGTGGTCGAAGTAGAAGGCGCAGTTCATGCGATGGTGTCCGGCCCGTGGGGGGCCAAGGAAGCTGCCGTTACCGTGACGGGCAATGCGCCATTTAGTTATCGGTTTGGCACCCCAGCGGGTGCTTTGGGTACCGCTTGGGAAGCCGTCCCCGACAATTGTGGCTCTGCAGGCACCCGATCGGCATCGGTCACCGATGATACCGCCTTGGAAGTGGTGTGTTTCAATGCTTGCGGGAGGTGTTTGGGGTGTGCAGACCCGTTTGCCATGAATTACAACCCCCTGGCCAATCCCGCCTCTCCAGAGGGGTTGTGTGTCGGTTCAGGTTTAGGAGGTTGCACCTATCAGCAGGCCCAAAACTTTGACCCTTCGGCCCAATGGGACAACGGTTCGTGTGCCTTTGAAGCTGTGGCTTCGGCCTGTCCTGACCACAATGGCGATGGCATGGTTGGAGTGGGGGACATGCTCATGTTGCTCTCTGAATTTGGCGAGGTCTGCGTGGCGGTTTCGGCCACAGAGGGGAACCCGTTGGAGGACCTGATTCAGCAACAAATAGATGCGATGTCGTGGTCACAGAAAATTGCGCAAATCCACCGCAATTCATTTTGGACGACAGAAGACAACATCACGCCGCCCATTCCGGGTTTCACGATGTCGGATGGCCCCCACGGTGTGCGGTTTTCGCCGGCGACTTCGTTTCCCGTGGGCTTGGGCATAGCGGCTTCTTGGAACCGCGATTTGGCTTTCGAAGTGGGCCGTGCGATGGGGGTGGAGTTCCACGCTTACGGCAAGCACCAGCAATTGGGGCCAGCCCTTGATTTGTGCCGAGACCCGCGCAATGGCCGAAGCCCCGAGACGGGTGGAGAAGACCCGTTCCTCATTGCACACTTGAATGTCGAAGTGGTCAAAGGCATTCAGAAACTGCCTGTGATCGCGACCATCAAGCACTTCAACGGTGTCAACAAACAGGAAAACCGACACAATGTGAACCACATCATGAACCAACGGCAATTGATGGAACACTACGGTTACAACTTTAGGCGGGTCATGCAGGATGCGGGGGCCATGTCTGTGATGAACGCCTACAACCTCGTCAACGGCCACAAGTCAGCGGAAAACCAGAATTTGCTCAATGGCATCCTCAAAGACCGCTGGGGCTTTCCGTTTTATGTTGTTTCCGATTGGGGGTCCATTTGGGATGCCAGCAAGGCCCTCAAGGCGGGGTGTGATTTGGAGATGGACGTGGACATATCGGCCTACGAGCAGCAGCTCACCAACGATTACATCAATGGTTCCATCACGGATGCCGATCTGGACCGTGCGGTCCGCAGGGTGTTGCGTGTGAAATACCTGACCGGCATGATGGACAACATGCCGCTCGGAAATCCGATCACCGACGCCAATACACCGGAACACCAGGCGCTGTGTCTAGATGCAGGGCGCGAGTCCATCGTGTTGCTCAAAAACGAGGACGGCATTTTGCCGTTGTCGACGGACGCTTCGGTGGCGATTGTGGGGCCCAGTGCTGCTGTAGCGCAGCTGGATGGATTTGGGAGCAGTTGGGTGGACCCGCCTTATTCGGTTGCGCCTCTGCAAGGGTTGCTCAACAAGGTTCCTGCGGCCCAGGTCGGGCATGTGCAGGGATGCGACATCAATTCTGCCGACACCTCTGGTTTTGCTGCAGCCCGTGCTGCGGCGATGGCCGCTGATGTGGTGGTTTTTGTGGGTGGACTGGACCAAACCCAAGAAGGGGAGAATTACGGGGAAGGACCGGTTGACAGGACCAATGACTCCGTGGAATTGCCGGGCATGCAGCAGTTGCTCATCCAAGAATTGGCCGAAGTCAATCCCAATGTGGTGGTGGTGTTGAAGAGCGGGGGCATCTGCTCTGTGCCCGATGCCTTCGATGGAATCAAAGGGTTTCTCTACGCTTTTTATCCCGGAATGGAAGGGGGCAACGCCATCGCAGATGTGCTCTACGGCGATGTGAACCCCAGCGGAAAACTCCCGGTCACCATGCCGGTGGACGATGCACAAATGCCCGTTTGGAACGACGACTTTTCGGACGATTACAATGGAGGATACCGGTTCTACGATGAGATGGAGGTGACGCCCCAGTTTCCCTTTGGATTCGGTTTGAGCTACACGGAATTCAGCATTTCCGACTTTCAATTGGATGCGCCGACTTATGCAGCAGGCGCTCCCATCACAGCAACGGTACAGGTCGCCAATACAGGCAGCATGGCGGGCGCAGAAGTGGTGCAACTGTACTTGGAAAACACAGCGGCGCCGGTGTGGATGCCCAAAAAGGAGCTCAAAGGGTTCCAAAAGGTGTACCTCGAGCCAGGAGGCGTCGAGACGGTCACCTTCACACTGGGCGCCAATGAGCTGTACTATTTCGACGAGGCCTTGGACCGTTATGAGGTGGCCTTGGGGTCTTATGCGCTGCGTGTGGGCGCAAATTCTGTGGACCTCAGTGATCCTGTTTCCTTTGAGATCACGGCGGGCACCCCCGCTCCGGATTTCGAGGTCACCCGCATTTTCACTTACCCGCGTTACCCCCTTCCGGGAGACAGTCTGATGCTCTGTGCCCTGGTCAAAAACCAAGGAACATTGGCGGTCACAGCCGATGAGCCGCTGGGCATGTCCTTCTTGGTAGATGGCACCGAAGTGGCGGCGACAGAAACGCTGATGGACACATTGTGGATCGGTGGAGCCACGCTGCAGTGCGCGAGCGCTTCCAGTTACACGGTGGAGGGTGTCGAGGACCTCACGGTCACAGCTCAAGTCGATGGCCAAGGGGCTTGGGCGGAATTGATGGAGGACAACAACGCCCTCACGCACACGGTGGATGTGCTGGATCCCGATGTGGATGTCGTTCCCAACCTGTGCTACCTCAAGCCCGCTACCGCGACGTCTCAAGAGGCCAGCGATTTGGGGGCTTCAATGGCTGTAGATGGCGACTTCTCTACACGCTGGAGCTCGGATTTCTATGACCCTCAGACCATTTCAGTCGACCTTCTCAATGTTTACACCCTCGAAACGGTCGTGCTGGCTTGGGAAACGGCGTACAGTTCAGAATACAAGCTCGAGGTTTCCATTGATGGCAGCGATTGGACCACGTTGGTGCATGAGCTGGCAGGTGACGGTGGAAACGACACCTTCTACCCGGAGGTCGACGCGCGCTACATCCGTGTGGTAGGCTTGCAACGGGGCACCCAGTGGGGACACTCCCTTTGGGAAATCCAGGCTTTTGGAGAATTGGCAGGACCTGCAGGGGTCGCCCAGCCTGAATTGCTCGACATTCAGCTGATTCCCAACCCCGCCCAGGATGAGGTGCGGATCGAGGGATTGCCCGGCCCGGCAGACATGGGGTTGTTCGACATCAATGGCCAACGGCTCTGGGAGGGGAGGGTACACAATGGCGCCCCCATTGTTCTTCCCCGCTTGCGCATGCCTGCCGGCTTGTATGTGATCCGACTGGAGGGGGCAGACTTTCGGTCTTCGCTGAACCTCGTGGTGGACTGAGGCTGAGGCCCTAGCTGTTGAGTTGACCGGCCACAAAGCCTGTCGTCCAAGCCGCTTGGAAGTTGAACCCGCCGGTGATGCCATCAACGTCGAGCACTTCTCCCGCGAAGTAGAGTCCGGGAACAACCCGGCTTTGCATGGTTTTGAAGTCGACCTCTCCCAAGGTCACACCGCCACAGGTCACAAACTCCTCTTTGAAG
The DNA here is from genome assembly GCA_022428285.1 of Flavobacteriales bacterium. Classification (GTDB taxonomy): domain Bacteria; phylum Bacteroidota; class Bacteroidia; order Flavobacteriales_D; family Sanyastnellaceae; genus UBA8752. Next base: position 13,247 of record JAKMCX010000074.1, read on the forward strand.
GTCGTTTTCCCCCTGACTGTGTAGGTGTCGTTGAGCAAGGTGTTGACCAACTTGTTTCGGCCTTTTTTGCCCAGTTCCATCCATGGGCTGTGGGCATCCAGGCCGGACTTTTCGAGCAGGTATTGCCAGAAATTCTTTGGCAGGTCAAATGGGCAGGCATTGACCAGCTTCTTTTTGTGGGAATCAGATGCTGCGGTTTCCATGATTGCGGACACCTCTTCCCCGTTGGGAAGGCCGACCCAGTTGACTTGGATGGCAAAGCTGTAGCCCCGTTGCTCCAATTCGCGCGCGCCCCATGCAGAAAGCTTGAGTACCGCTGGGCCGCTCATGCCCCAATGTGTGATGAG
>JAKMCX010000075.1 GCA_022428285.1 Flavobacteriales bacterium
ATGAAGCGAACATCCTTGAGGTGAATGCGGCGCAGTTTGTTGCCCACCTTCGTGAAGAAATGTTTGGCGCGCACCTTGCTGCGCTCCATTTCTTGGAAAGCTCGTTCAACGGCATCTTGGATGGATACCGGTTCGTCATCCTCGCCTTGGGCCAGGACAGTGGCGTACTCGAGCAAGAGAATTTTGTCTTGCACTTTCAGCTGTTCTATGAAATCGGCCATGGCACTTTTCTGCTCCAGTACCACAACCAAGTCTGGCGGGGTGAACAAACAAATGCCTGCGGCTTCGGCTACCTTACTGGCAGTGCGAACATCACAACCGAACTCGGACAGTTCTGATAGCGGTGTCTTGGTCAGTGTATCTGAGCCGAGAAGGAGGATGCTGGGTTTTCTTACCATGTCGTGATTACAACACGCTGAAATTCTGTTTGTTCAGCTTTCTCGAAATGAAGGTTTAAAAGGCCATTTCAAGGTCATTGAAAGGCAAATTTCGGCATATGGTTTTGATTGTGCAGAGATTAAATTGCGCCATGTCATTTGTACGAAGCAATGTGACCTCGCAAGAGGAAACCCTCGTAGAGGAAGCGGTCGACCTTAAAGAGGCTGTTTCTGAAGGTTGGCACATCGTGTTGTACAACGATGACCACAACACGTTTGACCACGTGATTGAATGTCTCATCTCCTATTGTGGTCACGAGTTGCTCCAAGCAGAACAGTGTGCCCTGATTGTCCACACGAAGGGCAAATGTTCGGTGAAGAATGGAGGGTTCGATGAATTGGAGGTCATTTGCACTGCACTCCTCGAGAGGGATCTTTCTGCTGAGGTTGAGCCGACTTGATTTAAAAGGCTACATCCTATATTTCCTTTTGATTCTGAGCACGATGAAGTCGAGGTGCCCCATTTGTTTGACCTTGTTCGTAGGATGTGTCTTTCCTGGAATGATGTTGGGCCAATGGGAGGATGTGACCGAAATGTTTGCAATTGAGGCTTCAACCCAGGCTTCCTTTTTGGGAACGGGCATGAGCGTTGCTGACTTTAATTCAGACGGCCTTGAGGATTTGACCTTCGGGAACAGCGACGGTACCATCGCGGCATACGTGCAATTGGCATCGGGAGGCTTTCAGCTTGAGCACTTGCTCGAGGGTGAGGCGCAGCCACAGGGTGTAGTCTGGTTCGATGTAGACGGAGATGAAGACTTGGACCTGATGGTTACGCGTCGTTTTGCGCCCATTGAATTGTATTTGCGGGATGGTGAACTTTTGACAGAATCGGCGGCCGCAGCCGGTATCCCGACTGATGAGACCTGGGAAGCAAGGGGCATTGCCGTCGCTGATTACGATGTAGACGGTGACTTGGACGTGTACATCAGCATGTACCATGATGGAAACACAGGTTTGTCCGAGAACCTCTTGTTGAACAACGATGGTGCCGGACAATTCGTCAATGTGACCAATTCTGCGGGCGTTGGAAATGGTTTGAAGCACACTTTCCAATCTGTATGGTTGGACCTCAATGAGGATGACCTCTTGGATTTGTGGGTGATCAATGACCGCAGTGTTTACCCCAATGCTGCGTATATGAACCTTGGGGACGGGACCTTTGCTGATGTCAGCATGGATTGGGGCTTGGCCCAGACCCTGTGGGCCATGACGGCAACAGCAGGAGACCCCGACAATGACGGTGTACAGGAGTTGTTTTGTTCGAGCGTAGAAAACGACCCCAATGTTTTTCTAGACAGCTTTTCGGGCGTCTATTCCGACGTCGGACCCGATGTGGGCTTGAACGGCCTGCAATACAGCTGGGGCGGATGTTGGGTGGATGCCGATGGAGACATGTGGAGTGACCTCATGGTGGCGACTTATCGCTTTCCCAATACCCTGCCTTACGACAATTATTTCTACCGAAACACCATGAGCGGTGCCTATTTCGAGGATCAGGCAGAGCAGTTTTGGGCCAACGAGCAGACCCAATTGTATGCGCTGGGTGTGTTGGATTGGAACCATGACATGGCACCTGATGTGGTGGGCTTTGGCAACATGCCTTTTGCGCAGATGCTTGAGAATTCTTTTGCCATCGAAGGAGGTGCTGCTGAACGTCTGGTGGTGCAGCTGTGCGGGACCGCCTCCAATCGCTGGGCCATCGGAGCTGAGATTCGGGTCCATACGGGTGAAATCACCCAAACACAATGGGTCAATTGTGGTGAGGACTTCATGACGCAGCAGTCGTGGAAGTCGTATTTCGGTCTGGGATCGGTCACTTCTGTCGACTCTTTGGAGGTGTTCTGGCCCAGCGGTGGACATGACGTTTGGTATGACCTCAATTCCAATGCCGAATTGAGGCTGGTCGAAGGCAGCTCCAGCGCGGAATTGATCGCTACAGGAGAAGGGTGTGCCAATGATTCATCTTGGCTTCTTTTCCCTTTGGATTGCCCGGTGCGATACCTCAATGGCATTCTGGTTGAGGGTGACTCCGTTTTGATGGAGTCCGCAGGAACTTATGTGCTGGAATGTGAGTGGTTGGGTGGACTTTTTCAATGGTCGGACACTTTGGAATACACCCCGAGTGAACCCCACATCATGACCATCGAGTGGACGGAACCGCAGTGCTACGGTGAGTCTGGTATTCTCGGTTGGTTCGCCTCCCCTGATCTTATGGTTCAGTATGAAGGTGGCTCTTACCCTTCATTTGTACAGAACCTGGAACAACAAGCAGGCCCGATCTTGTTGGAGAGTACAGACTCGACGGGGGGCTGTTTAACGCCGCATCACTTTACCCTCTCAGAGCCATCTGAGTTGCAAGTCTACATCGAGTATTTCCCTGCGTTGTGCGCTGGTGATTCGGCTTCGGCTTTTGCCGCGGGTTATGGCGGCACCCCGGGCTACTTGGTCAATTGGAGTGACGTGGACCCCAATGACCTCCCCAATGGAGAGGTGCAGCTCAGCGTCGAAGACGCCCACGGATGCACTTTGGACACGTCGATACAAGTGATGATCCCTGAGCCGCTCGAATGTGAGGTGACTGTGATTCCTGAGGATCTTGGAGAAGATGGCGCGCTTGTTCTGGACTTGACCGGAGGCACATTGCCCTATGAGGTGCTGTGGAACACAGGACAGGAGTCCGATACGGCCCTTTACGGTTTGGGGCAGGGACTCTACAGCTGGGTGGTGGTGGATGCACAGGGGTGCACGCTGTTGGGCGTACAAGAGATTTTTAACCTCAATATTTCTCCTGTCTCGAACGTGGAACCATGGGCAGTAAACAGGGGGCCAAATGGCGTCTGGCTACATGCTGGAACTGAATGGCCTGAGGACATGACCGTGTCCCTTTTTGACGCCCAAGGCAGGGCGGTGAGTGCCTCGCCTGTTTTGAAAGGCAATGCTTTGTTTTGGACGTGGGATCAAGTGCCATTCCAAGGCATCGTGTGGGTGCACGATGGCCAAGGCCAAACCTACCTCCGTTCTGCCTACTGATTAAGCGACCTCCTGGCGAAGGTGCTTGAGGTTGGATACCGCAGTGACGGGATCCGGAGCTTTAAAGACGGAAGAACCCGCCACCAAAACATCGGCGCCTGCCGCTACAAGCTGTCCAGCGTTTTTTTGTCCCACCCCCCCATCGACTTCAATGAGGAATTGTGCGCCGGCACTTTGGCGCAGGGCGGCCAACCTTTCGACCTTATTGAAGGTGGCTTCAATGAACTTCTGCCCACCGAAGCCCGGGTTTACACTCATCAGGCAGACCAGGTCCACATCACCTAAGACCTCTTCGATGGTGGAGATTGGTGTATGTGGATTCAAAGCGACTCCGGGCCGCATTCCCGCCTCGCGGATGGCGCCGAGCGTGCGGTGTAAATGCACGCAAGCCTCTGCATGAACCGTGAGGGTATGGGCGCCGAGTGCTGCAAAGTGACCGATGTAACGGTCTGGAGCCTCAATCATGAGGTGGACATCCAATGGCTTTTCGGCGTGTTGTCCGATGGCTGCAATGACAGGCATACCATAACTGATGTTCGGGACGAACATGCCATCCATGACGTCGATGTGGTGCCAGTCCGCCTCACTTCCCTCTACCATCTGAACATCTCTCGCGAGGTTTCCAAAATCAGCGGCCAGTAACGAGGGAGCGATGAGATGTGACATGCAGCAAAAGTCGGCCGGATGGGTGTAATGCCCGAATATTGCGTCATGGCTTTATCGACAGCCCATCAAGAAACCCACGCAGCCAAGCAGATGACCGTGATCGGCATTACCGGGGGCATGGGGGCAGGAAAATCGGTGGTGTCGCGCATGCTGGCGTCATTGGGTCATGCGGTCTACGATGCAGATGCTGCAGCCAAGTCCTTGTACGACCGCGATGAGTCGCTGTTGCAATTGGTTGTGGGGCGGTTTGGATCGGGCATACTCAGTGAGACTGGCAGATTGGACCGAAGGGCCTTGGCCGAAATTGTATTTCAGGACCCTGCGGCATTGGCGGCGTTAAACGCCCTCGTTCATCCGGCAGTATCCCGTGATTTTGATGCTTGGAAGGAATGCGCAAAGCAGGCAGGACGCCCATTTGTTTTTCGCGAAGCTGCCATCTTGTTTGAGTCGGGTAGCCATGTCTCTTGTGATGCAGTGTGGGCGGTTACTGCACCCGTTGAATTGAGGGTGGAGAGGTGCAGGCAAAGGATGCAAGCTTCAGAAGCGGAAATCCGCAAGAGAATGGCACAACAGTGGCCAGCCGAGCGGGTCAATGCTCAAGCTGATCAGGTGCTGTTAAATGACGGTTCTTGTGCCCTTGTGCCTCTCTTGCTTGATTTGGTATCGAAAATGTGAACCACGGGGGCAACGCCTGTAGTTTTTCTCGTCTTTCTATTGACCCTTCATTGGTCAAACATGACACCAAAACTGTTCCTGTTCAATTGTATCGGGGCCATTCTTCTCTGTTCAACGCCTGCCTCGACTTACGGTCAGTGGCAAGATTACACAGTGGATTACAACCTGGAGACCACCACGTTTGCGAGTTGGTTTGGATGCGGTATTTCTACCGCTGACTTCAACAATGATGGTTGGGACGATTTCACTGCCTCGGGCGCTGATGGATGGATAAAGTTGTGGACCGGTGGTCCTGAAGGCCTGACTTTGCATGATGAATGGCTCATGCCCAATGAATGCAAGGCCGTTTTGTGGTTTGACATCGAAAACGATGGTGATCTCGACCTCCTGTTAGGGGTCATGCACGTAGGTGCATACCTGTACGTTCAACAGTCCGACGGCCTCTTGCTGGAGGAGTCCGCAGTGCGGGGACTCCCGCAACTTCAAGAGTGGGACATCCGTGGGTTTTCCGCCCGTGATTATGACCGCGACGGGGACCTCGATGTGTACATCTCGAGTTACCACGATGATTTGGGCAATGACGTTTTCATCTACGAAAACATGCTCTTCCAAAACACAGGTTCGGGATACTTCGAGGATGTGACCATGATATCGGGAGTAGGCAACGGATACCTGCATTCATTTCAGGGGGCTTGGATGGATTTTACCGGCAATGGATTCGACGATCTGTGGGTCATCAATGACCGCAGCATTTTTCCCAATGCCCTGTATTCCAATATGGGCAACGGAAGTTTTGAGGACATTTCGGAGGATGTCGGCGCTGACATTGGCATCGAAGCGATGTCAGCGACGCTGTTTGACCCAGACAACGATGGCGATTGGGATCAGTATGTGACCAACATTGAGAATAACCCCAATGCGTTTTTGCGCAACAA
>JAKMCX010000095.1 GCA_022428285.1 Flavobacteriales bacterium
CCCGTGGAGAAAGCCCTCGACCATGACGGCCTCACTGGCAGCAAAACCCGCCTCGAATGCAGCTCGGAAAGCGCTTTGCTCCTCCACCTTGGTGACGCCAATGCTCGAGCCACTCTCACAGGCCTTCACAAAGCAAGGAAAACCAAATTCAGCGGCCAGCTGAGGGGCCACTTCGTCCAGTCTGTCCAGCACGTCTTGATGAAAGGTGCGCGAAGGTGCCACAGGGTGGCCCATGCTCGAAAGCAACGCCGTCGCCCAAGACTTGTGGTGACCCAAAGCCAAAGTCCGCGGAGACGATGCAGTGTAGGGCATACCCAACAATTCGAAATAAGCACTCAAGCGGCCATCTTCACCGGGCGTACCGTGCACCATCTCAAAGACCACATCAAAACCGTGGACCTCCCCGGCATCAACGGTATAGGTAAAAGCCCCAGCATCCATGGGGTAGCGTCTGCCGTCAGATTCGGCAAACCAACCCTCCTCCTCGATGTGGACCAAGGTGGGGGCATAACGGGACCTGTCCATGTGCTTGACCACCATGGCTGCGCTCTTGCGACTGATCTCAGCCTCTCCGGAAAAACCGCCGCAGGTCACGGCCACCTGCTTCACTTTGGCACTCATGGGCGCCAAGTTAGCCGAGCGAATCAGCGCTCTTCCATCAACGCGGTCCAGATGCCCTGAACGCCTTGTTCATTGCGGGTCCATATGGGACGCACACGGCCGTTGTAAGCACTGATGTTGTTGTAGTCGCCGAAAAAGCCCCCTTCAGAAGGCACGAATGGCGTTTCGCTCACGCGACGATTCGCAAAGTGGGCTCCTCCATTGGTGGAAGTCGCCACGTAAACGTGGGTGGCTGTGCGCTCACTCATGCGGCGGTCGTAGAACACGACGTGAACGAATCCTGTGACCGGGTCCACTGTCATCCAGGTGAAGAACTGGTGCTTGCCCGGTGGGTCGTTGTTGACCCTGGTTGGCTTTGACCACGTCTTGCCTTGGTCGTCCGACCAAATGATCCAGACATCGGTGTCGCTGGGACCGTTGCGCTGATCGGTCCAGTTCACATACACACGACCGGCATGGACACCTTCTCGGGCCACTGCCGTCACCGGCATTCCATTGGCCCGTCCAATGCCAGGAATGGTGTGATCCCATCCCCCAATGATGTCGGCGATGTACTGCTCGTAAGCGCGAAACGAGACACCTGCGTCCTCACTGACGTTCCAACGGATGTGCTCGCCATGGGCCCAGGCTACACCCAAGGTCATCTCGTCCATCCAAACAGGAACGGCGCCCTCCACCGTGCTGTCGCCGTCCAAGCAATTGCCCTGCATTGCGCTCACCCTGACCGGTTCCGACCACGTCTTCGCCATGCGGTCTGATGTGCTACACAAAATACGCGTGCTGTCTTCGGCCGCCTCGCTGCCATAGTGGTCAAACTCGGTCCAGCACATGGCGAGCCTGTCGCCACTCGGACTCACAGCCAACCACTCCTTGTCTTGGTCTTTCGCCCCATTCTGGCCGACCCCGGCCCCTTTGTTCCACTTTTTGCCCTTCTTATTGGGCTTGCTGTGTTGCACGACAATGCGGTCGAGCAGTGCCTCCGTATCCCAACCCTCTCCGTCCGGGTTGCTCAAGTGCGCGTAGTAAAAGTCCCCCTGCGGACCCGCCACCAAACAAGGGTCACCAAAAACCCCCGCCTTGGCATTCATGCGGTCGCGTGACCATGTCGCCCCGGCATCCTCGCTGACGTAGACGTAATCGAGGACAGCCCCGGCAACGATGTGGGCCGGGTTGGTCGGGTTGATGGCAATGGACGGCTCACAGGGCGCATAGCCCAACGGCTCTTGCCCTTGAACGTGGATTTGCACGTTGGGGGGGACTTTAGCCCGTGTCAACACCCCTCCACTCAACAATAAAATCGATAAACCTATATAATTAAAAGATGTAATCGTATATTTAAGAGGCCCGGATAGAACTCTCATAGGCTTAAGAATGACAATTTCTTCGCGTTTTCGGATGGGGAGCCAATGGATTCACAATGTGCGATTGAA
>JAKMCX010000113.1 GCA_022428285.1 Flavobacteriales bacterium
GTGATCAGTCGCAGACCATCCCGAACGACCCGAGCAAGAGCAGGAGGTCACCGACGTTGACCAAGCCATCTCCATTGAGGTCTTCAGGTCCGGTGGTGACATCGCCAAACGCGGCCAACATCAGCAGCACTTCCGAAGTCCCGATGAGGCCATCGTTGTCCAGGTCGGCTCCTTCGGGACAAGGAGACGGTGATTCACAGGGGCTGTCTGCACCAGGTGTGGAGAAGGTCAGTCCGTAGGCCTGTTCGAACTGGGTGGGCTCTCCATCAATGTGGGTGCGGATTTCCAGGTTCAGTTGCCCGCAGATGCCCGATTGGCCCAGCGTGGTGAACTGCCCGAGCAATTTCAGGTTGGATGCTGTCGGCAATTCTACGGTGTTGATGTAGTCATAGACGAACCAACCGTCCCCCATGTCGGCATCGAATTGAATGGAACCATCATCCATGTCGTCCATGAAATTGGCGGTGCTGCCGAGGGGCTGGTAGAATTGAAAATCATCCCCGGGTGCATGGTTCAAGGTCCACCAGGACGCTTTGTCCCAGGTAGAGAAAAAGGGAAATAAGACAGGCTCTATGTTCGATGCGAAATAGCTGTTGCCGGAAGTCTGAAGTGATGAGAGGAACAATCCGTCGGGAGCGTTGAGCGTCAAAGGGAATTCCGAGTTGCCCCACACGCCGGCAACGGTGACCTCTGGGTTGGTGACCACGGCGTAGAGCCGGTAGGTGATGGCGCCGGCGGGAATGGTGTCGTTGGCGTCGATTAGATCCTGCTGAAGGGTGTCCACAGGTTCGATGAGAAGGCCGGATATGATTTCAGTCGTTGCTTGGACCTCGGCTTGGGGACAGTTGGTGCCGAGATAGCGAGAGAGCATCAGCGCATCTTCGAAATCCCGAAATCCGTTGTCGTTGAAGTCGTAGTCTGTGTTGCCGGCTACTCCATACTCAAGCATGAAGAACAGCAGTTCATTGGCCGCAGTTACTCCATCGCCATTCAGGTCATAGGTACAGTCGTCTTGGCCAGTCATGTCGGTCACCGCGGCCATCACCAGTAAGATGGACATGATGAATTTGACCGTGTGCGCTGGGTGTGGATTGAAAAGGTGTGTCATGGAATAGGTTACTATAAAATTTGGACGTCAGTCAATCACAAAAGTTGCCTGCAATCAGGTTTTCCGTGTGATGACTTTTGTCATCGGAACCGAAACAGAATGGGACGGTGGCTACCCCTGAAGGACGACCGTGATGCGGTTGCAGTCTCCTCCTATGGGTGGCGCGAACTTGGTGATCTCCACCTCGATGCGGTCGATGGTATCGGTAAGAGGGAGTTCAGCGCGCAGGGCTTTGAGGATGCGACCGGCCACGTGCTCGACGAGCTTGGAGCGGATGGCCATTTCCTGTGCGCAGATCCTGTGGACGTCCACATAGTCCACGGTCTGGGCGAGGTCGTCGGATTCAGCGCTCGGGGTCAAGTCCACCCAGATGCGCACGTCCACGACGTACTCCTGACCGATGATGGCCTCCTCCGGCAGGCAGCCGTGGTGCGCGAAGAATCGCTGCCCGAGGACGTCAATGCGGTGTCCGTTCATGCTTCGGCGCGTTGCTGTGCGATGAGGTTCATGCCGGTGCTGAGGCGGTCGAGGGTGGCCTCCTTGCCGAGGAAGGCGGCAAAGGCAAACATGGACGGGCCGCCGCCTTCGCCGGTCAAGGCGATGCGGAAGGGCAGCAGGACTTGGCCAAAGCCGAGTTCCTTGCGCTCGAGGAAGGCCTTGAAGGCGGTCTCGATGGGGTCTGCTTCAAAGGGGTCTACTGCGCGGAGTTCGTCTGCGAGCTCGATGAGGATGCTGTCGGTATCGTCCTTCCAGCGCTTCTTGAGCATCTTTTCTGGAAAGGCGGTGGGGGCGGTGTGCAGCCAGGTGGCGGCCTTGAGGTCGCCGAGGAAGACGATGCGCTCGAGCATCATGTCGAGCACGGTGGCCATCTCGTTGGCGGTGAAGTCGACGCCATCGCCGGCAAAGAGGGCTTGTGCAGCGGGTACGAGTTCGGCCACCGGAGTGGTGCGGAGGTGCTGCTCGTTGAACCACTTGGCCTTGTCGGGATTGAACCGGGCCCCGCTCTTGATCACGCGGTCTAGGTCGAACACCTTGGCCGCTTCGTCCAGGGAGAACAGTTCTTGCTCTGTTCCAGGATTCCAGCCGAGCAGCAACAGCATGTTCATGAAGGCCTCGGGCAGGTAGCCGGACTCGCGGTAGCCATTGCTTTCAGCCCCGGTGGCGGGGTCGTTCCAGCGCAGGGGAAATACAGGGAAGCCGCCCTTGTCGCCGTCGCGCTTGGACAGCTTGCCGTTGCCGGTTGGCTTCAGGATCAGGGGCAAGTGGGCAAAGGTGGGCGGGGTCCAATCGAAGGCGCGGTAAAGCAGCTGGTGCAGCGGAGCACTGGGCAACCACTCCTCGCCGCGGATCACGTGGCTGATGTCCATTTCATGGTCGTCCACCACATTCGCCAGGTGATAGGTGGGCAGTCCATCGGCCTTCATGAGCACCTTGTCGTCGAGAACGCCGGTGTCGATGGTGACCGCGCCGCGGATGGCGTCGGTGAAGGTCACAGGTTCGCTGGCGGGCATTTTAAACCGCACGACAAAGGGTGCGTTTGCAGCATCGAGGCTGGCGATTTCATCGGCGCTGAGCGACATCGAATTCCGCATGGTACTGCGGCTGCTTGCGTCATACTGGAAAGGGGTTCCCGACGATTCGGCGGCGTCGCGCTTGGCCTGAATTTCCTCGGGGGTGTCCCAAGCGCGGTACGCGTGACCTGAGTCGAGTAGGAGCTGTACCATGGGCGCGTAGAGCGAACCTCTTTCACTCTGGCGGTAGGGTCCGTAGGAACCGGGATTGGATGGTCCTTCATCTGGGGAAATGCCACACCAGGCCAACGCCTCTTCGATGTAGGCTTCTGCCCCCTCTACGAATCGGGTTCTGTCGGTGTCTTCAATGCGAAGGATGAAGGTGCCGCCATGGCGACGCGCAAAGAGCCAATTGTAGAAAGCTGTGCGCACACCGCCCATATGGAGCGGGCCCGTGGGGCTGGGTGCGAATCGAACGCGAATGGGCCGGTCGGATGCGGGCTGAGACATGATGGAAACCGCTGTAAATGAAACGCCGCCGAACCTGAATAGGAACGGCGGCGCGAAGATAATGGGCGCAGGGCCTCAGTGGCGGACGATGACCTTGCGGGTCTCTGTCGCTTCTGAAGTGTGTGCCCGAAGGAGGTAACTGCCTTCAGGCACTGTGGTGAGGTCCATCACCGTGCGGTTGTGAAGGGCTTGAGTGGCGATGACTTCGCGGCCAAGCAGGTCGAGCAGGCTCAGGCGGGTGCCTGGCTTCGCCTCTACCTGTAGTGCGTTGTTCGCGGGGTTGGGCCAGGCCTCGATGGAGACGGTGGCGACATCTTCTATGGAGGAAGTGCAAGCCATTTGTTGGAGGCCATAAGACTGCAACACCTCATCGAGGATTTCTACGTTCATGGGCCAGATGTCTTGCTCCACAATGTTCCACTCTGGATCAATCAAAATGAAAGTGGGGTATGCGGCAATGTTGTAGTCGCCGTGCACAGCGAGTCCGCCACCTTCAGCACCGGAAATGGCCGGGGCGGGGTTGTCTCCGGCATTGGCCACTTCGAAGTCATGGGTTTGGTCCCAGCTTCCTTCGTACTCCATGCTCATGAAGATGACGTCGCCACCATTGCAACCGTAAGTGTTGTAGATCTCGGTGAAGAAGGGGGCGTGGGCAGCACAAGGGCCGCACCAGTAGGCGAAGAAATCGATGCAGACATACTTGCCAGCGTCGAGGTATTCGCTCAACGTATGCGCGTTTCCGTCGAGGTCAGTGACACTGAAGTCAACGGCCTCGGTCAATGGGGTTTGCGCCCCCATGGACAGGCTCATGCCCACGGCGAGGAGGGCAGCGTAAATGTGTTTCATGATGGTGGATTAAATGGGTTGGAGAAACGTTCGTCTTGGATAAAATTGAAGTCGGTGAGGCTGTGCAAAAAGGCCTTGAGCGCAGCCCGTTCCGAAGGAGAGAAATTCAACCTGATGGGCGCCGCGGCTTCATTGCCCAAAGCAGGCAGATTGGGGCCGATGAAAATCTCGTCTCCCCCAAAGCTGTTCCAATTTCTCAATCGGCCGTCCAGTGAGGGAACGTCTTGGATGCCATGGCTGTAGTGGTCCAATACTTCGTCGAGGGTTTCAAAACGGCCATCGTGCATGTAAGGTCCGGTGAGCGCCACATTTCTGAGGGAAGGCACTTTCATGGCCGTGGGTCCCCAACCACCAAACAACCCAAAGTTGTTGACCGTGTTGGGGTCGGGCTCTTCTGTGCTGGCGTCTAAACCGATGTCTGCGAAATCCATTCCCCATCCATTGAAATGCGGGCCGCCGTGGCAATTGGCGCATTGGGCTTCCCCATGGAAAAGTTCGAACCCTTGTTTTTCGAGGGAGGAAAGGCCGTTGAGGGTGAGGGTTCCGTTGGTGACCCCCCAGGGATCCCAAAATTCATCCATCGCCTCAGCAAAGGCCTCGTCGGCGGGCGAATGACAGGAGACCATGCAACGCAAAAACGTGGAAAGGGCGTCTTGAATGCGTTCCAAGCTGGGTTCTGGATCGCCGTATGCCGCAGTGAACAGCGGGCTGTAATACTCGAGTTGAGCCAGGCGCGAAGCCAAACCGTCCAAGCTGCGAAAGCCCATTTCCACATGGTTTTCGATGGGCATGGTGACCTGTGTGGTCAGGTCATCTGCTCGGCCATCCCAGAAGTAGGCGAACTGGCTGCCTGGGTTCACCAAGTGACTGGCATTGCGCTCTGTCAATTCGCGGCGCAGGCCGAGGCTCAAGGCTTTGGGTTCGGCAAAACCATGGGATTGCAAGTGACATGAATTGCAGCTGACGGCTCCGTTTTGGCTGAGCATCCTGTCGTGAAACAGCACCCGGCCGAGCTCTGCCCGCTGGTCATGGTGGGGGGCCTCCAATTCGGAGGGGAATTGGATGTCGAAGATTTGGTCGACTGCTGTCCTGTAAGACGGGGTCACCTCGGGAAGCGAGGGGTGCACCGGCTCCAACCTCTCACTGGGGGTGCATGCGACCACCAACACTGCCGTTGTCAGCAAAAGCACAGATACGTGAAGCGGGTTCAAGCGGGTCTTCATGGGTCATCAAGTTAACGCCACTGGAATGGAACGGGTTGCACCGTTCACAAACGCAAGGCCAACATCAGTTGAAGTGGGGGGGTGAGTTGACTGGACCACCCAAACGTGGTGGTGTTAAAATCCCCGCCGAAACTGTCTGATATTTTGACGGTTTCCATGACATATAGGGCATCCATTCGGGCTTCTGTTACGAAGAAAAATCCTTCTGTAATGCGGCAGGAAATGCCCAAAACCCCAGAGAGCCCGGATTCAATCAGGCTGGTGTTGTTGGTGGAGTTGAAGTCGACATTGTTGGAGGAAGAGCCGATGTGCTCCAAGTTGAATACGGCATCCAACCCAAGGTGGATCCAGCAGGGTTTGGGTGGTTCGTTTTCACCCCTTCTCCATCGGCGGCCAAACCGGAGGCTAAAGTCCCGGTTGTTGGTTTGAATTTCAGTTCCAAAACTGTCTTCTACCCTGTTTTCTAAGCTGACTCCTGCCAAGGCGCGCCAGCCGTCTTCCTCTGCGTTTGAACTCCAGCCAATGCCCAGCTGGACATCTTCGTTTGCCGACCCCAGCAACCGTCGGGTCATGGGGACCATGTCCACCCAAACGTTGGATTGGGCTTGGGCAGTGAAGTCTGTTAGGATCAGCAGAGGGAGCAAAAGCAACGTGCCAAGGACGTGGTATGAGGTGAAGCGCATGGTTCGAATCTAACGAGAACAAACCAGCCCTATACACGGGCGAAACACGCGAGGTAAAAGGGGGTGGATGCTGGTTCTAAGGCTCAATTTGGCCGCCAACTCTTTAAAACCCACAACACATGAATGCACTTCGCAACCGCGTATTGCTCATTGGCCGGCTCGGTCAAGACCCCGAACGGATCGAATTCGACGGAGACAAAGTCAAGGCCACCCTAAGGCTGGCAACGAACGAGGTTTATCGCAACGCCCAAGGCGAGAAAACAGAGGCCACCCAGTGGCACAATGTCATTGCTTGGGGACAGCTCGCCGAAATCATCAGCCGGTACTTATCAAAAGGCAGTGAAGTGGCCATTGAGGGGCGCTTGGTATACCGTCAGTATGAGGACAAACAGGGCCAAAACAGGGTCGCTGCGGAAATCGTGACACAGGAGATGTTGATGCTCGATAGGGTCCCTCAGGATTCCTGACTTAACAATTTCGGTCCGTGTATGGCGGGGGTACGCGTTGTACCCCCGCCCTGCGGGCCGTAAATTCGCAGGAACCGACAGTTAATTTGTACTGTTGAGAACGTGACCACGTATGGCCCAAAACGGAATCCTCAAGTCCTCCCTCGCCAAGAAGTATGCTATGGCGGCTACAGGACTCTTCCTCTGTCTCTTTTTAGCGGGACACCTCGCAGGCAACCTTCAGTTATTTACAGCAGCCTCTGATGGCGGCGTGAAGTTCAATGAGTACGCCAAGTTCATGACGACTTTCCCTGCAGTGAAGGTGTTGTCTTACTTGACCTACTTCGCGGTCTTGTTTCACTTGGCGGATGGCATTGTGTTGTCCATCCAAAACAGAAAAGCCCGTCCCGTGCGATATGCCATGGAGCGCGCCTCCACCAATGCAGGGTGGAGCAGCCGCAACATGATGATACTGGGCACGATCATCTTGGTGTTCTTGGCCACACACATGCAGAACTTCTGGTGGCAGATGCATTTTGGGTCCGTTCCCATGCAAACCTTAGAGGACGGGACACAGATCAAGGATTTGTATAAGGTTGTTGCCGCGTTCTTCCATCCAGAAAATGGGTTTGCGCTTCCAGCCATTGGCCTCTACTTGTTGGGGCAATTTGCCCTGGGCTTCCATCTGTGGCATGGTTTCTCCAGCGGATTCCAATCGATGGGATTGCGTCATCCCCGCTTCACCTCCATTGTGGGTGGATTGGGCAAGGCGTTCAGCGTTGTGGTGCCCGTTTTGTTTTCGGCCATTGTCGTGTTCCTCTATTTCACCCAAGCCTGATTCGGCGCAACTCCTGAAGCGATGACTGAAATGCCTGAGCATAGCGTAGCCTTAG
>JAKMCX010000143.1 GCA_022428285.1 Flavobacteriales bacterium
AAGCTCGACGGAAACGACGCGTTGCGCACGTTTGCCCAGACTTTGGAGCAGGTGTGCATCGATGTGGTGGAAAGCGGTCGCATGACCAAGGACCTCGCCTTGCTCATTCATGGCAAGGACATGACGGAAGACCATTGGTTGACCACCGAGGAATTCCTTGATGCCATCGACGGAGACCTCAAGGCCCGGATGGCTTAATCGCAGATGACCGTCTTGTGACGGTGCGGTATGTAATGAAAAAGGGGCCGCTCAGGCCCCTTTTTCATTTCAAGCTTTCCAAAGCACCGATCAGGTCCTCAAATTCAGGCTCGAGCGAGGGCCATTCCGATTCCAATGTTTCGGGTTCGAGTGCGATGAGTCTTTGCTCCAATGTTTTAGCGCCCCATTGCTGCAGTGTGGGGCCCAGCGCGTGACGTACTTCCTTGACCGTGGACATGTCTTTTTCTTCGATAGCAGACCGGAAGTCGTTCACGCCTTTTTTGTAGGTCGAAATGTTGATCCTGACGAAGTCCTGCCATTCGTCTTGATCATCTCCAAAAATGGACTTGAAATAGGCGGGGTTGAATTCAAGCTTGGTCTTTGTGCTCATCGGTAGAGTATTTGGAGAGGATTTCATTGAGTTGCTCAGGCATGAGCGGCTTTGTCAGCACACCTTCGAATCCAAGGGAGAGATAGTGGTCCTTGTCGTTGTCTGATGCATGGGCTGTAAAAGCGTGGACTGGCGGATTGGAATTTTGAAAGCAGGGCATCGTCTGCATCACTTTCAGGGTCTCGATTCCATCCATTTCTGGCATCTGAATGTCCAGGAGAATCAGGTCGTATACCCCTTTCTTGCAACACTCAATGGCTTCTTTTCCCGAGTTGGCGATGGTCAGGTTCACCTTGAGGGGGCGGCACATCGCTTTCATGACCATTTGGTTGGGCAAGATGTCTTCGACATACAGGATCCTGAGGCCGTCGTGCTGTGTAGTAGGATGAGACGATTGCTCGCTGCTTGGGTGTTCCGCGCTTTTTGAGAGGGGCAGCGCCAGTTGGAAAGAGAAAGAGGACCCACTGCCAGGTGCGCTTTCGATGTGCAGCTCACTGTTCATCAATTGCAGCAATTGCACCACGATCCCCAACCCCAACCCGGTGCCGCCAAACTTTCGTGAAATGCCGCTATTGGCCTGCTCAAAGGCCTGAAGAATTTTCTCTTGGTCGGCGCTTGAGATTCCGATTCCTGAGTCCTTGACTTCGCAATCCAACAGGAGATTTTGCGCTTCCACCTTTCCATTGATCCGCAAGTGAACTTCACCTTGCTCGGTGAACTTGAAGGCGTTGGACAACAGGTTTTGAAACACTTGGCTCAATCGGGTGGCATCCGCCTCTACGTAGATGCCTTCACAGCCTGAAATCGTCTTCTCGAAAGTGACCAATTCGGAACGCGATCCAGTATCAATGCGGCTGACTCCATTAAAGAACGCTTCAATGTCCGTCTTGGCGGGGGTCAACTTCAAGCGTTTGGCATTGGCTTTCGAGAAGTCCAAGATGTCATTTACGAGGCTGAGGAGGTGCCTTGACGAAGAGTGGATGTTGGTGTTGAATTCCGCGTGCTCACTTTTTCTGCTGGGGTCATTGAGCAATTCCGCGAGCACGATGATGCTGTGCAGCGGGGTCCTGATTTCATGACTGATGGTGGCCAAGAACGCATCTTTGGCATTGAGTGCACTTTGGAGCTGCAGTTGGACGGCCTTGAGTTTCGTGACCTCAAAGCCATAGGTCAGGAGGTAGGAGGTGGGGTTGTCTTTGCCTACGGAGATGAGGTAGCGACCGATGAGGTAGTGGTTCACCTTATCACCCACTGAAAGGGCATACTCTGTGGGTTGGGTGTCCTCACCATTCCAGGTTTTTTTGTCCAATGCGGCCGACTCTTCGACCCAATCGGTATCGAAGACATCGGCTTCGCATTGTCCGATCATTTCTTCCGGAGATTTTTCAAGGACTTCGGTGGCACGGTCGTTGACGAAACTGTAGATCAGATCTCGGTCCTTGAGGGTCACCATTAAGGGAAGGGCATTGAGCAATTCCGCATTCAATTCCCTTTGCTGCTCCAAATCACTGGCCAATTGCTTGGACTCGGTGATGTCCCGAATAAAGCTGGAGAAGATCTCTTCATTGCCGTTGCCCATCGAAGTGATGTAGATCTCAATGTCAAAGACTTCGCCATTCCTTCTGAGCGCTTGGGTTTGGAAGCTGTTGTTCAGGACTGGTCCGTGACCCGTGGCATGATAATGCGTCATGCCTTGGTCATGTGCTTTCCGGTGTTGGTCCGGGATGATGAGCTTGGATAAGGTCTGTCCTATGGCTTCATCTCGGCTCCATCCGAAAATTTGTTCCGCTTTTCGGTTCCATTCTACAATTCTAGATTTTCCATCGGCGATGATCATGGCGTCCAAAGCAGATTCAATGACGCTGCCAAAGAGGTTCCGGCTGTCTTGGAGCTCATCCAACGTCTTCCGCAGGTCCTTGGTTTGTCGCTGTATTTCCAGCTCCATGCCTTTGGTCAGGGCTTCGTTGGTTTTCCGTTGATCGAGCAGGCCTGTGCGCATGCTTTCCAGTGCATCGTTCAATGACTTTAGCTCCCAGATTCGGTCATCGTAGTCCGTGCGGGCTTGGAGGTTACCTGCTCCAATTTGTTGGGCTACGTTTCTCACTCTGCGCAAAGGCTTCGACACCCTGAAACTCAGGAAGAAGTACAAGATGACAACGGCGAGGAGGATCAATGCCATGGCCACTTGTAGCGGTGTGTTCAGTCGCGTGATTTCGGCTTGAGTGAACTCTTCTGACCCGAGGATGACAACCGTTCCCTTGAATTGCCCCCCTTCAAATGGCGCTGAAATCAACAGCGGACTCTCTGCGGCATCATCTATGGTCGCTTGATTGATGTTTGGCGGGTTTGAGGCCACCAATGCGGAAATTCCATCGCTCTCAAGGATGAGCGCCGAGAACTCGAGGCTGGGCCTGTTTGATGCGCTTTTGAA
Source organism: Flavobacteriales bacterium (assembly GCA_022428285.1). Taxonomy (GTDB): domain Bacteria; phylum Bacteroidota; class Bacteroidia; order Flavobacteriales_D; family Sanyastnellaceae; genus UBA8752. The sequence goes on from JAKMCX010000143.1 coordinate 3,021, forward strand.
TACTTCGTTGAGGTTGGACCAGTCCTCGTATTGGCCCGCGATGCTGATGTTGTTGGACATCACCTTGACGACCTCCTCCAACTCGGACATTTGAAATTCCCTCAGGGTCTTCGC
>JAKMCX010000152.1 GCA_022428285.1 Flavobacteriales bacterium
GCGAAGAAGAGTCCGTGGCGGTCTTGCTGGGATTGGCGGCACCGGCATTGCTCACTTGGTCCGTGATCTGGCTGATGGAAGGTGAGCTCAGGGTCTTTTGGGGTTGGAGACCCGCTGCGAATCCCGCCATGTTGAGCGCAGCCATCTGGGTCTCAGTTCCTACTGTTTTGGGGGGTGTTTTCAGGCAGCAATCGTTGGTTCGGGCCACCGCTCAACAGCGTTTTGCGCGCCAGTTGACCCAATGGGCTGGCGTATTGGGCGTAGCGGTCATAGGCCTGTTGGAAGTGGCCCAGTGGTCATCGGTCCGCGGTCACTCGCCAGCATTGTCGGGGTTTCCAGGCGCAGTTGCTTTTTTGGCGGCTTGGACTTGGCCATGGCTGATGCCGCCAGGCAAGCGGTGGACCAAGGTGGCACCCTTGGTATTCGTCTTGCTGTCCGCTGGTCTGCTGGCGATTCGGTTTTCGCATAGAGTGTAACCCCAAGGGCTTCTCGGGCGTATGTGCCCACATGAAGACCGCATTACTTTCTCTTTTGATGGTGCCCACCATCGTATTGTTTGCGCAACCAGCCAATGGAAATGCAGCGGGCGATCCCATTGCCTCTGTTCAATCAGGCGGTTGGTTTGAGACCACCACTTGGGACTGTGCTTGTGTCCCAACTGTTGCAAATGATGTCTCCTTGCAAGCGGGACATGCTGTTGCATTGAATGCTGTCGATACTGCACGTGCCCAAAGTTTGGCCGTGGCACAAGGGGCCGTTTTGGATGTGATTTCTGGGTCGAGGCTGGAGCTTTCAGCGTCCTTGGCATCTCTGGGTGAGATCGAAGGTCGGGGTGTGGTCGCTCTGGTGGGCGATGGGAACCACGCATGCGGCCCGGCCACCTTGGCCCGGTTGGACTGCGGAACAGCCTCGGTGAGTTTGACCGATACGGTCACCATCACAGCACAACTCGACCTCAACACCGCGATTCTTCAAACTGGAGGCATGTTGGTTCTTTCGGGCATCTCCGGCATCACAAATGAAGCCGGTACCATCGATGGAAACGTCACGCGCCGTTTCGATTGGGAAAAAGAAAGCACCTACACTTTTCACGCCGGACCCGGTCTTGATGGCGCCAATGCAGGTCAGTTGTTGAACATGCCTGGAGCGGTGTATTTGAAGCAATGGCTGGAACCGACGTCAGGTTATTTGACCTTGGTAGAATCGGACATCATGCCGACGAGCGCAGGATTGAATTTCAAATTGGGCGCAGGAGTGAGCCATTTCGAGCTCACGGGTTCTGCCGTCGTAGATGCAGAATGTGAATTGACAAAAGAGGCGGACAGCAATTGGGCAGGTTGGAACCTGTTGAGCAACCCGATGACGGGTTTTGCAGATTTGAATGCCGTCGGCGTCTCCGGTGAAGGGGCGTTGGGGGCCACTTACCAGTGGGTAGACAGCCTGGAAACCTACATCGTTCAGGTGGCTGGGCTCGGCACCTTTGGAAATACGGGGGTCGTAGCACCCGGCACAGGTTTTTGGACCATTGCAGACGCCAACACCACGTTGCACTTCGGAGCGGAGTCCTTGGTGGACAAGGAAACATGGGAGGCCCAGCATGAACGGACTTCTGCTCAGGTTTTGGCGTTCCAATTGAGCGTAGAGGACCGCATCGATCAATGCGCCATTGAATTTGGAACCGGTTCCGCCTCTTATGACCGGCTGGAGGATGCGGAATTCTTGCCTTCGGGTTTCCGTGGCAGGAACCACTTGGACATCTTTTCTAAAAGCGACGATGACATCTCTCTGGCGGTGAACCGCACCCAAGGGGATGCGCAGGTTTTGCCGATTTGGGTCAAGGGCCTGAATGGCGATTCGGTGACCATTCGTGCGACTTCATTGCCCGAAGGCCGCTGCCTCATTTTGGAGGACCTTCAGACAGGCTGGTCAGGCGGTGTCGATGCTGATTTGGAGTACACTTTCTTGGTCAGCACCCACCTCGATGAGCACCGCTTCAACTTGACGGTCAGCGGAAACGTGGAGGTCTCTTCCACCGAAGCCGCCTGTGCCAGTGCGCTGGACGGGACTGTTTTTGTGGCAGGGCCAGAACAGACCGTTGGGTACGCGCTGTTCAATGCAAGCGGCGATGCTGTGGGCACGTTTACAGCAGATTCAACGGGAGGCACCTTTTCTAATGTTGGCGCAGGAACCTACACGGTGACGGCCATAACAGAGGGGTGTGCCGACATTTCAAAAACAATAGAAGTCGGAGCAGACACTGCTGGAATCGGCAACTTCAATGTTGAAGCGATGCTGGACCACATTGGATGTTACGACGATCACGGAGGGGTCACCTTGGACATCGAAGGGGGGCAAGAACCTTACGCCGTGGCTTGGTCACACGGGGCCTTTGGCGCGTCCATCGATGTGCCGACCGCAGGTGTTTTGGAAGCGGTGATCACAGATGGGGCAGGGTGTTCTGACACCGCCAATGTGGAAGTCCTTGAAGCGCCTCAAGTCCAAGCGGGCATAGAGGTGGATCAAGCGGTGGTGACGCTCATCGATGGCGAAGCAGAGGTGTACTTTGACAATGCCAGTACGGGGGCAAATGCGTACCAATGGAATTTTGGCGACGGGGGGTCTAGTTCTTCTGAAAACCCCATCCACGCTTATGCTGCAGCAGGATCGTATACGGTCGGCCTCAACGCTTGGAACGATTACTGCTCAGACACATACCAGATGGTCGTGACCGTGGAAACGGTGAGTTCTGTAGGCAACCCTGAAGCCCAGCTCGCTGTGGCCATGGAACGCACCACTCAGGGCTGGCAAATCACCCATCCGCGCGAGGCTTTTGAAGTGGAAGTTTTCGACCTGACGGGCCGGATCCTCCACAGGACTGCAGGTTCTCCTGGATACCCTGTGGTGCTCGACCCCGCGGAAATGCCGTCGGTTGCGCTGGTTCACTGGCGGGGGACCCAAACAGGTCGGCAAAAGACCTGGAGGTTGGGCCAATAATCGGAGGTCGAAATAACGCGGGGATTCCCGAACTTCGCTGGCGTGAAAGTCGGCGTCATCACCTTCCCCGGGTCCAATTGCGACCATGATATGGAATATGCCCTCGGCACGGAACTTGGTTTCCCTGTCGAGCGGCTCTGGCACAAGGACCGCGACCTCAAAGGGGTCGACCTTGTGGTCTTGCCCGGTGGCTTCAGCTACGGAGATTACCTCCGGAGTGGAGCCATCGCGCGTTTCTCCCCCATCATGGAGGAAGTCATGGCCCACGCCAAACGCGGTGGCCGCGTTCTGGGTGTATGCAACGGGTTTCAGATTCTGTGTGAAGCAGGCCTGCTTCCTGGAGCACTGAGGCACAATGACAACCGGAAGTTTATCTGCCGCAATGTCTTGCTCAGGCCAGAATCGCTCATGGCCCCCATGACGGCAAAGCTGCCAGACGGCAGGCCGTTGTGCATCCCCATTGCCCATGGTGAAGGGAACTACACCATCGACGATGCAGGCCTAGACGCCATTGAGGACGGAGACCAAATTCTGTTTCGCTACTGCGGACCAGAAGGCGGAATCGGCGACGAATTCAACCCCAACGGCTCGGTGGAGAACATTGCCGGCGTCTGCAACGCCGAAGGCAACGTCTTTGGCATGATGCCCCACCCCGAGCGCGCTTGCAGTGAAGACCTCGGCAACACCGATGGGCGGGCCATGTTGGAGGCCTTGGCGGCTGCCGTTGAGGCGGTCTGACCCCACTATTTCACAGGCACTTCGTGGCGGATTAGGTCGCGGAGCGGAACATGAAAGGGTTAAGTTTGTTGATACAGTCTCCGGAAATGACCGGAATAGCCATGTCTGACAACCCACCATCATTTAAAGCAGGACCCCATTTGGGTCGCATTCTGGAGCCCAAAGATTTGCGGGAGCATTTTGGTGTTGAGGACCTGCCACAGGTCTGCGATGAGCTCCGACAGTACATCGTGGACGTGGTCAGCGAGAAAGGCGGGCACTTTGGAGCGAGTCTTGGTGTGGTCGAGTTGACCGTGGCATTGCACTACGTTTTCAATACCCCGGAGGACCAAATTGTGTGGGATGTTGGCCACCAAGCCTACGGGCACAAAATCCTAACGGGCCGCCGGGAGCAGTTTCACACCAACCGCATCCACAAGGGGCTGAGTGGCTTCCCAAAGAGGAGCGAAAGCCGTTACGACACCTTTGGCGTGGGACACAGCTCCACAAGCATCAGTGCCGCATTGGGCATGTCTGTGGCCAACAAAATCAAAGGCGACTTGCGCCAACACATTGCCGTGATCGGCGATGGTGCGATGACCGCCGGTTTGGCATTTGAAGGGCTCAACCACGGCGGCTGGCAGGACAACAACATGATTGTGGTGCTCAACGACAATTGCATGTCGATTGACCCCAATGTCGGGGCACTCAAAGACTACCTGACCGACATCACCACCTCGCACACCTACAACCGCGTCAAAGACGAAGTGTGGCAACTGCTGGGCAAGGTGTCCAAATTCGGCCCAGACGCCCAGACCATCGCCTCAAAGGTGAGTGACATGGTCAAGGGTTCGCTGCTCCAGCAGTCCAACATGTTCGAGTCCTTGAACTTCCGTTATTTCGGTCCGATTGACGGCCACGATGTGGAACAGGTCGAACACGTGTTGCGCGACCTCAAGGACATCCCAGGCCCCAAATTGCTGCACCTGCTCACCAAGAAGGGCAAGGGCTATGCGCCAGCAGAGGCGGGCAGTCCCACCAAATGGCACGCCCCGGGCCTCTTCAACAAAGAGACCGGAGAAATCATCAAAGTGGTTCCCAAATCACCGGAGCCGCCGAAGTACCAAGATGTCTTTGGACACACCATCATTGAGCTCGCCGAAAAAGACGAGCGCATCGTGGGGGTAACGCCGGCCATGCCGACGGGTTGTTCCCTCAAGTTCATGATGGAAGCCATGCCCGAACGCGCGTTCGACGTGGGCATTGCAGAGCAGCATGCCGTTACCTTCTCTGCTGGCATGGCCACGCAGGGGATGGTTCCTTTTTGCAACATCTACAGCTCGTTCATGCAACGCGCCTACGACCAGGTGCTGCACGATGTGGCATTGCAGAACCTCCACGTTGTATTCTGCTTGGACCGCGGCGGCATGGCCGGCGCGGATGGCCCCACCCACCATGGAGTTTTCGACCTCGCATACATGCGTTGCATCCCCAACATGATCGTGTCAGCGCCCATGAACGAGGAGGAGCTGCGCAACCTGATGTACACCGCTTCGGCAGACGACCATGGTCCCTTCAGCATCCGCTACCCAAGGGGCAAAGGTGTGATGACCGAATGGAAGACCCCCCTGCGCAAGATCAAGGTCGGCACGGGCCGGAGGGTGCGCAGCGGAGAGGATGTGGCCATTCTGGGAATAGGCCACCTCGGCAACCATGCTTTGAAAGCCGCAGAAATGCTCGAAGCAGACGGAATCTCGGCGGCCATGTACGACATGCGGTTCGTGAAGCCTTTGGATGAAACCATGCTGCACGAGGTGTTTGGAAAGTTTGACAAAGTCATTACTGTCGAGGATGGGTGCATCCAAGGCGGTATGGGAAGCGCAGTGCTTGAGTTCGCAGCGGACCAGGGATACATGGCCCGCATTGTGAGGTTGGGTGTTCCAGACCGCTGGATCGAACACGGCACGCAGCCTGAGTTGTATTCCGAGTGTGGATACAACGTAGACGACATTGCTGCCAGCGCCCGCAAGTTGGTGGGTGTGGCACACAACGGCGCCCAAAAGGCAGGCTGACACCTGCTGACATTCCACAGGTCTTCCGACCTTCGTTTCATGGAAGATGCCATTCGGAACCGCGTAGAAGAAAGTGGGCTCATCCAATTGGACCTTTCGGCATTGCTGTCCAGCAGAACCCTGCGGGACATCGATATAGCCCCGCACTTGTGGCAAGGTTTGGCCATACGCGAGCAGGAATTTCGCGCCTGGCTAAAGGACTGGGACAGCGCGGCTTTTGATGGGGCTGACGTGGCGGTGCATTGCAGCGCAGATGCCATTTTACCAGAATGGGTGTGGATGTTGGTCACGGCCGCATTGCACGGCCACGCCAGCAGCGTGCACGTTTGTGCGCCTCAAGACTTGAAGCCGGCCGTATTGGCCCGCATTGCCGAAGAGCTCGACCCCGAGGATTACCGAGGAAAACGCGTGGTGGTCAAAGGCTGTGGGCTGGATTCGGGGGCCGGACCAGCGGTGCGTCTGGTGGAACGGCTGCAGCCTGTGGTCAAGTCGCTGATGTTTGGCGAACCGTGCAGCACCGTTCCCGTGTACAAGTCGCGCTGAGAAGCGGGGTTAAACAGCGCGGTTCCCCGGAATACCCGAGGTAATTTGGCGGAGCCATGTTGACCGCTGAATCCGAAAAGAAGCTCTTCCTGATCGATGCCTTTGCCTTGATTTTCAGGGCATACTATGCCTTCATCCGCAATCCCCGCATCAACAGCAAGGGCGCCAACACCAGTGCCGTATTCGGCTTCACAACCGCGATGCTGGACATCCTCAAAAACGAGAAGCCCACCCATTTGGCCATCGTATTTGACCCTCCAGGCCCGACGTTCAGGCACGAGGAATTCCCAGCATACAAGGCGAACCGTGACGAAACCCCCGAGGACATTAGGGCGAGCATTCCGCACGTGTATGCCATGGCAGAGGCGATGCGCATTCCCACGATCACCGAGCCTGGCTTTGAGGCGGATGACATGATTGGGTACCTCTCGGTTTTGGCAGAGAAAGAGGGGTTCGATGTCTATATGATGACGCCCGACAAGGACTATGCCCAGCTGGTGACCGAAAAAGTGCGCATGTACCGTCCAGGCCGACAGGGCAATCCAGCCCAAGTGTGGGGTCCGGCAGAAGTATGCGAGCGGTTTGGCATTGACGATCCGTTGCAGGTGATCGACCTCTTGGGTCTGATGGGCGACTCTGCGGACAACATTCCAGGGGTGCCTGGAATAGGGCCAAAGACGGCCGCCAAGTTGCTCAACAAGTACGGCTCCATGGAAATCTTATTGGACGCGACGGCCGACTTGAAGGGCAAGCAAAAGGAAAACCTGGAGAATTTTCGAGAGCAAGCCCTGCTCTCCAAGCACCTCGCGACCATCGTCACGGACATCAACTACACCCCCGATTTCGACGACATGGCCGTTGAAAGTCCGGACGCAGAAAAACTGAACCCCCTGTTCGAAGAGCTGGAGTTTAGGACCCTCGCCCGGCGCATTTTGGGCAATGCTGCAGTCACCGAATCTGCCGGGCCATCGGCCAAATCAGCCACCGCTGCCGCTGCGGATGACAGCGGCGGACAAATGGGGCTGTTTGGAGGAGGAGGCACAGAATCGGAAGAAGCAGAAGGCGGACTCGATCGGTTTGATGCCGAAGCTGTGGATTACCGTTTGGCGGACACCGAGGAATTGAGGACCGGGTTGTTGGCAGAATTGGCAGCGGCTCCTCGTTTTGCCTTCGACACAGAAACCACAGGGTTGGACGCTCGGACAGCCCGCATTGTGGGCATGAGCTTTTGCACCAAACCGGGCACGGGTTGGTATGTCCCCGTTCCTTTGGGAGACCCTTCTAAGCCGCAGCGAGAGGACAGCAGCGTGACCGCTTTGTTGGCGGAGTTTGCCCCTGTTCTGCAGGACGCATCCAAACTGCTGATCGCCCAAAATTGGAAGTACGACCTCAAAATCATGCGGGGCGCGGGGGCGCAAGTCGATTGCACAGTGTTTGACACGATGCTGGCCCACTATGTCCTCCAGCCAGACTTGAAGCATGGCATGGATTACCTGGCCGAGGTTGAGCTGGGCTACAAGACCATTCCCATCACCGATTTGCTGGGCAAAAAGGGCAAGAATCAGAAGACCATGGCGGACATTCCGCCGGAGCAGGTCTGCAATTACGCCTGTGAGGATGCCGACATTACCTTGAGGTTGGCCGACGTTTTCGAAGAAAAACTGGGCAAGGATTCCCCTGAGAGGCGGATTTTGGACACCATTGAAATGCCATTGGTTCCTGTATTGGCTGACATGGAATTGGAGGGTGTGCGCTTGGACACCGATGCGCTCAACGCCATGGCGGAGGGGCTTCAGGAAGACCTCAGGAAACTCACAGACTCCATTCAAGCCCATGCGGGCGTGCCTTTCTCCATAGACTCACCCCGCCAGCTGGGCGAGGTCTTGTTTGATCACCTCGCGATCACAGAGAAGGCCAAGAAAACCAAGACAGGTCAATACGCTACAGGCGAGGAAGTCCTGCAGAAACTCGTGGACCTCCATCCCATTGTGGGTGAGGTACTCGAATACCGCCAACTCAACAAGCTGCTGTCCACCTATGTCAGACCGTTGCCAGAGTTGGTTGACGGTGAAACGGGAAGGGTACACACCCAGTACATGCAAGCAGTGGCGGCGACGGGAAGGTTGAGCAGCACCCATCCCAACCTCCAAAACATTCCCATCCGCACAGCGCGCGGCCGAGAAATCCGCAAGGCGTTTGTTCCGCGCGACGCCGACCACATATTGATGGCCGCAGACTACAGCCAAGTAGAATTGCGCATTGTGGCGGCCCTGAGCGGCGACCGTGGCCTGTGCCAGGCGTTCAATGAGGGCGCAGACATCCACACGGCTACGGCGGCCAAGGTTTTCGGCATCGCCCCTGAAGAGGTCGATCGTGGCCAACGGAGCCAAGCCAAGGCCGTCAACTTTGGCATATTGTATGGCCAGGGCGCCTTTGGTTTGGCCGAAACCCTCAAAATCCCGCGCCGCGAGGCCAAGGCCATCATTGAGGCCTACTTCTCGGAATTTGCAGACCTCAAGGCCTACCAAACAGAGGTCGTAGATCGGGCCAAGGAGGTGGGATACGTCGAGACCATTTTGGGCCGCAAACGCTGGCTTCCAGACATCACCTCTGCCAATGCAGTGGTGCGGGGTTTTGCGGAGCGCAATGCCATCAACGCTCCCATTCAAGGCTCTGCCGCGGACATCATCAAGGTGGCCATGGTCCGCATTCAGGAAGCCCTTCAATCGGCGTCCCTCAGCGCACGCATGATCCTACAAGTGCACGACGAACTGGTGTTTGACGTGCCCAAGGATGAGGTCGAGGCCTTGACTGCCTTGGTGCGCGAGCACATGGAAGGTGCCGTTGAAATGGCAGTGCCCTTGGAAGTTGAGGTGGAGACTGGGGTCCATTGGTTGGAGGCGCATTGAGCCCTCCCCACCCTGAATGCTGCCAGCATCGGCCCATTCTGACGGGGCTTTTACTGTGGCACTGACAGCATTCACCTCACAGAGAGGATAACTTTCGAAAGAGTCATTCGGCGCCTGCCGTAGCAGATTCAACTTGCCTTCACAACCCGCTTGGATTTTCCATGAAACTCAAAAACGACCGATTCACGCTTTCCATGCCCTTGGCGAAATGGACAGCACTTCCCCTGATGTTGTTCTTCGTCGGCTGCGGCGAAGCTCCAGACAACGGTGCCGCCGATGGAGCAAAGGCCAACAGTGAAGAACCAATGGACCAGGAGGGCATGATGCCCGCCCGCCGTCAAAAGGCCTTCAAGCAAATCTTCCACGCAGTGCCTTCGCCCATTGAGACAGCCATGCTGTTGGAGCGGAGCGGCATTCGGTTTGATTCCGGAGCCTTGCACACATTGGAGAACGCTGCAGGATACAACACCACAGAGCTGCAATCTGTGAACCTGGGGATCTACGCTGGTGACCTCAGCTATTCGGTGATCTTCAATCAGAATCAGCAATCGGTGGATTACCTCAACACCTGCCGCCGCTTGTGTGACGGTCTGGGAGTAGGAGACATCATCAACGCAGGCCTCATTGCCCGCGCCGACAACAACCGCGACATCCGCGACTCGCTCGTGGACATTGTAACCGACACCTTCTATTCGCTCAACGCCCGCTTTCGCGAGAACGGCATGGAGGAAGTGAGCGGTTTGATGGCCGCAGGAGGATGGATCGAAGGCGTTTACCTCGGCACCCGCAGCCTCAACTCTTCCACAGATGATCTGAAGCTGCGCATCGCAGAACAAAAGATGACTTTGGAAAACCTCATGGGTCTGCTCAGGAGTTATGCCCCGACACCCGCCCTCACCGGCATGATGGAGGCGCTTTCTCCAGTGGAGTCTGCTTTTGCCGGCGTCACCATCACAGAAAACGCCGCCGCAGCTTCAGCTGCCGAAGACGGAATGGTCGTCATCAGTGGCGGGCCAGAAGTCAAGTATGACCAGGCGACCTTGGAAGCGATTTCTGAAACAATTGCTGCAGTTCGTAACCAATACGCAAAGTGAACGTAATGAATAGCGCCATGACTGCGATTAAAACAATCCCCCTCGCTGCCCTCGCCCTGGTGATGATGTTCACCGT
>JAKMCX010000170.1 GCA_022428285.1 Flavobacteriales bacterium
TGCTGAGGTGACCAACAACACTTCAGTTGTGGCCAACACGGCCAAGGTGAGTGCGGATGGTTTGGTGACCACGCACAGCGATGTGTCAAGTGCTGGTAGCGGTGCGATCATCACCTCAGCTGAGCGCACGTTGTTGAGCAGCGTAGAGAACAGTGCTGACGTCACAGACGCCGCCAACGTGGCCGCTGCAGGTGCCGTGATGAACACTGGCGACGAGACCATCGCAGGCACGAAGACCTTTAGCAGCGCCATTCAGGGCAACGTGACGGGTCAAGTCAGCGACATGAGCAACCACGATACGGACGACCTGAGTGAAGGCTCCACCAATTTGTACTTCACGGACGCCCGCAGCCGCGCTGCTGCAAGCGCTACGGATGCAGGAGGCGACGGTAGCTTCAGCTACAATAGCACTACTGGTGTGATGACTTATACAGGGCCAAGCGCTGCCGATGCACGCGCTCACTTCACGGGAGGCACAGGTGTGACCATCACAAATGGTGCAGTGGCGATCGGTCAGTCTGTGGCCACCACAGATGCTGTGACCTTCGCCTCAGCTACTACGACGGGCAATGCTGCTGTTGGCGGTACGCTCGACGTAACTGGTGCCGGTCAGTTCGACAGCACCCTTGGTTCGGATGGCAACCTCCGTGTAGGTTCTGCTGGAGCTTCTAAGTTCAGCGTTGATGCTGCTTCTGGAGGTATCACTACTTCCGGAGACCTGGTGATGACCAATGGTACCATCGTGGCTGGAGCCCTTCAGGTGACAGGCGCGACCAGCTTGACCAGCGTAGATGTTTCAACCATGAGTGTCAGTACGACCTTGACGGTTCCTACGCCTTCGTTTGGCCTCGCTGCTGCGAACAAGAGCTATGTGGATACCGAAATTGACTCCCACACGCATGACATGCCTCAGGCCTATAGCTACTTGAGTAGTGTTTATGAGGACATGGGTGCAGACCTGACGAGCGACGGAGCTGGAACGGTGACCATCACGGTGACAGGTGCCAACCTTGCTGCTGGTACAATCAAGCTCCACCTCGACGGTGCTGAATTTGAAGTCACCGAGACTGTTAACAGCACTACGGAAATCAGCTTCACGCTGACGCGCGCCAACATGCTTACCATGACTGCACGCGCCGGAGTGGTGGTGCCTCAGCTGAGCATCGACGGTATCGCTTCCGGTTTGTCTGTCTTCGTGAAGCTCTGATTTAGGAACCCGAATTCACCCAATAGACAGCACAACCATGAAGCGAATCTTATTCCTTGTCATGCTGCTCGCCGGGTGCGGGTTGTTCACCACTGAGGTTTCCGCCCAGGCGGTTCTCGGGCGCCACGCCATCACTTCCGGCTTTCATGCTGGAACGGCGGACGGCCTCGACCTCAACGGAACGATCGGCCAATCCATCACTGGAACGGTTAGCATCCCAGATCAGTACCTCACGCAGGGTTTCCACCAGCCTGAGAACAACACACCTTGTCCTGGAGACGTGAATGGCGATGGCCTTGTTTCCACAACGGACATCTTGGATATCCTTGGATATTACGGATGCCTGCAGGATTGCGGTGATTACGATACGAACGATGATGGCGTTGTCGGTGCTCCCGACCTCCTGTTCATCCTCGGTTACTACGGCCAGATCTGCGAATGATGTGAGCTACAGTTATTTCAATTGAACAATTGGTTTGGTTCATTGAAGGAGGGCATTCCCAACGGGGTTTGCCCTCCATTTTTTTTACGCAACTTCGGCTCATGAAGTATGGCCCCAGCCTTGAACCCACCATGCGTGCAGACCGGTCTTTGGATGCTGCTTTGGTGACAGTAGTGATCGCTTTGTTTGTGGCTGCGGGGTTTGGATTGAAGGAGCTTCCGGGAGGCGCGTCAGAGTGGATGCCCAAGGAATGGAAAGGGGTCCACGATTGCGCCAAGGGATTGATCCTTCCTTTGCTCGCTCTTCGGTTTGGTTTGGCTTTGTCCAATCGGTCCGAGGACCGGGTTTTGCGCAACCGAATATTGACGGCCATGGGTCTGTGCTGGATTGGTGATGTCACCTTGACCTTTTCCGGAGAAACGGCCTTCCTCATTGGCCTAGTGAGCTTCTTGGCGGGACATGTGATGTTCCTGCTGTCCTTTCGGCACTTGTTCACCCATGATTGGGGGTGGTCTCCTCGCCGGGTTCAAATCATTGCAGGGGCCCTTTTGTGTGGCCTGCTTCCCGTTGTAGCGCACAGCCTATGGGAGCCTGCTGGGGATTTGGCACCTGCCGTTATGGTGTATGCCTTTGTCATCACGGCGATGGCTTACGCGGCTTGGCGACTGGCCTCTGGACCCGGCGTCTTGTTGTTGAGACTTGGCACGACGGCCTTCTTGGCGAGTGACCTGATCTTGGCTTTTGGACGCTTTGGAGAAGCCCCCATTCCCAATGGGCACTTTTGGGTGATGGGCACTTACATCGTGGCCCAGTGGGCCTTGACCGTCGGATTTACCGAAGTGGCTTTGCACCGAGGAGCCACCCGTCGGTGAGGACGAGGCCAACGGCCAAGATCAAGTGAATGGGCTGGGCTGCTGCGGGCATGCCCAGCATTCCAAAGGCCAGTCCAGTGATGAATTGTGCGGCCAGAAGTCCGATAACAGCCCATTCCCAAGGTGTGGGCCGGCCGGATTTGATGCCGGGCCAGAGCCATGCGCCATGTACGGCGAGGACCGCCCAAAATGCAGTGCGGTGTCCCTTCCACCAATCGGGAAGGCGTTCGAGCCACTCTGAACGCGCTACACCTTCGTGAACGAGATGGTCTACAGCTTCGCGCACTTGTGTCCCAAAAACGAGTTGGGCCACAGTGATCAAGACCGCGATGGCGATCCACGTTTTGGACGAACTGTGCAGGCGGGGAGCTGCAGCACCGGAAGCCTTGAGCACAGCCAGTTGCAAACCAAGTATGGCGAGTGCGCCCATCATGTGCAAGGTGATGGAGCCAGGGATGAGATTGCCGTCTACGACTTTTTTGCCCAGCCAGGCGACAAAGCCCAATGCCAGCAGAGCGCCCAAAGCGGGGAGCAGGGGGCGCCATTGGCCATGTCTGAACCCGAGCAATGCGGTCAGGGCCACGAGCAACAGTGCCGGCAGTCCAGCAAAGGCGCCAAGGAGGCGGTTGATGAACTCCACCCAAGTGTGGAAGGGGTTGAAGTGGGCGTAGTCGTGACGGGTGTAATGCTGCCACAACCCACTGCTGCGGTCTGCATCGAATGAAGTGCCTGAAAGGTGGTCAGCGGGAGCCGTCCACAGGGAATCGTGTTCCAGGATCATGCGTCCTGCTCCATATTCTGCTTCGGGCTGCCAACGCACCTGTGCCTCATGGGTGGGGGGGATGGTCAAACCAAAGCACTGGGGCCAGTCTGGGCAGCCCATGCCGGAGCCGGTCATGCGAACGATGCTACCTGCGAGGACGACGAGGTAGGCCGACACAAATGCGACGCGTGCGGTGCGCCTTATCCAATGCGCAGAGCGGTCAGAGGGGGAAACGTTCACCGGTGTGATTCAGGCGCGTAGTGTATCACTTCCGCCGATTGCACTGCGTACAATCCATCGCCAATCTCTTGTACCGTTGCGATCAGGTCTTCCGGTTGCACAAGGGCGGGATCATAGGCCACAAATGCAGTGTCTACAGACAGATCCTTGTCGAAGTGGATGTCGGCGTGGGCAACGCCCTGGACGTCGTAGAGCTCTTTGCGCACCTTGGACACACAAGCGATCTCGCACATCATACCAGAAATCGCAAGCTGGGCCACGGTCTCTTCGGAATGGCCCGCTCGGTCTGAGTGGACGATGTCAACGTCACATTCGCTGCATCCCCCAATGAGCAAAGCGCTGAGCGCCAACACCCAAGTGTGTGATGTCTTGGACCAAACTGCCGGTGAAGTGGGGAAAGAACGCATGCCGTCGATATTCGCAATCAAATTTAAGTCCGGGCTGCATCAATTGAGGGGCAAAGGCTGTTAACAACCGCGATGAACGACCGGAAAACCAAATATGGGGCGTGGCCTTATCTGCTCTTGCTTCTGCTGGCTGCCGTTTGGGGCAGTTCGTTCATCCTCATGAAGATTGGCTTGTTTGGGTGGTCTGCTGGTGGCCGTCCTGTCATGAGCGGGGTGCAGTTGGGTTTGCTCCGCATTTGCCTGGCAGGATTGGTGATGGCGCCTTTGGCGATCAGGTATGTGCGGGGGTTGGACCGTTTGACTTGGGGTGCCTTGGCGATCAATGGATTCATAGGCAGCTTGGTTCCTGCGGTGCTGTTCGCCTGGGCCCAAGAGCAATTGCCCAGTGCCGTTGCGGGAATGCTCAATGCGTTGAGCCCGCTTTGGACGCTGGTGCTGGCGGTGGGACTCTATGGAACCCAGGTGCGGCGCAAGCAGGTCGCAGGACTGCTGTTGGGTTTTGTTGGTGCCTTGGGACTGATGTCGCTCAAAGATGCTTCGGGCGACGTGCATTGGGGGTCAGCCGGAATGTTGGTCTTGGCGACAGCTTGTTATGGATTGAGCATCAATGTGGTGCGCAATAGGCTTTCCCACGTTCCAGCCATTGGCATCAGCGCCTTGGCCTTGTCTATGACGGCAATTCCTGCCGGGCTTGGATTTGTCCTGAGCGGAGGGGTAGGTGCCGTGGCGCATCATCCCGATGCCCAACCATCCATGCTGGCTGTGGTCGTTCTTGCTTGGTTTGGGACCGCGGCAGCGTTGATGCTGTTCAACGCGCTCATCAAGAAAACGGATGTCTTGTTTGCCAGCTCCGTGACCTATGTCATTCCGCTGTTTGCCCTGTTTTGGGGGTGGATGGACGGGGAGTGGCTCGGATGGCCCCACGTATTTTTTGGGGGCGTCGTCCTGAGTGGCGTTCGTTTGGTAGCCAAAGGTTGAACCCGAGTGCCCTGTTCAAGGGCGCGTGGTTTATTCGAGGATGTCTCCGCGCAAGCGCCGGAACCTTTTTCGGGCTTCAACCGCATAGAGGCTGCCCGGGAATTCATTGAGCAAGCGCTCGTAGAGTCCCTGTGCTACATCTGGTGCGCCGAGTTGGGTTTCATGCAGGTCAGCAATGCCAAACAGCGCATCGTCGGCCAGAATGTCCATGAAGTGCAGCTCCATGATTTCCTCGTAGTGGCCAATGGCGGTGTCGAATTGCCCACGCTGCAGAGCAATCTCGGCCCGGATCAACAGGGCCTCGTCCTCAAGCGGGTGCATGGGGTAGGTCATGACCAAGGTGTCCAAAGTGGCCAGCGCTTGGTCGAGTTGGTTCCGGTAGCGCAGCAAATCCGCCCGGGCAAACATCTCCATAGGCGCCGTGAGCGTATCCATGTTGAAGTTGTCTGTGATGAGCAGGCTCAGGTCAATCGCGTCATTGGAAATGAGCTTGGATGTGCTGGCCTTGAGGATGTCCAATTGTGCTTGAGCCCAGTTGAAGTCACCGGTGAAGTAACTCACCCTCGCATTGCGGTATTTGGCCTGCTGGCCCAAGAGGCCTTCTTTGTGGTCCAGGTCCACTTGGCTAAACAGCAAGGATGCCGTCCAAACATCGTCTTGAAACACCAGGACATCGCCCAGCATGAGCTTGGCCTCGTTGCGCGCTTCCAGTTCTAGGCCGGGCATGTTGACGGTCCGCTCGAGAATGGCTTCGGCCTCAGCAGGCTGGTTGAGGTGAAAGGCCATGAGCTCTGCCCAGTCCGACATGATGCCGCTGGTTCCTGGTGTTTCCCCCAGGTCTTGTAGCGCGGTGCGGTATTGCGCGGCGAGCACTTCGGCGGCCGCGGTGTCGAGGGGAAAGCTTTGCGTGACCTGCTCTGTGCGCACCTTGAGCATGGCTTGTCGCGCAGCGTCGTATCGGGCAGATGCAGGCCCTTTTGCGGCGACCAAGGAATAACACTCGTAGGCCGTTTCGAGGTCCCCGTTTTTGGCGGCGACTTCGGCGAGGTCCATGAGCCGTTTCCCGTCTTCACCCTTGCGCTGGTCCAGTGCCTTGACATGGGACATGGCGCTGTAAAAGTCGCGCTGTTGGTTGAACACCCAAACGAGCAGCTCCAGGTACACCGTTTCCTTTGGCCGCTCTTGTGATGCTTTGAGCACCTGGCGCCTGACCATGTCGGCTTGGCGGGCATCGTCGGAAACCCGCAAGTTGCGGTTGAAGCTGTTTTGGACGGTGCGCAGATAGTTGGGACGCTCGTGGAGCAGTTCCATGAAGCTGGAAACCATGCCTTCGTAATCGCCCCTGAGTCCTTGGAGGTTTGCCAATTCGTAGTGGTAGCCATACCCGTCTTTGGAGTTGGCCATGGCCCTTTGGTAGGCAGCCAATGCGAGGTCGAGTTGGTCCAGCTTGATGAATGCTTCGGCCAAGCGCTTGGTGGGTCCGCGACCCGCGGGAAGTTCATCGAGGGCCTTTTCAAAGGCCTCTTGGGCGGATTCGTTTTGTCCGATTTTGAGGTAAAGGGAACCCAGGTCGACCTGGGCCATGCTTTTGTCGCGGCTCTTTTTGAGGCGGGACTTCACGATTTGCTCAGCCTCGTCGTAGGCCTCCAGTTCGAGCAACGTGTTCAGGTACATCTCGTAGACCGAGGGGTCTTTTTTCCAGAGGTTGTCGAGGTACAACTTGGCCTGTTCGAAGGCACCACTGTTGTAGTAGTACGTTGCGAGTTCCAGGTCGCCTTGTGCAGAAGCAGCGAAGGAGCCGAGGCCCAGCATGCAGCCCAGGACTGTGCCCATGAGGTATGTCCGGAGTGAGATCAAGGTTGGGCAGGTATGGTGGTCAATGCGCGCGCTGCAGAATCTGCGGCTTGGATCACCCCGTCGAGGTCGAGGGTGCCGCGCTCCAAAAACTTGAGGGCGATGCCCATTTCTTCGATGAGGTGGCCCGCGATGCGCAGTTCATCACCAGCGGATTTGTTGAGGTATGCAGTGTCGATGGGGGTGCCTTCGGCATCGACTGTTGCTCCGTCTACGATGGCTTCGATGAGGTGGCCGATTTGTCGGCGTGTGCGGTCCAGTTCTTGTTCGATCCTGCGTTGCCGGCCGGGTTGGCGGCGCAGCATGCGGCGGCGCTCGTCGAGTGTGTTGAACGGCTTGCCTTGTTCCAAGTTGACGATCAGGCCCACCATTTGGGCCTCGATGGCCATCAGTGCGCTGTCGGCCTTTGCAAAGGCGGGTGCTGCAGACTCGAGGGGTGCTTTGCGGTAGATGGACTCCGTGCTGTCCAGGGCTGCGAGGGTGCGTTGGAGTGCATCGAGGTGTTCGACGCCTGGCTTTGGACCACAGGAACTGAGGCCGGTGACCAAGACCATCAGACACCACATCAGGGTGCGGGGGGATGTCAGTGCCGACTGCGTCATGAAATCGTGGTGAACCCTGTGTACGGTTGGAGGGCGGCGGGGATGCGAATGCCTTCGGGCGTTTGGTGGTTTTCGAGCAGCGCTGCGACAATCCGAGGAAGCGCGAGTGCACTGCCATTCAAAGTGTGGACCAACTGAGGTTTGCCTTCGCTATTGCGGTAGCGGCAGTGAAGGCGGTTGGCCTGGAAGGTTTCGAAATTTGAAACGCTGGAGACCTCCAGCCAACGGCCTTGGGCACCCGACCAGACTTCGAGATCAAAAGTCAGCGCTGCGGTAAAGCCCAGGTCACCACCGCAGAGGCGCAGGGTCCGGAAAGGCAGCTCGAGGTCGCGCAACAGGCCGCGCACATGTTCTACCATGCCTTCTAGAGCGGCGTAACTGTTTTCGGGCTTTTCGAAGCGGACAATTTCAACCTTGTCGAACTGGTGAAGGCGGTTGAGACCGCGCACATCCTTGCCATAGGATCCAGCCTCCCTGCGAAAGCAAGGGGTATAGCCGCACAACTGCACGGGCAGTTCCTCGGCGCTCAGCAGGTTTCCGCGGAAGAGGTTGGTCAGTGGAACCTCTGCCGTTGGAATCAAATAAAGGTCGTCGTCTGCACAGTGGTACATCTGCCCTTCTTTGTCCGGCAGTTGACCGGTGCCCCGCGCGGAGTCGGGATTGACAAGGTGGGGAGGGATGAACTCTTCGTAGCCTGCTTGATCGGCGCGGTCCAGAAAAAACTGGATGAGGGCACGTTGGAGCTTCGCGCCTTTGCCGCGGTAAACAGGAAATCCAGCACCGGTGATTTTGACGCCGGCTTCAAAGTCAATCAACTTGTACCGGTCTGCCAATTCCCAATGCGGCACAGCAGCGTCTCCAAGCTCGGGCCTGGCGCCTTCTTCGGAGACCACCTCGTTGTCGGCATCGCTCTGACCAGCGGGCACACTATCGTGCGGGCGGTTGGGCAGTTCGAGCAGGGCTGACTCCTGTTGTTCAATCAGGGCTTTTTGCTGCTCGTCGAGGGCGTGGATCTTCTCTTTGAGGGCACCCATGTCGGCCCGGCGCTGTTCGGCTTCGTCCTTTTTTCCGGACTTGAACAGCTCACCGATTTCCCGGCTGGCGGCGTTTTGTTGGGCCTTGAGGTCGTCGACCTCTTTTTGGGTGTGGCGCCGTTCCTCATCCAAAGAGAGGATGCGGTCGAGCATGGGGGCAGCGTCAATGCCGCGCTTGGCCAAGGCCTGGGCGAGGGCGTCGCGGTCGTTGCGGAGAACCTGAAGGGTCAGCATGGCTTGTAAAAATACAACGGTGCCCCCTCCTTTGCAGGATGAGGGCACCGTCATTTGCCCTTGTTGGGCGTTGGGTAAGGTCTGGGGTCAGGCTTCTGCAGCTGGAACGACAGAGACAAAGCTCTTGTTGTTCTTGCGCCGGCGGAACTCCACGACGCCGTCTGTGAGGGCGTACAGTGTGTGGTCCTTGCCGATTCCGACGTTCAGTCCTGGGTTGTGTTGGGTGCCGCGCTGGCGAACAAGAATGTTGCCCGCGATGCAGATCTGGCCGCCATAAATTTTGACGCCCAGTCGTTTGCTTTCCGATTCGCGGCCGTTCTTGGTCGAGGCCGCCGCCTTTTTGTGAGCCATGGTTCCGGGGTTTACTTATTCTTCAGTCTGTTCTGCAGCCTTTGGAGCCGCCTCTTCACCTGTGGCTGCTGCTTTCTTGGCAGTGGCCTTTTTGGCTTTGCCTCCGAGGGCAATGCCGGTGATGACCAACTCGGTCAAGGAGGGCCGGAAGCCGTTCAACTTTTGGTAACCCTTGCGTCGCTTCTTTTTGAAGACGAGCACTTTGTCACCTTTTAAATGGCGGTCAACCGTGGCATTCACGGCTGCGCCTTGGACTGCGGGGGCGCCAACGGAAACTTTGGAGCCGTCATCCACGAGGAGCACACGGTCAAAACTGACCTTTGCGCCCTCATCGTGCTTCAGACGGTTCACATAGAGCCGTTGATCTTGCTGTACCTTATACTGGTGCCCTGCAATTTCTACGATGGCGTACATGATGGGCCTCTTTTTTTGAGGGGTGC
>JAKMCX010000172.1 GCA_022428285.1 Flavobacteriales bacterium
GGAGGATTCACGGGAGAGGACGGCGACAAGTATGCCTTTAAAACCCCCCAACTCTACAACCTCAAGGATGGCCGTTTCTATGGCCACGGCGGGACCTTTTACAGCTTGTCAGAAGTCGTAGACTACAAGCTTGCTGGAATGTCCGCCAAGCCAGAAGTCACCCCCTACTTGTCCCATGACTACGATGCCGTTGACATCACAGAAGACCAGAAAAACAGCCTTCTTCATTTTCTGCAAGAAGCCCTGTATGATCCGGGACTGCACCGTTATGTGCCCAACAATACAGTGAGTGGCCAGTGTTTTCCGAACAGCGACCCACAGTCTTCAATTGATTTGGGCTGCGATGAGCCCTCATAAGAAGGAAGGAAGCCGGCGATCAGCGCAGCACCAAAAGGCGCTGCACGGTCTGCCGGTTTCCTGAATTCAGCCCAATGAAATGAACACCGGGAGCCAGACCAGCGAGTGAAACGCGGCGACCGCCATTCCCAAGCAATTTTTCCTGATAGACAAGCCTGCCGGCAGCGTCGCGCACACTCAAGACGGCGTCACTGCCCTGCCAAAAGGCCGCCACCGTAGCGTTGCCCTCACTGGGGTTGGGAAACACGTCTAGGGCGAGGCTTTCTGAAGAGAGGCCTTCCACCAACGACTGAACGTTGCCGAGCGAATCCACCCCATAGATGTTGATGTCATCTAGGAAGACGTTGTTTCCGCCTTTGGATTCAAACTCAAAACGAACCCTCAGGTTGGGCACCATGTAAATTTCATTGGTGACTTCTTCAATGTGTCCGGTCCATTCGGATGTCCCCGAAGGATAGAAGTTTCCTCCATGGTCTTCGGCCGTGGGCAAATCGATGATGCCCCGGTGGAATTGGCGGGTATTCCAAGTGTCCCCGCAATCTTTGCTCACCTGCAGCTTGAGCCGGTCGTCCGTTTCTCCCGTGGTCCGGTGGCTGTAGGCGTATTTATAGGAGATGAAAATGCTTGCCATGCCGGACGCATCGTAGGTGGTCGATGTTGTGCGTGTGATTTCTCCGCCTTCGTTTTGGCGGTTCCGCACGTACAGCGAACGCTCCCCTGAATAGCCCGTGGTCTCGCGAATCTGCCAGGGTTGGCCACTGACCGTTTGTACTTCCCATTGGCCTTCACTCCAAGGGCCTGAGCCAGACTCAAACCCTTCCGTGAGTGGCGAAGAAAGCATGCCATTGTCCAGCACACGGATCACCATCGGATCCATAGAGGTGACAGAACCCGACCCATTCGACACGGTCAAATACACCTCGAATTCTCCAGCCTCTCCATAGACATGCGAGGGGTTCTGCTCCGATTCGGAGGTGCCCTCCAAGGAAGTCCCATCCCCAAAATCCCAAGACCATTCTGTGATGCCAAAAAAGCTCGCATCGGTGAACTGAACTGGGTTGCCGAGGCATACTTCGTCGCGGTCCGTTGTAAAGTCTGCGCGGCACAACAGCTCCTCCTCGAGCACACCCGTGTCCTCTATGTTTTGGGGAGACCACAATTCATCGCGGTCTGCCAAGCTGCTGTTGAGCGCTGCGCGCATCCGTGCGCGCTGTCCCATGGTGTACATCCGGCTGCAATAGCTGTACTCCATGTAGTTCTGAACGTTGTCCAAGTTGCCGCAGGTGGTGCGTTCAACGTCACAAAATCCAACGGGACTGCCCAGACAGAGCGGCGTGTCTTCCACACCGTCGTCGATGTCGCAATTGTCCTCCTCATTGGGGTTGTTGGAGCTCCCCCATGTGTGGGGAAGGTTGAGCCAGTGGCCGCACTCGTGCGTCAAGGTGCGGCTGCGGTAGGCGTTGCTTGTTCCAATGCTGCCCACATAATCGTGCTTCAACACGATGCCATCGGTGTTGGCCCCCCAATCCGAGGGGTAATTCGTATAACCCGCTGCCCCAGCAGCGCTGGCAGCGACATAGACGTTCATGTAACTGTCGCGGGGCCAGTGAATCAGCTGCTTCATCTGGTTGTTCCCTTCGTAGGTCAACTCATCTTGCACCCTGTTGATCCCCGAATGGCAGTTGCCCGAAGGGTCGCGTTTGGCCAATTTGAACTCCACATCAATGTCAGCGGCGATGTCCACAAAACCGGCGACGATTTGTCCGGTGTCTGCATTGAGCTTCCGAAAATCCGCATTCAGGATTTCCATGGCGTCTAGGATTTGCGCATCGCTGATGTTCTCTTCTCCGTTGTCATGGATCACATGAAAGACGACAGGAATGATATAGACCTCGTCGTCCTGTGCGCCCCTTTGGAGCAGCGCTTGAGCTGCTTCTCGGGTAGACCGTTCTGCGGCATCGCGTGCTTCGGCGGCACCTGAATGGACAGCGTCAAAGGCGGCTTGCGCCTCTGGTTGACCGCAGGGAAGTGGCACTTGGGCATTTAAAGTCAGTCCCATGAAAATGGGCATGATCAAGGCCACCAAAGGCTTGAGGGAGGGGGGTATATTCAACATATGCTTGCAGGCATCACAAGTTAAGTCCAAGTGTCGTTGGCTGCAACAAATCTATCCGCTGCATGCCGTTTCCGGGGAATAAACGCACAAGACCTTAGTTTTGGCGCATGGCTCCATTCCGTTCCGCTTTTTCTCTCCATTCCATTCTATTGATGGCCTTCTTGGCCCTGGTCTCGATAGAAGGTGCAGGCTGTTCTTCGAATGGACAACCCGAAGGTTCCACAAGCGCCATGGCGGATCAAAATGGACCTGTGGCGCGGGACATTAGCGATACGGAGCTCATCGATATGATGGCCCAGCGCACCGACCTTTTGCTCATCGATGTGCGCACGGACAAAGAATGGGACGCGGGGCACATCGAAGGCGCTTGCCTGCTGGACTTCCTCGAGGACGACTTTAAACTGCGTGCGGAAGCCTTGCCCAAGGACCGGCCCATCGCTTTGTATTGCGCAGCAGGCGGGCGCAGCGAAGACGCCATGAAACTGCTCGCAAAAGCGGGTTTCCGCGAGTTGTACAACCTGCGCAATGGGTTTTATGGTTGGGAAGACGCCGGCAACGCGGTGTCCAATGCTGACCCCTCACCACTCCCCACAAAAGATTAAAGAGCCACCGCCGTCACTCCTGTGCTGAGCGGTCGAACAGGGCAAACCTGATGTCGCTCAGGCCGGGCAGCGGATCGCGGCGCATGGCGTGAACAATGTCCAAGGTGTAGCGGCCTTCCAATGGAAATGCCACGCCTTTTTTGTAGCCGATTCGGTGGTCTACCCACTCCCCCCCGGTCCCATACCAACGGCCATCTGGCCCCGCCAATGGACAGGACAAGGTGTCTGTCAATGTTCGGCCATTGGGGTAGGTCAGCCGCACAAACAAGTAGAGGTTCGAAAAGGGGTATGCGTTGTTGTGGCGCAGTCCTATTTGCAGGTCGTGCCGGTGCTCAGGCTCGTTCACGTCAAACGTCAACTGGAGCGTGTCATTGGAAGACCATCCTGCCGGATCAACCAAAGCGGTATCGGAAGCAACGGGCCCCGGGCCACATCCTGTCCACACCAGCACCGCAGTGAGGACGCAAACGACAGGATTTAGGACGCTCTTCATGCCTTTGGTGCAGGGCCCTTTCCCTTACGGCGCTTGTTTCGGCGTTTGCCCCCTCCGTTTTGATTGGAGGGTGATTGGCCGCCTGAGGCTCCTTGAGATGGCCCCTTTCCGCGGTTGCTGCGGCCCCGACCACCTTTGCTCCTTTGGCGGCCCTTGTTGTCGAAACGGTTGACGTCGTCTTGGCCGACCACATCTCCGTAAAGGGCATCTTCTGGAGCCGCTTCCTCTTGGATGGCGAACTTTTGGAGGTCGTCCGGCTTCTCGCCGCGGGCATTCATGTCCATGATGTTGCGGACATCCTCCAAATCAATGGGAACCGGAGAAGTTCCGGGGTCATCGAAGTACTGGAACCACATGCGACCTCCGAAAATGTCGGTCTTAAAATGGCCCGCCTTGCCTTTGCGGGTCATCAACTTGGTGCTGGGCGGAGGGAACTTGGCCACCGCCTCCTTGTATTGGTCCAACTCGAAATTCAAGCAACACTTGAGCTTGCCACATTGGCCAGCCAGCTTCTGGGGGTTCAGCGAAAGCTGCTGATAACGCGCAGCTCCTGTAGAGACACTGCGGAAGTCTGTCAGCCAGGTGGAGCAGCACAACTCACGTCCACACACCCCAATTCCCCCGAGGCGTGCCGATTCTTGGCGGGCGCCAATTTGGCGCATTTCGATGCGGACCTTGAATTCAGAAGCCAGGGCGCGCACGAGTTCCCTGAAGTCTACACGCTGTTCTGCGGTGTAGTAAAACGTGCACTTGGTGCCGTCGCCTTGGAATTCCACATCCCCGAGCTTCATGTCCAATTTGTGTTCGGCCACGACGGATCGGGCTTTGGACAGGGTCTCGTCTTCTCGGTTGCGGGCGGCTTGCCAAGCCGTGATGTCGTTCATGTCCGCCTTGCGGATCACTTTGCGAATTTCATGGGTGTCCTTGACGCGCTTGGCTTTCATTTGAGCGCGGACCAGCTCGCCTGTCAGCGAGACTATGCCCATGTCCTCGCCAGGAACAGCATCGACAACGGCCACGTCTCCGGTTTGGACCCGCCGTCCTTGTCCGATGCGATAAAAGCCTTTTCGGTTCCGCTTGAAGCGCACTTCAACGATGTCAAAGGCGCGCTGACCTTCTGGAATTGGAACACCTTCGAGCCAATCGAACACGGTCATCACATCGCAGCCGCAATTGCCGCAATTGCCGTTGGATCGACAGCCCATCGGCTTGCCGTCCGGTCCCTTCTTGCATGAGGCACATCCCATCTTCTCTCTCGGTCATCCGAGCCCGAAACCAGTTCCGGGCTTGTCCCGAAGATAACGCGCCCCGGCGAGCGCCTATCGGGGCCGATGCAGAAGTTCCATCATCCGCATGCTCAAATCCAGAAAAACCGTTCTGCCGTAGACATTGCCCGAAACATCGCGCAAGGCTTTTTCGAGATCCGCCTGCATGTCAGCCACATTTCCGTGGTGGATGTAGGCCGCAAATTTTTCTGCAAAACCGCGCTCAGAAGCACGGAGGCGGACTGCTGAGGCTGCGCCATAGTTGCCCACAATGCATTGACGCACCATGTGCAACGCGTACAACAGGAACTGTTTCTGGCTCTCCCTGCCAAGGTCGTGAAACGCATCCGCCAAAGCCGCCGCTTTGCGTCCATCCCTGGCAAAGGCCGTGCGCATCCAATCGACATACATGGCGAATTCTGCCGCCGCATTTTCACGCACCAATCGACGCGCCCTTGCCAGGTCTCCCTCGCATAGTCCTACCGCGTCTGAGACTTGTTCGCCTTCGGCACCCAACCCATTGAGCCAGCGGCCCACCTCCGGGTCGGCGACAGGGGGAACCGGCACCATTTGCGTGCGGCTCAAAATGGTGGCCAAGATGTTTTCGGTGTTGTCCGCCAGCAGGATGAAAACCGTCTTGGCAGGCGGCTCCTCGATGACCTTGAGCAGTTTGTTTGCGGTATCGGTTCGCATCCATTGCGCGCCCCAAATCACCTGCACCTTCCATCCTCCGGCGTGGGCCGTCAAGGAGAGTCTTCGCAGAATGTCCGACGCCTCGTGGACCGAGATAAAGGGCTGTTTGTTTCCCAAGGACATCCTGTCGCGCAGGTCGACCATGTCAAAGTGCGGTCCTTCTTCCAACAACAAAGAGCGCCAAGTCCCCAGATGATCGGAGCTCAAGGCCTTGTCCTTGCCCGGCGGCTTCACCACAGGGTAGGTGAAATGAAGGTCTGGGTGCTGCAATTGATCGTGCTGCTGGCACGAAGGACAGCTTCCACACGGCCTTTCTGTGCCCTTTGAGGTGCAGTGCAGCCTGCGTGCAAGGGCCAATGCCAGCGCCAATCCGCCTCTGCCTGCAGGGCCCGTGAACAGCATGGCGTGGGCCAAGGTTCCGCGGTCTGCACGGTCCGCCAACCGGGCAGCCAAGGCCTCCTGGCCGACGGGATCACGCATCAATTGCACTTCCATGACCCGAAGATAGCGGGGTTCAGCCCGCCGGCGACCAGCGCACACCAAAGCGCACATCCCGACCGGGGGCGCTGATGCCCGAAGCAAAGACTTTGTAGTGCCGGTCTAGGATGTTGTGAACGCCAGCGGACACTGTGGTCCGATCGGTCAGGCGGCCTTCAAAATCCAAGCCCAAGGTCCACCAAGCGGGGGTGCCTTCAGGCAGCGCTTCGGCCAGGTTGTCTGTGGAACCCGGGCCATACCGGTCTATGGATTTGCGCCCGCTCCACATCCAATGCACCTCTGTGGACAGCCAGTCCCAAGAACGCCGGCCAGAAACCCTTCCAAACGCAGGTGGAATGTGTGCCAATGGCCCGCCATCTTTCATGTCCTGGCCCCGCGTAAAATTGGCGGTAGCCTTAAAGCGCCAGCCGGACTCCGGCAAGAAATACAGGCTCCATTGCGAGCCGCTGATGGCCGCGCGGCCAATGTTGTCGTTGACCTGAATCAAGCTGGTGTCCCCCTCCACTACTATGGTCTCCATGACCGTGCCATCGGCACTGAACAGCACCGTGTCGACAGGCACAATGGCGTCCATCAGCTGCGTGTAAAACCCCGCAACATTTGCTTTGAGTTGCCCGTTGCGGTTTCTCCAAAACCCGCCCAATTCCAATCCCGCCAACCGCTCTGGCTTCAGCTGATCGGCAGGGACCACGGCAAAGCCATCCTTGGCGCGCACCTTTCCCACATCGTCTACGTTGGGGTTGCGGAATGCAGTTGAAAGGACGGCATGCAGGCCGGTACGAGGACGGGGATTCCACCGCAACGTGCCGCTTCCCGTCAGGGCTCCCCGGTTATAGGAGACCTGATCAAATGGCAATTCAAGTCCCGGTTGTGTGTCGAACCTCGATTCCAACCGGCCTCGGGTGTATCGCGCTGCGGCCTCCAATTTCCAGCGGTTCCAGCGCCGCTCGACGCCAGTGTAGAAGGCGAGCGACCCCATTTCTGAACCGCCGTTGGGATAGCGCGTCAATGCGGGTTGACCGAGCCTCAGGCCATCCGCTCTGCGCTCCATCCACGCCTCGGATTGTACCTCATCCATGCTCCAGTATGCGCCAACGGACGTGCGCCAACGGCGCACCATTCTGTCCACATCGAGAGAGACACTTCGGACCCCTACCTGCTCCTGTTGGACCTCTCGTTCCTGGGAACCGAACCGCGCTTTAAGCCGGGATTCCTCGATCTGTTGCCATGCTGCTGTCAAGGAGACGTGTCCCACAGACCGCACCATTCCAGCAAATTGAGCAGAAACCAAGGTCCTCTTTTGGGGACCATAATCCCACTGTGCCCATTTCGGACCGCCGCCGCTTGCCGCGTCGTTTAAACGGTCAAAACGCGGGACATTGGAACCTGTGCTGTGCTGAACGTTGAGTTCTACATACCGTTCGCGGTCTCCAACGCGCACCTTCTGAAGCAGGTCTGTTTGGTCAAACCCGGTTCCGGGCTGAACATTGAGATCGCCATTGGTATCGGCAAAGTCCGTGACCTCCGTGCCATTGAATTCTGTTCTCACTTTCCAAGGCACCCTTCCCCAATCCTCAGAACCATGGGGCCGCCATGCCCCCATGCGCAGGTCGCCAAACCTGCGGTGGGTCAAACTGGTCAGCACTGCCAGTTGCCCCTGTGTGACTTCCGCGTCAGCATGAAACGTGGGGCTTCGTGAAGCCCCCGAATAGGAGAGCTGCCCGCGCGCTCGGGCCCCGGACTCCCACCGCGGGGATCGGCTCCGGTAATGAATGACTCCGCCCAAAGCGTCGCTGCCAAATTGAACCGATCCCGCTCCGTGGTGCACCTCTGCAGACGCGAGCACAAAAGGGTCGACGGTCATGGCGTTCTGCAAATGTCCGCTCCGGTAAATGGCGTTGTTCATCCTCACACCATCCACGACGAGTAGAATGCGGTTGGCTTCGAAGCCCCTCAGTACCGGGGAGCCACCACCTTGTTGGCTTTGTTGGACATGAACTTGCCCGGACTGCCACAGCAAAGTGGCGGCGTTGGACGGCACCTCTCGGGCGACTTCACTGGCGGATATTCGGCTCACTGTTGCCGCCGAAGACAATTCACGAGATGGCTGAATGCTGGAGACCACCACCTCTGAAAGGTTCACCAGGTCGGGCACCAAATTGATCTCCAAGTCCAATTGTGCAGCCGGCATGGCCACAGATTGAGAACTGAAACCCATGCTTCGGACTTGCAGCGTGTCTCCTTGGCGGATAAGGCTGTCGAGCTGCAACCGCCCCTCCATGTCCGTCATGCGCACCTCTCCGTTGTTGTTGCGGATCACCGCAGCTGGAACAGGCTGCCCCGCTTCGTCTCGGACTTCGATAACTTGGCCCGAGAGCTCTGCTGGAGTGGCCAAGCTGAGGGCCATGACCCCTACCAAGCCCGCCAGCAAACGGCCGCTATGGCGCCAATACCGCGCTGAGAATTTCCCATGAACGGATGGGACGGGGCGCGGACAAATGGAGCTGGAGATAGCGCACATGCTGGAGTACAAGCAAGTTTCGGGCATCGTGGGACAGCGTTTCAGCCTGCACTTCATCAAAATTCATGCCTTGAATTCTGAGGAAGCGCTCCGCTTCAGCCACCGAAAGGTAATCCTCCCCCATCGGAGGGCCCGACTCCCATTCGGCCGTGGCCAAATTGAACCGCCCAAAACCCGGAGGCGCAGAGCCAGGTGCATCTGGCTTCAACCCTGTGGCCACCACCGACTCCACAAGAAAAGCCAGGTGCAACCGGCCAATGGCGGGGGCATTCTCGATGCGGTGTGATGCCCTCCACAGCGCATCAAAAAGGTCGGTATGTGGTGTGCCGCCATCCAAGGTGCGCAGGATGAACTCGGCCAAAAACATGGCCAGTGCCCCGCGCGGAACTTCGCCGGTGGTGAGGTCTTGGGCCAGCATCCGATCCGCCCGGTCAAACTTGAACAATTCGTCCTTGATGAGCCTCAAACCGACCAGGTCGAGCAGAGAAAGGGGCGCATAGAGGTTTCTAGAACGCCTCGCGCCTTTGACCCCTTCTCGAACCAGGCAACCGATGATGCCGTGCTCACGCGAAAACACGCGCACAATGGACACCCCATCCTTGTGCCGCACTGTCGTCAAAACGATGGCGGGGTGCTGTGGCGGGGTGTTGTGGCTCAATCTTCTTCGGTGGGGTCGAACAGGTTGCCGATGAGGTCTCCAAAGGTGACATCGCTGCCGACAATCGACTGTCCAATCTCGTTGAAAGCGGCCAATCCATGCAACACAAATTCCATGGCGGCAGGCCGTTCACCTTTGGGGAGGTTCGGGCAGTATTTGTCGACCACCTCGCCGAGCCCATCCACATCAGAAAGGGCGGCTTCGTAGGCCCCATCTGTTTGGTCTTTGAGCAGGGCGATTTCATTCCGATTGAACCAGGCCACAATCGGCTGGTAAGGGTCTTCGACCTTGCCTTTTTTGATGGACTCAGGATCTGGAAATACCGCTGGAAACTCCCGTCGAATGGCCTGTCGAACCAGTGACAGCGCCACTCCCGCAGCCCCCTCCTGTTCCCCTTCGTAGACGAGTTCTACCTTTCCATTGACGGCTGGAATCACCGCCAGCAAGTCTGTCAAACGCGCCGACGTTCGATCGGTTCCATTGCGCAGGGTGCGCAACTCACCCGCAGCGACGAGGTGTTCCAACGCGCTGATGGTCAACCTCGCGGAAACGCCACTGCGCTCGTCGATGTGCTCGCTCTCCCGCGCCTCAAAAGCCACGCGTTCCAGAATGCGGCGCACTTGGCCGGGCACCAAGACCCGCTTGCGTTGGTCTTCGGCCAGCTGGGCTTCTTGGTCCGTAATGGCCATGGAATCCTCCAATGAAGCGGGGTAGTGCGTCAGGATTTGACTCTGAATGCGGTCCTTCAAAGGGGTGATGATGGCGCCGCGGTTGGTGTAGTCCTCTGGGTTGGCCGTAAAGACAAACTGGATGTCGAGGGCGAGGCGCATTTGAAAGCCCCGGATTTGAATGTCGCCTTCTTGAAGGATGTTGAAGAGCGCTACTTGGATCCGCGGTTGCAAGTCGGGCAGCTCATTGATGGCAAAAATGCAGCGGTGGCTGCGCGGAATCAGGCCGAAGTGCAGGGCGCGGGGGTCGCTGTAGTCAAGGCCCTCATTGGCCGCTTTGATGGGGTCGATGTCTCCGATCAAATCGGCCACGCTCACATCGGGTGTGGCCAGCTTTTCTACATAACGTTCGCTTCTGTGCATCCAGCGCACCGGCGCAGCATCACCCAAGCTTTCGACCAAGGCCTTGCCCTGGGGCGTAATGGGGTCCATGGGGTCTTCTGGGAGAGGTGCGCCCTCTAGCACGGGCACCCATTCGTCCAGCAAACCAGTCAAACCGCGGGCGATGCGCGTTTTGGCTTGTCCACGAAGACCGAGCAGGTTCATGCTGTGGCCCGCCAAGATGGCCCGCTGCACCTCGGGAATAACCGTGTCGTCATAACCGATGATGCCCTCGAACATCTGGCCCCCTGATGACAGCCTGTCGATGAGGTTGGCGCGAAGCTCCTCGCCGATGGAACGGGGTACATGGTCCAATGCGCGCAGGGCGCCCAAGGTGGAAACTGTGGGTTGGGGAGTGCTCATGGTGTATGGGGTCGTCATCAACGGGCTTTGCCGCGTCGGTTCCGTTCAAAGTCAGAGAAAATGGTGTCGCCAAGGCCCTTGAGCCCGGTAAAAAAGGCCCGGCCGCCGTTGGCTTCCGTGAAGTCGGAAACAAAGCGCTGCAACGCGGGGTCAGTGGCGATCATGAAGGTCGTGATGGGGATGCCCAGCTTGCGGCATTGCCGCGCCAGGTTGTGGCATTTCCCCGTGATGTAGGGGTCCAGTCCAAAGCTGTTCTTGTAATATCCGTCGGCCTCCTTGAGGCAGCTCGGCTTGCCGTCGGTGATCATGAAAATCTGACGGTTGGGGGTCTTTCGGCGGCGGAGGATGTCCATGGAACGCTCGAGCCCCGCCACGGTATTGGTGTGAAATGGCCCCACCTGCAAATAGGGAAGGTCACCAATGCTCACTTCCCATGCATCGTCGCCAAACACCACAATGTCGAGGGTGTCCTTGGGGTATTTCACCATGACCAATTCGGCCAGGGCCATGGCGACCTTTTTTGCCGGTGTGATCCGGTCTTCACCGTAGAGGATCATGCTGTGGCTGATGTCAATCATCAGTACCGTAGCAGTGGTACTGCGGTGTTCGCGGTCTTCCACTACCAGGTCGTCCTCGGTCAGCATAAATCCTCCGCGACCACTGGAAGCGCCGGGGCCGTGGTGGATTTGTGCATTGCGCAAGGAAGCGCCGAAATCCACCTGGTCCAGTTTGTCGCCAAACCTGTACGGCCGGCGGTCCTCAGAAGGCTCATCTCCTTGGCCGCGCTCGCGGGTCCGGTGTTTGCCTTGATTGCCCTTGCGCAGGTTGCCAAAAATCTGATCCAAAGCGCGGCGGCGCATGTGCTGCTCGCCGCGAGAACCCAACTGGACATTGCCGCCTTCCTCGCCGGTAGATTCCCTGAGGTAACCCTTGGCCTTGAGCTCCTCAAAAAAGTCATCCAAGGTGTAGTCGGGCTCCGTGAGTCCGTGCTGATCGTCCAAGGCCCTCATCCATTCCATGGCTTCTTCGACGTCGCCACTGGTGTGGGTCACCACTTCCGTAAACAGCTCTAACAGCCGTTGGAAAGGGGTCCTGCGGTCCTGGTCAGGACGGGTTGCGTGAAATTGAAATCCGAGCATAGGAAACCTTGAGGTTGCATCCCCAAGCTAAGAGGGAACCGACGGAAGCCCGTCAGGTTCACACCCCTGCACGACACAAAAACTGCCAACTTCCCTGAACCGCCATGGTGCAGCCTTGTTAACTTCCCGTCGGGAAGCCGTGGGTCCACCCTGAGGCCCAAAAACACCCGCTTGTACCCCATCATCAGTCCCGCATGACACCACCGACCGAATCCCAGCCTGCCGCGCGAAAAACCACCCGGCCCGTCCACATCGGTGCTGTTCAAGTGGGAGGCGATGCGCCTGTCGTACTACAGTCGATGACGACTGCCGACACCATGGACATCGAAGCCACGGTGGCCGAGTCATTGCGCATGATTGATGCGGGGTGCCAAATCGTGCGCATCACAGCCCCAAGCAAAAAAGAAGCCGAGGCCCTGGGGGAGATTCGGGCACAGCTAGATGCCGCTGGACACGCCGGCATTCCACTGGTGGCTGACATTCACTTTACGCCCAATGCCGCCGAAGTCGCGGCAGACCACGTCGAAAAAATCCGCGTGAACCCCGGCAATTATGCCGACAAGAAAAAATTCGAGACCCACGAGTACACCCCCGAGACTTACGCGGCGGAGTTGGAGCGCATTCGGGAGCGGTTTACACCCCTCGTGCGCAAGTGCAAAGCGCTGGGGCGGGCGATGAGGATTGGCACCAACCACGGTTCGCTTTCCGACCGCATCTTGAGCCACTATGGCGACACGCCACTGGGCATGGTAGAAAGTGCCATGGAATTCCTCCACATCTGCAGGGATGAGGACTACCACGACATTGTCCTCTCCATGAAGGCCAGCAATCCGCAGGTCATGGTCCAGGCCTACCGCATGCTCGCTGACCGCATGGCCGATGAAGGCATGGCCTACCCGTTGCACCTCGGTGTGACCGAAGCCGGCGAAGGAGAGGACGGCCGGATCAAGAGCGCCGTGGGCATCGGCACTTTGCTGGCAGAAGGACTGGGGGACACCATTCGCGTGTCCTTGACGGAAGCCCCAGAGGCTGAAATCCCAGTGGCACGCATGCTGGCTGAGCTGGCCGAAGACGCCCTGCAGGCGGGTCCCATTCGCGCCAACGCGCCCGCAGCGACAAGCGGCGATAAGTACACCTACCAGCGCAGAAGTACACGCGCGGTCGGGCCCGTGGGTGGTGGACAAGTCCCCGTGGTCTGCCATGACATGGCCAACCGGCCTTTGACCGCCGCCGGGCTCTATGGGTTGGGCCACCGTTACCAAGCCGACCTGGACAAGTGGGAAGCAGAGGACGCGGCCTGCGACCTCATCCTCATCGGAGATCGAACCTGCGGTTTCGCCCTCCCGGGTTGGATCCGCGCCATTCAAGATTCTGCCACCTGGCAATCCGATACCCAGCGCCCAGAGCGACACCACCCCTTGTGGAATTGGGAGGGATATGTCCAAGCCCGTGCGTCCAACGCCCTCGACGGCACGTTCAATGTTCTCCATTGTGATGCCGTTGCGCTGGACGCTGCGCGCGCCGCAACACTCGCCTCATGGCAGACCGACGCCACGGTATTGATGCTCTCTGCTGACCGCGCTGACGCCTTGTCTGTCCTGCGTTCAGCCTTTCACCTTCTGGAGCACGCTGGGTGCAACATGCCCGTTGTGGTTCACCAAGATTATGGCACGACGGAGGCCGAAAGGATTCAGCTTAAAGCTTCAACGGAAATGGGGGGCCTTTTGCTGGACGGGTTTGGTGACGGCGTGGGATTTGCGGCCGCTGTGGGGGTCGAAGGCGGATTGCGCTTTCTGAACCGAACAGCGTTCGGCATCCTTCAAGCCACGCGCACACGAATCAGCCGCACCGAATACATCAGCTGTCCTTCCTGCGGGCGCACCCTCTTTGATTTGCAGGAGACAACCGCTCGGATCCGGGCTGTCACCGATCACCTCAAGGGCGTCAAAATCGGCATCATGGGTTGCATCGTAAACGGGCCCGGTGAGATGGCCGATGCAGATTACGGTTATGTCGGTACCGGACCCGGTAAGATCACCCTCTACAAAGAGAAAGAAGTGGTCCAGCGGAACATCCCTGAAGACGAGGCCGTGGATGCGCTCATCGACCTCATCAAAACGCACGGCGATTGGGTGGTGGCGCCCACCGCATAGGGTTTAACCCACCGCTGCCGGGCCGTCTGAGGGCCCTTGGGCCTGGGGGGCTGCATTGGCCTCATCGGCTTCAGCAGATGCCGACTGCGCCCAAATTGCTCCGCCTCCCAACCAACTCTTTTGGCGCAAAATGATCCAAGCAACGCCACAGGTAATGGCCACGTCGGCAATGTTGAAGATGGGTGGAAAGACCTCTTGACCCGCCCAAGCATCCAGAGGCCACCACTCGGGCCAACGCACGGTGATGTGCAACATGTCGACCACATTGCCCCGAAACCAAGGCGCGTAGCTGCCCCATTCGCTCTGCCACGACCAGTCTGCTGACTGCCCAAAAGAGCTGCGCGAAAACAAACGGCCATAGCATACACTGTCCACGATGTTGCCCGCTGCGCCGGCGAGAATCAGGGCCAACGCTTGTCTAAATCCACGGGGCGCACCTTGCTTGGCCACGCGGGCCACGTGCACCGACAACAACACGACGGCAACAATTCTGAAGGCGGTTAAAAGGTACTTCCCGGTGGCACCGGGCAAGGCCCAGCCAAAGGCCATACCATCGTTCTCTATGAACTGGATATCAAAGGCCCCAGGAATCCACGTGAGCCGCTCCGTCAAGCTGAAACTCAACTTGATGAAGACCTTGACGGCCTGGTCCAACAGCAACACCGCCGCGGCTATGCCGGCAACATAAGCTGGACGACGATCTTCGCTCAACGCTTGTCTTGCTGGTTCTTGGCCTCAATGGACATCGTGGCGTGTGGGACCAATCTCAAACGCTCTTTGGCAATCAGCTTGCCCGTAACCCGGCACACGCCGTAGGTCTTGTTCTTGATCCTCAGCAGCGCATTCTCCAGGTTCATGATGAACTTCTGTTGGCGCGCGGCCAATTGGGCCGTCTCCTCGCGGCTCATGGTTTCGCTGCCGTCTTCCATCATTTTGAAAGTCGGAGCGGTATCCTCAGTGCGGTTGTCGTCCTCGTAGGACAGGGACCGTTGCAATTGATCGTAGTCAGAACGTGCTTGTTCCAACTTTTCATTGATGAGGTCTGCAAACTCCTGAAGGTCTGCGTCCGAAAATCGCGTTTCAGCCATGTTTCATTGAATGGGGACCATGGCAATCGCCACGGTCAAATGTGCTTCCAATTCCTCGCGCTCCACTTCGGCACCCATGGGGGTCCATTCCAACTGCTCTGCGAGAGTTTCTGCTCGAATATAGTCCAAATTAGAAGCCACTGATTCTTGCAATTCTTGGGGTCCATCCAAGGTCAATGCAATGCGGTCTGTTACTTCCAACCCGGCATCTTTTCTCCGCTGCTGAATGCGGTTGACCAGCTCGCGGGCCAACCCTTCTGAACGCAACTCTGGGGTAATGTCAATGTCAAGCGCCACCGTCAAGCCGCCCTCGCCGGCCACCAGCCAACCTGGAATGTCCTCGGTGAGCACTTCCACGTCTTCGAGCATCACTTCTACTGGGCCATCGGCCAGGTTCAATGCGATGGTGCCGTTCTGTTCCAAGGTTCGGATTTCGTCCTGACCCAGCGCAGCGATGCCAGCGGCTACTTGCTTCATTTGCTTGCCAAAACGCGGGCCCAGTTTCTTGAAATCGGCCTTGAGTTTTTTGGTCAAGATTCCACTGTCCTCCGCCAGGGGCTCGATTGACTTGACGTTGACTTCGCCTTTGACGAGGTCCGATACAGCCGCCAGACGTTCGCCAAAGCCAGCGTCCAAAACCGGCACCAGAATGCGCTTCAGAGGCTGGCGCACCTTGATTTTTTCTCGTTTGCGCAGACTCAGCGTCAGGGAGCTCAGCTTTTGGGCCAAGCCCATGCGCGCCTCTAGCTCCGCATCTTGCAGCTGTTGGTCTACCGTTGGCCAATCGGCCAAGTGCACCGAGTCGGAACCACCCAGGTCCTGCCACAGGCGGTCGGCATGGAAGGGTGCTATGGGCGACATCAAGATCGAAACATTGCGAAGACAGGTGTGCAGCGTTGCGTAAGCAGCCGATTTGTCTGCGTCTGAATCGCTTTTCCAGAACCGACGGCGACCCAATCGGACGTACCAATTGCTGAGGTCATCCACCACAAAAGACTGGATGGTGCGGCCGGCACGTGTCGGCTCAAAAGCGTCAAAAGAAGCCTGTACCTCTTCGATGCAAGTGTGCAGCTTGCTCAAAATCCAGCGGTCCAATTCTGGCCGGGTATCCACTGCAGGCGCGT
This sequence comes from Flavobacteriales bacterium, assembly GCA_022428285.1. GTDB lineage: Bacteria > Bacteroidota > Bacteroidia > Flavobacteriales_D > Sanyastnellaceae > UBA8752. The sequence goes on from JAKMCX010000172.1 coordinate 16,180, forward strand.
CTGAAGCGGGGTCAAAACCGTCAATGCCAGCATACAGGGCAAGGAAGGCATAGGTGTTGTGCAACGTGCCAAAGAACTTCCGCTGAATTTCGGCGATGCCCTCCGAATCAAAACGCAGGTTGTCCCAAGGCTGGGCGTTGGTGATCATGTACCAACGTGTGGCATCCGGACCAAAACGTTCGAGGGTCTCAAAAGGGTCCACGGCATTGCCGAGGCGCTTGGACATTTTTTGGCCCGCCTTGTCCAACACGAGGCCGTTGGAGACCACCGTGCGGTAAGCCACCTGATCGAAGACCATGGTGGCAATGGCATGCAGCGTGTAAAACCATCCTCGGGTTTGGTCCACCCCTTCTGCAATGAAATCCGCCGGAAAGGACAAGCCGCCTTGGGGTCCGTCCACGCGGTCCTTGTTTTCGAAGGGGTAATGCCATTGGGCGTAGGGCATGCTGCCCGAATCAAACCACACATCAATCAGGTCAGACTCCCGGCGCATGGGGCTTCCGTCTGCGGCTTTTAGGACGATGTCATCCACCACATGCTTGTGCAGGTCAATGTGCGCATAGTTCGCGTCGGACATGTCGCCCGGCACGAAGTCTGGAAATGGATGGGCCTCCATGAGACCGGCCTCTACCGCTTCTGTGCAAGCCGAATGCAACTCCTCCACAGAGCCTATGCAACGCTCCTCACTGCCGTCTTCGGTCCGCCAAATCGGAATGGGAATGCCCCAGTAACGCGAGCGGCTGAGGTTCCAGTCGTTGAGGTTTTCGAGCCACTTTCCAAAGCGTCCTGATCCTGTGCTGGCTGGCTTCCACTGTATGGTCTTGTTCAGCTCCTGCATGCGCTCTTTGGCGGCAGTGGCCCGAATGAACCAGCTGTCCAAGGGGTAGTACAGGATGGGCCGGTCCGTGCGCCAACAGTGCGGGTAACTGTGCTTGTACTTCTCGACCAAAAACGCCCGACCCCGGGTCTTCAAGTCGATGGCGATCTCCACGTCTACAGACTTCTCGGGAGCATCTTCGTCGTGGTACTCCTGTTTCACGAAACGGCCGGCCAATGGGCCACATTCTGGCCGCAACCGCCCTTGCAAGTCTACCAAAGGCACGCCTTGACCGTTGCCATCATCGACAAGCAATGGAGGTACGCCTGCTGCTGCAGCCACCCTCGCGTCATCTGCGCCAAAGGTGGGAGCTGTATGAACGATGCCGGTTCCATCCTCCGTTGTCACGAAGTCGCCTTCGATGACGCGGAAAGCCTGGTCTGCGTCGCTCATGGGCTGGGCCCATGGGATCAATTGCTCGTAGCGGAGGCCCACCAAATCCGAACCCTTTACCGTCGCCAAGACTTCGGACTCCGGCGCTTTCTTGCCCGAAAAATGCTGGGCATACAGGGCTTCGGCCAAGACGACCGTACCCTCCTCACCCGTGTACCGGTTTGCGGTGCGGACGATGTTGTAAGCAATGTTGGCCCCAACGGTGAGTGCGGTGTTCGAAGGCAGTGTCCAAGGCGTTGTGGTCCAAGCCAGCAAATCCACAGGCTTGCCATCTGTAGCGCCATTGGTCCACGCACTGAACCGTTCAGCATCAGCTCCAACCACCCGAAACTGAGCCACCACCGTTGTGTCGGTCACGTCCCGGTACGCTCCAGGTTGGTTGAGCTCGTGGCTGCTCAGGCCCGTTCCAGCTTTTGGGCTGTACGGCTGAATCGTGTAGCCTTTGTAAATGAGGCCCTTGGAATGCAACTGCGACAAAAGCCACCAGACGCTTTCCATGTATTTGGGCTCGTAGGTCACGTAGGGCGCGTCCATGTCGACCCAATAGCCCATGCGGCGTGTCAGGTCGTTCCATTCTGCGGTATACCGCATGACCGATTCGCGGCAGGCGTTGTTGTATTCCTCTACTGAAATGCTGCGGCCAATGTCCTCCTTGGTGATGCCCAATGCCTTCTCGACGCCAAGCTCCACAGGAAGACCGTGGGTGTCCCATCCCGCTTTGCGCTCGACGCGATCGCCTTTGAGCGTGCGGTAGCGGCAAAAAATATCTTTGAGGGCGCGGGCCATCACGTGGTGAATGCCGGGCTTTCCGTTCGCAGATGGGGGGCCTTCAAAGAAGACGAATCTTTGGTCGGACGGACGCGATTCCACACTCCGGCGGAACACATCACCTTCCTCCCATTGCTGCATCACCTCCTGTGCGATGCCAGGCAGGTCGAGGGGGCCTCTTTCGGGAAATCGTCGGGTCATCTTGCTGGCTCTGCCGCTCCGACCCAAGACTGGGTGAAACCGGTCGCGCGAAGATAACCCGCACCCGCAGGGCAAGGAGCCCTTAGATTCGGCTGATTTTTAACATGTTGGACATACCCGCTTCTGCAATGGGCATGCTCGCAACGTGGATGATGTAATCGCCGCTGCTGACTTTCTCTGCGCGCTGCAGCAAAGTCTTCACATCCGAAATGGTGTGGTCGGTCGAAATCATCTTGTCGTAATGGAAAGCCTCAACCCCCCAACACAGCGCCATTTGACCCATGATTTGGCGGTTGCCTGTGAAGACATAGATCAAGGCCTTGGGGCGCTGACTGGCCACTTTATAGGCGGTGTAGCCAGAAAAAGTCATGGTGACAATCGCCGACGCCTGGACCCGCTCGGCGAGGTCGCACGCATTGTAGCAAATCGCATCGGTGACGAAACGCTCTGGGCGGTCGTCCTCAAATGCCATGTTCCTGTGAAAGATGTGGGACTCCTTTTCGATCTCCATCACAATGGAGCACATGGCTTTGATCACCTCAATGGGATGCACTCCAACGGAAGTTTCACCGCTCAGCATGACCGCATCTGCGCCGTCCAATACAGCGTTGGCTACGTCGGTCACCTCTGCGCGGGTCGGTGCAATGCTCTCGATCATGGACTCCATCATCTGGGTGGCCACGATCACAGGCTTGCCGCTGCGTTGGCACAAACCGATGATGCGCTTTTGGATCATCGGAACCTTCTGCATGGGCACTTCCACGCCCAAGTCTCCGCGGGCAATCATGACGGCGTCCGTGGCTTCGACAATGCCATCCAAATCGTCTACAGCCTCTGGCTTTTCGACTTTGGCCACAACGCGGGCATGGCTGCCTGCCTCGGCAATGCGTTGCTTGAGGTCCACCACATCGGCTGCAGTCCGGACAAAACTGAGGCCAACCCAGTCCACGCCAAGGCTCAAGGCAAACGCCAAGTCTTCGCGGTCCTTTTCAGTGAGGCTGGGCAGACTGATGTCGGTTGAAGGCAGGTTGAGGCCTTTTCGGGAGGAGAGGATTCCACCGTGCACCACGGTGCACTTGACCGTGTCCTTTCCATTGGTCTCCTCAACGCGCAGCTTGAGTTTTCCATCGTCCAACAAGACGGGCTCACCCGCTTTGACATCCTCTGCGAAGTGGACGTAGTTGGTCCAAGCCTCATTGCTGTTCCCTTCTTCCTTGCCAACGTGGATGGTGAATGCACTGCCAGACTTGAGGTCGGATCCCTCGGCCATGGGGCCCACGCGAAGCTTCGGGCCCTGCATGTCTGCCAGCAAAGCGGTGTGCGTGCCGAGCTTTTCGTCCACGGCCCGAACCCGCTCCACTGTGGTGGCGTGGGTGGCGTGATCGCCGTGAGAAAAGTTGAGGCGGATCACGTTGACGCCTTCTTTGATCATGCCTTCGAGCACTTCAGACGAGATGCTCGCTGGACCTACAGTGGCGATGATTTTGGTAAACTTAGATGGCATGGTTCAGTTCTATTATTCGAGCCTTACTCGTAGTACAACACCTCGGGTTGAGTGATTGCTGAGGCCGCCACAGGAAAGCATGCTGCCACCCTGCGCATGGAGCGCAATGCCTCCATCAATGTTGCGGCCCTTTCGCCCATCATTGACTCCACCCTCACGAGGTAATCAAAATGGACCAGGGTGGGGATCATTGCCCCTTCCGGCACACGGTTCCAAATCACATCGAAGGTGTAGCCTTCTTCTTCGTCCTGGTGACGCCAAACACAATGTCGGGTCATTGGACGCTTCTTTTTGTGCGTCACCTCAAGTTCAGAATGATACCCGAGGTGGGTTCCGAGCGTGCGATTCAGGTTCCAGCAAAACTTGTGCCCTGCGTCAGTGCAACTGACACCCAGAAAGGCATAGGGAATGACTTCATCCCCGATGTCGAGTTGGACGGTGCGCATAGGCGGGGACCCGTTCTAGCTGGAGCCCTTATCGTCGCCGAAGATATGACGACAGGCCTCGCGAGCAGCAGCCTGCTCCGCTGACTTTTTGGAAGGGCCATCCGAGGTGCCCATGACCTTGCCTCCAACCAACACTTGCATCTGGTAGAGCTGCTGACCGCCGCGCTTGAACTCGCGCACAACATTGAACTGGACTTTGCGCTTTCGCTTTTGTCCCCATTCGTGCAATTTGCTCTTAAAGTCTACGGTAGCCTGGATCCGGGTGTCCAAGTCAAAACGCTGCAAAAGCTTGAGAACCCCGCGTTGGGTGCGCCTGAATCCCCGGTCCAAATAGACCGCCCCCACCAAAGCCTCCATGGCATTGCCTCGAAGCGATGCGTGAACGGCTCCTTTTCCAGTCTGGGCATCCAACAGGTGCTCCACACCAATTTCTTCTCCCAGAAAATTCAAGGCTTCTCGGCTGACCAACCGCGCCTTCATCCGGGTCATTTCGCCTTCGTCGCCGTTGGGAAACTTGCGGAACAGCATGTCCACCACGATCATATCGAGGACAGAGTCGCCCAAAAATTCAAGGCGCTCATTGCTGGGGAGGCCATCGCGTTGGCAGTCCGCTGAACTGGAGTGCCTGAGCGACTCCTTGTAGAGTTCTAAGCTGCGTGGCCTGACTCCGAAGTGCCGGCGTATGAACCGGCTGATGCGTTTTTCTCTGCTGTCTGAGCGCCCGAGCGCCATCAGAACTTGCGAACGATGACCGAAGCGTTGTGGCCGCCGAAGCCAAAGGTGTTGGACAAAGCCGCGCGCACGGGGCGCTCGCGCTTCACATTGAAGGTGTAGTCTAGCGCCTGATTCAAGGCCGGATCCGGATCCGTTGAGTTGATCGTGGGCGGGATCACATCTTCGGTTACCGCCATGATACAAGCCAACGTTTCGATGGCTCCAGCGGCACCCAAGAGGTGCCCTGTCATCGACTTGGTGCTCGATATGCTCAAAGATGGAGCGTGGTCGCCAAAGACTTCTTCGATCGCCTTGACCTCGGCCAAATCTCCCAACGGGGTCGATGTGCCGTGGACATTGACGTAATCCAACCCGTCTGGCTCCATGCCAGCATCCTTCAGGGCTGCGCGCATCACATTGCGGGCACCCAGTCCCTCGGGGTGGGGCGCTGTCATGTGGTGGGCGTCAGCGGATGCGCCTCCGCCCATGACCTCACAAATGATGTGGGCGCCGCGCGCTTGGGCGTGCTCTAAGGACTCCAATACCAATGCGCCGGCACCTTCTCCTAGGACGAAGCCATCGCGGTTGACATCGAAAGGCCTGGAAGCCACGCCGGGGTCGTCGTTCCGGGTGGAGAGCGCCTTCATGGCGCCAAATCCACCGATTCCAGCCTCGACCACAGCGGCTTCGGCTCCTCCACTGATCATGGCGTCGGCTTTGCCGTACCTGATGGCAGTGAACGCGTCGATGATGGCGTTGGTCGCGCTGGCACAAGCCGAAACGCAGGCATAATTGGGGCCCCGGAATCCAAATTCCATGCTGATGTGTCCGGCGCAGATGTCGCCGATCATCTTGGGAATGAAGAAGGGGTTGAAACGCGGGGTGCCATCACCCTGGGCAAAAGCCGTGATTTCCTGCTGGAACGTAAACAGGCCTCCAATGCCACTGCCAAAAATCACCCCCACCCTGTCGGGATCGGGATTGGATTCGGCCAGACCGGACTGGGCTACGGCTTGCCTGGCAGCCACAATGCCGTATTGGGCATAGGGGTCAAGCTTGCGCGCTTCCTTGCGGTCAAAATGTTCACTGGGATCCCAGTCCTTGATTTCGCAGGCAAATTGCGTCTTGAACTTCGAGGCATCGAAACGGGTAATGGGGCCAGCTCCGCTGACTCCACGTTTCAACGCATCGAAGAAAGAGGGAACGTCTTTGCCCAATGGTGTCAGGCAACCCATTCCCGTGATGACGACACGGTTCAGCTCCATGTGGGGCTTACTTCGCGTTTTCGATGTACTCGATGGCTTGGCCGACCGTACCGATCTTCTCGGCTTGGTCATCGGGGATAGCGATGTTGAATTCCTTTTCGAATTCCATGATCAACTCGACGGTATCGAGCGAATCTGCCCCGAGGTCGTTGGTGAATCCAGCCGCATCGTTCACTTCAGAAGCTTCTACGCCGAGCTTGTCGACGATGATGGCGGTCACTTTTTCGCGGATATCAGACATGATTGGTGGTGTTGCGAATGCGGTGCAAAGTAAACGTCTCTATTTCAAGTGTCCGACCTCAAAAACAACGATTCGTCAAACTTGCCCTTTTTTTAGTTGAAAACAAGCCCAAACCGCTGTTTTACAGTGCCTTGAAACAACCACTATTTATCCCCTTTCGGGTAGTGAGTACAGATTTCGTCCAACCTTTTGCGCGAAAGATGAGGCACAGTAGTCCCATTTGCCGGCCATCCGACTGGAATGTTCAGAAAAGCACGCTCATTCTCGGGGCGGCCCAACAGGGACCCCAAAAAATTCATGGGAGAAGGGGTGTGGGTCAACGCGGCAATGCCTGCTTCATGCAAAGCGGCAAGCAGCAGGCCTACAGCAATGCCACAGCTCTCTTGGACGTAATAGTTCGGATGGCGGCCACCTGTTTCGGGCTCGGACTCATAGACCCTGCGGAAGACAATGATCAAAGCAGGCGCCTCCTCGATGAACGGCTTGATGTGGTCGGTTGCCAGCGGGGCCAAATCCTGCAACCATCGGTCTGACATCCTTTCGGTGTAACTCCTGAGCTCCTCTTCTTCCACGGCCACCCGTATTCGGGCACGCAATTCAGGGTCGGTCACAATGCAGAAGCTCCAGGGCTGTTTGTGTGCGCCGCTTGGCGCCGTCCCGGCAATCTGAACCGCCCGTTCCAAAACGTCCAATGGGATGGGGTCGGAGCTGAATGTGCGAACGCTCCGTCTGGCAGACAGGTGCTCATACATGGCGTCCAACCGTTGGCGCATTTCATCGCTGGATTGGCGCGGAAGTGAATAAGGGATATGGGGCGTCTTCTCCGACATCAGCGGCCCTGCAGTTTGCCTTTGATGCTCCGCATGAGGTCAGACGCGTAGACAAACGTATCGAGCTCCTTGACGCCACTGTCCAAGATGCCTTTGCGGTCGCCGCGCCACGCCACAGTGCCTTCGTGCAAAAAGTGGATGTTGTCTCCGATCTCAATCACACTGTTCATGTCGTGAGAGATGACAACGGTGGTGGTCTTGTACTCCTGGGTCAGGTCGCGAATCAGGTTGTCAATGACAATGGCCGTTTGGGGATCCAAACCTGAATTGGGCTCGTCACAAAACAAATAGCGGGGCCGTCCTACGATGGCCCTTGCGAGCGCCACACGCTTCTGCATGCCACCCGAAACCTCAGCAGGATAGCGGTGTTCGGCCCCTTCGAGCTCAACCCGTTTAAGGCACTCCATGGCCCTTTCTTCGCGCTCCTCTGCGTCCATGGAGTGGAACATCCTCAAGGGAAATACCACGTTCTCCAAAACCGTCATGGAATCAAACAACGCCCCCCCCTGGAACAGCATGCCGATTTGCAACCGGATTTCCTCCCGCTCCTTGGATGACAATGTTGTAAAGTCCTCTCCCGCGTATTGGACGGTGCCCGCATCCACCTCGAGCAATCCCACAATGCATTTGGTGAGCACGGATTTGCCCGAGCCACTGCGGCCAATCATGAAGTTCACTTGGCCCGCATCGAAAGACGCATCGATGCCCTTCAAAACGGCTTTGTCCCCAAAGGACTTGTCCACGCCGCTCACCCGTATCATGTGAGCAGCAATTGTGTGATCACAAGGTTGGCCACCATGACGATGACCACGCTGTACACCACGGCTTTGGTGCTAGAACGGCCGACTTCCTTGGCCCCGCCAGAAGTGTGGTATCCGTGGTAGGCGCTTACGCTGGTGATGATCAAGGCAAATACACAGGTCTTGATCAGGGCATAGGTCACGTCAAAGGCCTTGAAGTCCATTTGAATCCCGTATTCGTAATCGGCAAAGCTGCTGAGGTCCGCAGCATCGCAAATCCAAGCACCCGCGCCAATGCCCAGCACCATGGCGATCACAACGAGGAAGGGAAAAATCACCAGGGCGGCCAAGAGCTTGGGCAGAACGAGGTAAGAAATGCTGCGCACCCCCATGACCTCAAGCGCATCAATTTGCTCGGTGACCTGCATGGTGCCAATCTGTGATGCGATGTTGGAGCCGACCTTCCCCGACAGGATGACGGGAATGATGGTGGGCGCAAACTCCAAGATCATGGTCTGTCTCACCGTAAACCCGATGGTGTAGGCAGGCACCCATCCGCCCACCTGGTGCGCGGTTTGAATGGCGATTACCGCGCCCATGAAAAGGCTCAAAAGCGCTACGATGCCCAAACTTTGGACGCCAATGGCTTCCAATTCAATGATGGTGGCCTGCGCAAAGACGCGGCCCTTTTGCGGTCGACGAAGCGCCGATGCCATGAACGCGAAATAGCGGCCGATATGGAATAGCAGTCCCATGCCTCCTGACGAAGGTACACACCCACCGCCCCGGCGCCACAGGGATTGTTATTTCGTCGGGTTTAAACGAGGGGCTCTCCGTGGTCTGACTTGAGGCGAGAGACCAATTGCTTGACCCATTGCTCCTCATTGCGCGGGCACAACAGCAAAGCATCTGGTGTATCCACCACGATAAAGTCTTGCAGTCCTTTGGCCACAACCAGCTTTCCTCCTTCGGCAGCCACCATCAGGCCCGATGCACCGTCTCCCATAAAGGTGACGCCACTCAGCGCATTGCCATCGGCATCCTTTTCGAGTTTCTCATACAGAGACCCCCATGTTCCAAGGTCACTCCACCCGAAGTCTCCCAACACGACGCCCACATTGGGTGCCCCTTCCATGATTCCGTAGTCGATGGAAATGTTCTCCGCTGCACCAAAAATGGACAGCACAGCTTCGGCCTCCTTCTCCGTTCCCAAATCGGCGCTTCGCTCGACAAAGAGCGCCTGCAGATCTGGGAGCTGCGCCTCGAATCGGTCCTGAATGGTCTTCAGCGACCAAATGAAGATTCCCGAGTTCCAACAGAAATCCCCTGAAGAGATGAACTGTTCGGCGAGCTCTTTATTGGGCTTCTC
>JAKMCX010000179.1 GCA_022428285.1 Flavobacteriales bacterium
GCTCCTGCTTTGGAGCACCGCGGATTGCTGCTGGATGGGTGCCGGCATTTCCAAGATGTGGCGTTTGTAAAGAAGCAGATTGACGTGTTGGCCTTGCATGGGATGAATGTGCTGCACTGGCATTTGACGGAAGACCAAGGCTGGCGGATCGAGGTCGGGTCGATGCCCAGGTTGACAGAGGTTGGCGCTTGGCGCACAGAGGCCGACGGGAGCCGGCACGGTGGGTTTTACTCCAAGGAGGACATCCGCGAGGTTGTGGCCTATGCTGCTGCGCGGCACATCGAGGTCATACCGGAGGTTGAAATGCCCGGCCACAGTTCGGCGGCCCTGGCTTCTTATCCCTCCTTGGGGTGCACAGGGCTGCCCCTCGAAGTCCCCGCGCGCTGGGGGGTGTTCAAGGACATCTATTGCGCAGGAAACGACAGCACTTTTGCCTTTTTGGAGGCTGTTCTGGACGAAGTTGTGGCGTTGTTTCCCGGGCCGCGCATTCACATTGGGGGTGACGAGGCACCCAAAGTGCGCTGGACGTCATGCCCCAAATGCCAGCGCAGAATCCAAGAAGAAGGACTGGCCGATGAGCAAGAGCTGCAGCGTTGGTTCATTGAGCGCATGGGGCGCTATCTGGCGACCAAAGGCAAGACCATCATCGGTTGGGACGAAATCCTAGAAGGGGGACTGCCCGAGGGCGCTGCCGTGCAGAGTTGGCGGGGCATGGAGGGCGCTGCGGAAGCCGTTCACTTGGGCGCCGATGTGGTGGTGTCTCCCACCAGCCACTGCTACTTGGACTACCCGCTGCGCAGCACGGATTTGGAGGGGGCATACAGCTTCAATCCATTGCCGGACTCCCTCACCCATGGGCCTGGCCGCATCCTCGGTGGAGAAGGCAACATGTGGACGGAACACGCCCCACAGCACTTGGTAGAATCCAAAGTGTACCCCAGGTTGACCGCTTTGGCCGAAGTGTATTGGAGTGGTCCCGGCCACACGATGAGAGACGGAGCTTACGGCGACTTTATAGAGCGTTTGGACCACCACTACCGGCGCATGGACGCCTTGGGTGTTGAATACGGTTTGGAATCGCCGCCATTCAGATTGGACACCGAGCCAGCCACTGAGAGTGGGGTACAGGCCAAGGTGGTGGCGTTGGGAAGGGGCGTGGAAGGCCGGGGTCAATGGGATGGCCGCGGTTCGGATTCATTGCGCGCAGATCAGTCTTTTGTGGTGAACGGGCCAGGGTTGGTTCAAATGGAAGTGGGGCGGAGGGGCCAGTGGACGGACCAGCGGATCACTTTTCCATTGGACGGACACGATGCTGCATTTCGGCCCTTGACGCTGTCATTTGTTCCCAGCCCGTGGTATACAGGTGGTGGTGATGGCGCATTGGTGGATGGCAAGCTGGGGTCGGAGGACTTTAGAGATGGGGCTTGGCAGGCCCAACAAGGCCAAGAAATGTCGGCCACCGTGGATTTGGGCAGGCTCGAGAAGGTGGCTGAATTGGCGCTGGGCACCTACCTCTATCAGGACGCTTGGATTTTCTTGCCTGCCGTCGTGTCCTGGGAAGGGTCGGCAGACGGAGTGAAGTGGGAGTCTTTGGCACGGATTGCCGTGGGGGATGTGCTCGCTCGGGACGACCGACAGGAGCGCATACCCTTGAGTGCTATCGTGCGTCCGGGTTCTTCCGCGGCCCGATATGTTCGGATGACCGTATCCAATGCAGGGCCATGCCCGGACTGGCATGCCGCAGCGGGTTCGGAGAGCTGGCTGTTCTTGGATGAGATGGTGGTGCGCACGGAGTGATGATCAGCTGAGGTATCTTCCCGCCATGCCTCGATTCTCTTTTGTTGTGTTGCTGGTGTTGGCCATCAGTGGGTCTGTATTCTCCCAAGAAGAGGGCCTCGCGTTGCGCAGGACTGTGCCGCGTGATTTGCTCCACAATGGATGCCGCCACACCCACGCTCCCGTGTCGGATTTGGCCGCAATGCGGGCGGCTTCTTCGGCCAACATCGACATGACGGGATCGCTGGCGCGCAGCGATTCGTTCGACGTGTTGCATTACGGCTTGGAGCTGGACGTCACTACAGCGGGCATTCAGCAGGTTTCGGGCGCAGCTACGGTGACTTTTGAGACCTTGGAAGCCGGGGCGACGCAGCTGTGGTTTGATTTGACGGGGTCTTTGGAAGTGAGCCAGGTAGAGCTCGATGGAGCACCATGGCCATACTCCCAAGGGGGCGACACCATTGCCATAGAAGCCCCCGCAGGAGGGTGGCCGGCAGACGGCCCCCACGAGGTGCAAATGGTGTATGCCGGGCAGCCAGGAAAGGACCCCTACTGGGGCGGCATGTACCTGACCACGAATTACATCTACAGCTTGGGCATTGGATTGACCAGCATTCCCCCCAACCATGGCAAGGCGTGGTACCCTTGCTTTGATACTTTTCGCGAACGGGCAGGCTACACCTATGCGGTGACCAGTGCCGGCGGAAAGGCGCTCCATGGGCAGGGCAACCTCGTGGCCACAGACAGCTTGGGGGGCGATACAATTCGAAGGGTGTTCGATATGGAGCAGCCGATCCCGACCTACTTGAGCACCATCGCCGTCTCAGATTATGTGGATTTTGACACCCTGCACACCGGTGTTTATGGGGAAATCCCCATCCGATTGACGGCCCGTCCTGGCAACCTGCAGTCCATGCGCAACCGCTTCGCAGACCTGCCCGTTTGCATCGATGCTTTGGAAGATTGGTGGGGACCGCATGCCTGGGAACGCGTGGGCTATGTCATCACCACTGACGGGGCGATGGAGCATCCCACCAACATTGCATATCCCTTGTCGATGTTGGAACAATCCAACTTCCAAAACGAGGGGCTTTATGGCCATGAGTTGGGCCACCACTGGTGGGGCAACATGCTTTCTCCGCTCCTACACAACCACATGTGGATCAAGGAGGGCTTTGCTGAGTATTCCAGCCACCTCTTTGAGGAGTCGTTGAGTGGGCGCGCGGACTTTGTGGAAATGGTCAAGGACAACCAGTTGTTTGTGCTCGAGCAGGCCCACCTCGACGACGAGGGGTTTTGGCCGCTCTCGCCCATTCCTGACGCCCACATCTATGGGCGCCACAGCTACAACAAGGGCGCTTCTGTGGTCCACAACCTGCGGAATTACTTGGGCGACGACCTCTTCCGGTCTGGAGGCCAGGCGGTTTTGGCGGCCCACTATGGCGGGGCCCTCGACGATGTCATGTTGGAGCAAGCTTGGGAAGAGGCCACAGGCGTTGACCTTGCCCCATGGTTTGATGCGCACATCCGCCAACCTGGTTTTTCGACCTGGGTTTTGGACAGCAGTTCCACCATGGGATTGGGCGCTCCTACGGGCCATTTGACGACGCTGCATTTGCAACAGAAACTCAGGGCTTGCGAGGGCCATCACCAGAACGAGCCATTGGATGTCACCGTGTGGGATGCCCAGGGAAACCGTGAAGTCGCCCAAATTGTGGTCGGCGGACAATACGCCACTGCAGATGTGGTCACCGAAATCAACCCGGTGATGGTGGCCCTCAATGCCGAAGGACGGCTCAACCAAGGTCGCATGGATTTGGACTACTGGCTCACAGAGACCACCTCTTTGCAGAACCTGCCTTGGGTGGACATGCGCATTGGCTGCGACGCGATCGTGGACGGAGACAGCGCACTGGTGAGGGTCGAGCACCACTGGGCGGGCCCCGATGGCGCTGCAGGGGAGACCCCAGCAGAAAAGGCCGCCTATGTGGATCAGTTGAGCAGCACGCACTTCTGGACCATTGAGGGCATTTGGCCGGACGGGGAATTGCTGCTGGATGCGCGCTTTACCTACCGAGGTGGTGGTGACGGCGAGCTCGATTTCGATTTGTACGGCGATACCGAAGCCGAAGCCTTTTTGGCTTGGCGCGCCACGCCAGGGGATCCGTGGGTGGAATACCCCGACTACGAAATCCAAATGGGGTCTGCATTCAATGGGAGTGGGGTCTTCAAAGTTTCTCGGTTGAGGCGGGGTCAGTATGCCTTTGCCAACGGCGATGTTTCGGTCGGCATAGGTGGTCCCATTGTGGGAGCTTCAGAGGCGGCAGGGATGGTGTATCCCAATCCCGCTCGTGATGAGGTGCGCGTTGTGCCTCCGTTGGCGGCGGCCAAGCTCCAGGTGGTCGATGCCACTGGACGAGAGGCGCTGAGCCTCACGCATGTCGCAGAACGCACCTTCGATGTCTCGGGTTGGAAGCGCGGGGTGTACGTCATGGTATGGACCGGCGCGGGTGGCGAGGTTTTGGGGCGTCAGCGTTTCGTACTCGAATAGTCAGCTGTTGCGGACATCACCGAGGACAAGGACGCTTTTCTTTGTACCTTAAAGGGAAGAGCCCATTGCCATGAATGCGCCATTGATACAGCCCCTCTACGACGACGTCCAACACGGAACTTGGGCGCTTCTTTATGGCCGGCAGCGCGAGAATCTGACGGGCAAGGCGGCACAGCTTTACCTGGAGTCGTTGGACCAAATGAGCGCACTTACAGCGCCTGAGATTCCGCGGGTAGACCTCATGACCGAACAGCTCCAAGCCACAACGGGATGGTCTTTGGCGATTGTGCCGGGATTGATTCCTGTGGACGACTTTTTTGCCCTCTTGGCGCAGCGCCAATTTTGCACGTCCACTTGGGTGCGCCGCAGAGACCAGTTGGATTACCTGGAGGAGCCCGACATGTTCCACGACACCTTTGGCCATGTGCCTCCCTTGATGAACCCTGAGTTTGCCTTGTTCATGCAGCGCTTTGGAGAGATTGGGGTGTCATTGCGGGGCAATGAGCAGGCCGTCATCGCCTTGCAGCGCCTGTATTGGTTTTTCGTGGAGTTCGGATTTGTAGAAGAGCAAGGCGTTTCCAAGGCTTTTGGAGCGGGCATCATGAGCTCATTTGGCGAGACGGAACACGCCTGGGCCCAGCGTACCGACCTGCGCAAATTCACCTTGGACGGTGTGATGTCCACGCCGTTCACCACCACGGAAATTCAAACCACTTACTTCTTGGTTCAAGACATTCCGGAGGTGATCCGGGAGATGGAAGCGTGGCACGCCAGCTTGGCATAAAGTCTGGGCTGGGATTTTTCGAACTTGGGGGCATGTCCGATATGAAGACCCCCGGCAAGATGTGGGACGCCCGATACGGGAGTGAATCCACCGTTTATGGCACCGACCCCAATGCGTTTTTTGCCGAGCAGCTGGCCCAGCTCAAGCCTGGCCGGATGTTGTTGCCTGGAGATGGCGAAGGGAGGAATGCCGTGCATGCGGCGGTTTCGGGATGGTCGGTGCGGTCGTTTGATGCCTCTGGAGTCGGCGTTCAAAAGAGCTTGGATATGGCAGCAGCTCGGGGGGTGACCGTAGATGCGGAAGTGGGGGATTGCCGCACATGGATTCCAGGAGAACGTTTCGATGTGATCGGGTTGTTCTATTTGCACTTGCTGCCCGAAATGCGTCCGGATTTTCACCGTGTGGCGACCTCGTGGCTCAAGCCGGGCGGGACCCTGTTGCTCGAGGGCTTCGCGCCCGGCCAACTGCGTTGCTCCTCCGGCGGCCCAAAGCGGTTGGACATGCTGTTCACTGAGGAGATGGTGCGCGGGGATTTTTCTGGTCTGGAGGTGGCGACCTGTCAGACGCTTCAGGTCGTCCTGGACGAAGGCCCCTATCACCAAGGCCCGGCAGAGGTTACGCGCTTGGTGGCCCGCCGTCCTGTGGCTTAATGCTCACCACCCCATGGCGTCGCAGGAGACCCGGCCGATTTTGTCGTTGCCTGCGAGCCAAAGGACCATTCCGTCCGGACTGAACCTCGCGGTGTAAAAAGCGCTGTCCGAAAAATGCGTCCAGCTCTGTCCTCCGTCTTCGCTCAGGTCGATGCCTCCGGGTGTGCCCACAAGTGCGATTTGCTGGCCGCCGCTGCCCGGCCGGTAGCGAACCGATGAAGCGTAGCCGGGACCTTGGCCTTCGGCGATGAGGGTCCAGGTTTCGCCGCCGTCTTGGGTCACAGCGCCGCGGCCCCTTTGGCCCGGTTTGTCCTCCCAGTCTCCTCCCCAGATGATGCCGTGAAAAGCGTCGGCGAAGTCCATAGAAAATCCGCCGGTCATGGTTCCGCCTTGAAGCAACGGGGTGGGGAAGACCTCCCAGTTTCGGCCCATATCCGTGCTGCGGTAGACGCGAGAGGCGCCCCCTCCAGAGAGCATCCAGACGGTGTCTCCAGCGGCGGCGAGGTTGCCATTGGAAGCAGCGAATGCCGCTTCACCGGGTTGTGATTTGGGGACGCCTTGGCCGTCAAGCCCCGCGCAGGAAATGCGCTCCCAAGTCTGGCCACCGTCCTCGGAACGCACCACGCAAAGGCAGGAGTCGATGGGGTCTCCCATGGCGATGAGGTTCTGGTCGTCGAGTTTGAGAATGGCGTCCATAAAAACCGCGCTGTCGGGTTCAACCCAAGTGCTCAAGCGCGGCAGTTCCACCCTGCCGTCTTCTAGAATGCCGGCCCGTTGGATGTGGGCAGGCGAACCAATGGCCGTCCCCACAACGGCTTCTGATGTCACTGCGATGCCCCTGAAATGAAGCGGGGCTTCGGGGCCTTCCTCCTTCCCGAAGCGGTCGTTCATCAGGTGTACCGTGGTGGCGTTGTCTTCGAACAGGACGTGCATCCAATCACCGGTAGACCCCGCCATCCAGGCGTCACCAGAGGAGGTCGCTTCGAGTGCCCGCCAGCTTCCCTCTGCCCGCATGTGCAGCATGCCATCCGCATCGGTTTTCCAACCTATGGTTCCACAGGAGAACGCCATGACCGAGAGGACGCACAGGAGGCCAGCGTGCGAAAGAGCGGATTTTGATGGATGTTTGGGCATGGATTTTACGGTTGCATTCTCTTGGGGCAATTTGGGTTTGAATCTGATACCGGGAGCCATTCTGTGGGTGATTCAAGCAGTGGTGCGTCGCAACATGCCCGCAAAACCCAATGGGCTTTATGGTTACCGGACGCCCCGCTCTATGTCTTCTCAAGCAGCGTGGGATTATGCGAATCAACGCGCTATAGATCTGCTGGCATGGGGCAGTTGGCCCACGATGGCCGCTGCCATTCCATGCACGTTGTATTTGGATGCATCGGCGGCCCAAGGTGCCCTCTACGGGGCCATGACCGTCTTTTGTTTGCTCCCCTTGATGGTGGTGGAGAGGGAGTTGGCGCGCGGCAATCACAAACAAGACGTCCCCGATTAAAGTCGGTAATGGCTGAGTATATTCAACACGATGAAAGGACAAAAATGGTCTCCCCTCGCATTGGCATTGTTAGTGCTGACCGGTTGCACTTATGACAACCTCCAAACCCTTGGAGACCCTCGGGATTGCGATACGTTTGAGGTGAGTTATGGCATGGATATTTTGCCTTTGGTGTCCGACCATTGTCAAGGTTGTCACTCCGGCGCAGCGCCATCGGCGGGCATCGGGTTCGAAGGCCACGCGGAAATCGCTTCGAATGCCGAGAATATGCTGGACAGAATGGGGAGGGCTCCCGATGACAACCTGCTGATGCCGCAATCCGGCAAATTGGACTCTTGTTCCATCGCCTTGTTCTCTGCTTGGATCAATGCAGGAAAACCCAACAACTGATGAAAAACGCCACCCTCATTCTCGCTTTCTGTAGCTTGGTCACCTCTGTCCATGCCCAGCGTTTTGTCACCCGAGAAGCACAGATCTCCTTTCTCTCAGAAACCCCACTGGAAGACATCCGGGCCGAGAGCAAAGAGGCTTCGGCCATTTTTGATGCGGCCACGGGTCAGCTCGCGTTCCAATTGCCCATCCTGAGTTTTCACTTCCCCAAGGCCCTGATGGAAGAGCATTTCAATGAAAACTACATGGAGTCTGAGCAGTTTCCCAAGGCGTCTTTTCGGGGGGTTGTAGCGGGCTTGGATCCCGAGAAGGAAGGGGCGCAGCCTGTTACGGCTACAGGTGCCCTGGAGATGCACGGTGTCTCCCAAGAGCGCACCATCGAAGGGACCATGGTCAGAGATGGAGACGGGTGGATTGTCGAGGCCCAATTCGAAGTGGCCTGCGAAGACCACAACATCGACATTCCCAAGGTCGTGACGGAAAACATTGCGGAAATCATTGGTGTCACCTTGCGCGCTGAATTGAAATTGAAATGAGGAAGACAAAAGGGGCGTTGGCCTGTGTCTTGATGGGGTTGTTGAGCAGTTCTGCTTGCTGGGCCCAAGACGACTTGATGGACTTCTTCGGCGAAGACGAAGGGCCCACAGTGGTGACGTCGGCATTCAAGGCGGGCCGCATCATCAATGTGCAAAGCCCAGAAACGTCGGGTGAAGGGGAGATGAACTTCATCATCGCCCACCGTTTTGGCCGGCTGAGCGATGGTTGGTACGATTTGTTTGGGCTGGACAATGCGCAGATGCGCATGGGGCTCGACTATGGCATCACCGACAGGATCCAAGTGGGGGTGGCCAGGTCCACTTTTGGGAAGACTTTGGAGGGCAACATCAAGTGGCGCTTTTTGGAGCAAATGAAAGGAGGAGGATCCCCTGTGAGCCTCACTGGATATTCTGTGGCCATGCGCGATGGACTGCGCCTTCCGCCAGATGGCCCAGAGCGCCGCGGGGTGCACCGCATGAGCTATGTGCACCAGTTGGTGGTGACGCGCAAGTGGTCGCCTGAATTCTCCTTGGCCGTGATTCCCTCACTGGTGCACCGCAACCTGGTGGACCAACCCGACCGCCCCAATGATGTGTCGACCATGGGGATGGGCTTCCGATACAAGCTCAACCGCCGGATGTCCGTCAATGGCGAATACCATTACCTGCTTCCGCGTCCGATCGAGGACGGGCTGCACAACTCACTGAGCCTCGGATTGGACATCGAAACCGGTGGCCATGTCTTCCAGCTCCACGTCACCAACAGCCGCGGCATGTTCGAGCGCGCTTTCTTGGCCGAAACGCCCGGCAGATGGCAGGACGGCGACCTCTACTTCGGGTTCAACATCAACCGCGTCTTTCAGGTCCGCTAAACCGTTGATCAGTCGACGCGCTTAAGCTGCTTGGCGGGCTTGGTGCCGGGGCGGTCGTGCTTGCGCAAGTCCGCCACTACGATGAGGTGGTCGCTGGCCTGCATGTCGTCGCCGGCGTTCAATCCGTATTGCTCCAAGCGGTCGCTGCCCATAGAGGCTGTCTCGAGGGCAAAGTTGCCCAACACTTCCACCACGCCATCCTGAACGAGCATATAGTCGAGCTTGCCGGCTGGCCACTGGCTGTTTTGGTTGAGCCAGGTGTAGTTCATGGGTTGGTCGGTCTGGAGCCCTTTGAGTTCCTTGAGGGCCGTGCCATCCCAATCGGGGCCGAAATCGGGGCCGTTGTCGCCTTCGTTGGCGATGTCGCCGGTCAGCAGGGTATGCATGGCTTGGCCCGGGCCGACCATGTTGAGGTCTCCGCCGTAGATGACGGGCGTGCGGTTGGGGAGGTTGACCTCGCCACCTGTGGCCATGGCATCGCGGAGGAAGGCCATGTACTCATCGGCTTCGGTTTGGCGCTGTTCCGCACCATTGCAGCATTTGAGGTGGCTGGCGGTGACCATCCAGTCCCCGTTGTTGCCCGTATTGATCAACACCGGATATTGCCGGTAGACTTCGGGATAGGTTGCGGCAATGGGCCAACGGCTGGCAACGATGAGATCCCAATCGTCTTTGGCCACGTGCCAAGAACCCTCGGTTAACGGCATCCATTCATCGAGCAGATCGCGCACAAAGTCCGCCGAGAAATCCTCGACTTCGCTCATGGCGAGCACGTCGGGTTGGACGGCCTCCAGGATGCGGGCCATGGCACCTTGCGCGGGTGCCTCATCCATGCGGCGGTTCATGTTCCAGAACGCCACGCGCATTTGTGTTCCTTCCGAACGCTCCAGAGGCAGGGGCGTGTATACGGGGTCTACATTGGACAGGGCCGTGCCGCTTTCGTTGCTGACCTGTTGGCCAGAACTGCAACGTACGGACCAGCGGATGGGGTTGTTGGAGTTGGAGAAACCGTTGACGCCGCGGTCGATGGCCACCTCGTGGGTGCTGGCACCGTAGGTGGGGGCCATCCGCACCTTTGCGTCATTGAGCGAAGACTGGGCCGTGGCTCCGCCAGATTGGGAGCTGTTGACATAGCGGTCAGCGAGGTGGATCACCATCTCGGCTCCTTGAAACCCACCGACAATTTGGCCCGTGTTGGCGTTGCCATCGAGGTCAAGGGCGATTTTGGTTCCGTGGGGGATGATGCTTTCGTCGAGGGCGATGATGCGGTCGTACTCCAGCATGAAATAAACACGCTCTCCATCTGCACGGAAACGCACAGCCTCTAGTGGGCCGCTGGTATCGGCAACGGCGATGGCGTCGGTGCCATTCCAATCGCTAAAATCGTGATCGATGGCAACGGGCTGCTGGGCCGTGCCCCAAGTACAGGCGGCCAAAAGCAGGATAGACGTGGCCCAGCGGGCGAGGTGGTGTGCGGTGGACATGATGCTGTGAATCAGGTTGCAAAGATGGACCTTTGTGGCATGCGATTGCTCGGAACAAAAGTGTGCAAGAAGCACGACCTCGGCGTGCACAATAACCTCTTTGGGGGAACCATGCTCAGTTGGATCGATGAATTGGCCGTGGCCTTTGTCAATGAAGTCTGCTTTAGCCCCAATATGGTGACGCTAAAAGTGGAGGAGGTGCTGTTCAAATCACCGGTCAAAGAGAACAACCTCATCAAGATTTATGGTGACATCGTGCGGATCGGAAACAAGTCGATCAAGATTGCCGTAGAAGCCCGGAAATTCAATGTCTACAGCCACGAAGAGACGGTGGTGACCACCACCAAAATGGTGTTCGTGAGGATCGATGAAGACGGCAATTCTCTGCCCATCGCTCAGCACGTCAAAGACAAGCACCCGGAAAAGCTCGCCTGATCCGGATCCGTCAGTGCCCTTGGCTGTCTTGGACTTGGGCGTCGAAGTTGGCGCGCATCTCCAAGCAGTTCTTGGCGGTCCAATCGCG
>JAKMCX010000204.1 GCA_022428285.1 Flavobacteriales bacterium
AAACTCGGCGGCAAATACGGCACCAAAATCAGCTTCCAATACGCCACCGCCAGCAGCCTGGACACCACCAACTTGAGCGGCACCGACGGAGCAGTATACGGTTACCAGCGCAACAGCTGGAGAACTGGAGAAGACCTATATATCCGCGACATCAATTTCGACATCAGCCGGAAGTTTTCGAAGGGGTTCAAAGCCAAGTACGCCTTCTTTCACTTCGACTTCAACACGTTGGCCACGCCCGTCACCACCGACTACAAAGGAATCGTGAATGCCAACGTTCACGTGGTAGAAACGCAAGTCCGAATCAAAAAAGGCCACAGTCTGCGCACCGAATTGCAAGCCCTCTTCACAGGCACAGACATGAAAGAAGTCAACGGACAAATGACGGAGGTCAAGCAGGACAAAGGAGATTGGGCCACGGTCCTTGCAGAATACACCATGAGTCCCCATTGGTTCTTCTCCGTCCTCGATCAATACAACTTCGGCAACCCCAACCCCGATGAGCGCGTTCACTATCTGTACGGAACGGTCGGACGCATAGAAGGCGCGCATCGGCTTTCGGTCGGTTATGGCAAGCGGCGCGAAGGCATCTTCTGCATCGGTGGAGTTTGCCGCGCGGTGCCCGCATCGAACGGTTTCGAAATCACCTTTACAAGCAGTTTCTGATGAACCACACCTTTCAACGGCTTTCCTCCTTTTTGGCTGCTACCGCCCTGCTGGTCAGTGGGTGTGATACCATCGACGACCCCATCATACCGCTCACCATCAACTACAATGGTGCCGCCCCCGCGCCCGAGTTCGAGCCCATGACCACGGGTCCACAGCACGTCTTGCTCGAAGATTTCACCGCCCACCAATGCGGAAACTGCCCGCCCGCGGGTGAACTCGCCACTCAACTCGCCGAAGAGCACAACGGCCTCGTCCATGTGCTCGCCATTCACGCCGGTTCATTGGCCGCTGTAAGCAATGCCCCATTTGATACAGATTGGACGACGGCAGAATCCAACTTCTACTGGTCCCAACTCGACGTTCAAGCCAACCCCATGGGACGGGTTAACCGTCGGGGGGGCACTGGTGCGGTTGTTTCGCCCAACAATTGGACAGGCACCGTCAATGCCGAGCTCAACCTCACTCCTCCTGCCCATTTGCAAGGTGCAGCGATACCAGACCCGGACGTCACAGACCATGTCCACCTGCACGTGCACGCCACCTTTGCCGAAGCCATCGAAGGCGACGTGAGACTGGCCATGCTCATCAATGAGAATAACCTCATCGCAGCCCAATTGGACTACGGCAATGACCCGGAGGTTATCCTCGATTTCGAACACAACCACCTCTTGCGCGGCAGCCTGAGCGGTGCTGATGGTTTGGTCGTGACCACAAGCCCCGCGGCCGGAAGCACAATTCAAGCCGATTACACCATCCCATGGAACCCCGAATGGGTCCTTGAAAACTGCCATGTGTTGGCCATCTTGACCAATGCCAACGGCGACGTTTTGAATTGTCTCGACCTCCCTTGGACGCCATGAGGAGCGCCGCACTCATCCTGGCCGTGGCCCTGACAACGGGGCTTTCCGCCCAAGTCCTCCGCTTTGATGGCGGGCCAGTGGCAGGATTCAACGCCGCACAGGTTCAAGGCGACGACTACACGGGATTCAATAAGTTGGGGCTCTCCGGTGGGGCCTTCATCGACATTCGCAACCCAGAGAATTATTGGGGTGTGCGACTGGAGATGCACTATGCCGAAAAAGGCAGCCGGCGCGGTGGGGATCCGGAGATCGGCACCACAACCATCGAACTCAGGATGAACTACATCGACATCCCGATCCTGCTTGACATCAACCTGGGCGACTATCAGGTGGGCATCGGTCCCTACCTCGGGCGCATGATCAAAGCCGAGAAGTGGCAGCGGGTGTCCGACACTTCCTCCAGCCTCGAAGACGATTTGAACGATTGGGACATTGGAGGCCAAGCCTATGCCCGAGCACCACTGGGCAAGTCCACCTTTTTCCAAGCCCGGATTTCCGGCAGCGCTTTGAGCCTCAAAAAAGACGGACCCGCCCTGGGGGCGACCCCATTTGGCCCCCGCGTTCGAAATGTTGCCCTGCATTTCGGGGTGGGCTGGAGCCTGCGATCGGCGTCGAAATAAACGGCCATCAGAAGCAAGTTTAGGTGGCCTTTTCTAAGGTCTGAGTGGCCCAAATGGAGGTCTGAAAAGGTTTGACGCGCACAAAAAGTCATCCGGTGCGATGATAATTGTCATCCCTTTTGGACTGATTTTCAGTTTATTGGGGGAATGCGCCAAATCTCCCTCCTCTGGGCCGCCCTCTTTTTGAGCGGCATGCCCCTGCTTTCTCAAAGCTTCAACGGCTGTGACCCCGATGTCCTCCAAGCCGTGGATGACTTCTACGTGATCCAAGAAGCAGACCTTTCTTCCTTCACAGCCAATCTGCTGTCCAATGACGTCATTGGCATGGATGCGGGCGTCTTCATTGAAGGAATGCCTCCCTGTTTCGGTGCGGAACAAGGGACGGGCTTCATCTTCTACCAAGGTCAAGCCGACGGCACGTCCTGCTGTGGTGAATTCGAATTCTTGTACACGTTGATTGCTGGCGATCTGCAGTGCACGGCGATGGTGACCCTGATCGTGGAATGTGGAACCGAAAAAGGGGACTGTTCTATCATCAACCTCCAGCCCAGCACCAGCGACCAAAACCCCGACGACCCCACCCAAGAGCCCGACACCAATTGCGTGTTTGTGTGCAGTGGCGCCGTCACCACGGTTTTGGCCCCCTATTCCAGCCAAAACAGCTACGATTGGACCATCACTGGAGGTACGTTGATGGGCACATTGCAAGACCCTGCCAGCGTGCAGGTGCAGTGGGGCGCCTCTGGTTCAGGAATGATCACAGTAACCATCACGGGTCCCGGGGGAGTCCAAGTGATTCAACAATGCGTGGAGATTGGAGAGGGTCCCACCGCTGCCTTCACTGTTCCGTCTCCCGTATGCTTGGCCACAGACGTTCAATTCACCAGCACCTCGACCCCTGGAGCCGATCACTTCTGGGATTTTGGCGATGGAAACAACTCAGGGCTGGTCAACCCCATCCACAATTACACTGTGCCCGGAACCTACACGGTCATCCTCACCGTCAGCGCACCCATCTATGACGCGGAAGGCAATGTGGTTTGCTGCTGCACGGATACCTATGCCATGGACATTGAGGTTCTCGATGAAAAGGGCCCAGACATTGAATGCATTTCTACCCTGTGCGAAGGCGACACCGCGTGCTACTGGACCAACTCTGGATGCGCCGGTGCCACCTACCTATGGACAGTGACCGACGCCAATGGCAACAATGTGGCTTTTGACGGTCAGAACTCCGCTGAAATCTGCTTGGAATGGGGCCAAGGGCCTCACGGCAATGTGAGCCTCGTCATTTCTGGTTGCGCGGGCATCTGCGATCAACCGACCAGCGTTCAAGTGCCCATCATCTCCTCCACTGCCCTGGTCTCGGGACCCCAAGTGGTATGTCCCGGTGAAGCGGCGGTTTACTCCGTTCCCAAATGGATGGACGTGGTCTACGATTGGACCGTCACTGGCGCCATTTCTGCCACCCCCAATGGCAACCAAATTTCGATCGTTTGGGGCCCAAATGGTGTGGGAACCATCCATGTGACGTACCAAAGTCCCTTCCTTGGAGGGCTCCAAGGCCATGACGCTTTGGATTGCTCCGGAGAAGGCGATTTGACCGTGGAAATCCTCCCTGAACTGCTGTTCACCTCGGCGCCGACCCAAGCCTGCGAAGGGCAAACGGTGACCTATTCCGTCAATGACGCCAACGTGACCTGGACCGTCAGCCCTCCAGCCGCTTCTTCGGCCTCGGGCGCCTCCTTGAACGTGACTTATGCCAGCACGGGCACCTACACCATCACCGCCACACCCAACGACCCCACCTCGTTTTGCAACGGCCCCATTTCCACCTCCACTGTGGTTTCAGTGGTGCCAGCGCCGGTGATTCTCGGGCCCACAGAAGGTTGTGAAGGCCAGGGATTGCTCTATTCCATCGACTCCCCCGCCCCTGGCGTGAGCTATTACTGGGGCGTGGTGGGAGGCACCGCCTCCACATCCGTTGGAAACAGCTCCATCATCACCTGGACCGTGGGCGCCCCTTTGCATCAACTCAACGTCAATGCCTATTCCACATCAGCGCCCTATTGCACAGCCTCGAACGCATTGACCTTTGCCCCTCTTCTGCCTGCTGCGCCAACCGCCTTGGACCACTACACGGGCTGCGCCAACCAATTGGAAGACTACATCCTCTCCACCTCCGCCGCCCTGAACGGAGAGGATCTGACGTGGACCATAGATCCTGCCACCGCGGGAAGCGTGGTCGATGGTCAAGGTTCCGGTCAGGTTGAAATCCAATGGAACGACTTCAGCGGTGCAGCGGCGGTGACCGTGGTGTCTTCGCTGTGTGACCTCCAAGAGGTGGCCGTGTTCACCGTGAACATATCGCCACAACCGGACGTGGACATCATCCAAACTGGACACCTTTGCCCGGGCGCCTTCACCCCCGCTCTTCTGAGCACAACCAACACATTCACCACTTACGATTGGTCGGGCACCTCCACGGGAACGATACCCAACACCAACCTCAACTTCGAAGTCGATGCGACCGGTCAGCATCAGGTGGTCGTCACAAACGCTTTGGGTTGTGTGGGCAAGGCTTTTTATGAAGTCGACGCCGATCCAGTTCCGGTGGCCGACATCACATCGCCAGAGCCCAGCACATTGTGTTTGCCGAGCTCACTGAGCAGCGTTCCTATGTACACGCCCACTTCTGCGGGGTGGTCACACCAATGGTCTTCGGGTGGCACGGGACCGAGTGAATCCCACGCCATTCAGAACAATCCTGGCGCATACCCCTACAGCGTGACCACTTGGATCACGGCCACAGGATGTGAGGCCACAGACAACTACCTCATCACTGAAGATAACTGCACTGGAACAGGACCAGGTTGCACTCCTGCCGTTCAATTGGACCCTTCCGCAACAGTAAACTGCGACATGGTCACCGTGGATGTTGGATCTCCCTTTGCCACAAATGTGATGTGGGACTATGATGATGGTTCCCCCTCCACTTCTTCCAATGCTCACACCTATTCAGAAGCCGGCTGCTATGTCATTTGGGCCACGGCAGATGTGCCAGAATTGGGGAATTTCGGCTCCACCTGCACAGTGACCGACTACGTAGGGGTTTGTATCCCGTTGGCTGCCGATTTCAGCTGTGAGGTTCAAGGCTGCACAGACGTGGACTTTGAAGACCTGTCATCCTACATCGACGAACCCGGCCAAGGCAACGAAATCGTGCAATGGGATTGGGACTTTGGCGACGGCAATACCTCCACCGCCGAAGACCCTTCTCACAGTTACCTCGCAGGGGGATCATACACCGTCATCCTCACCGTAACAGCTGCAAATGGATGCACCGCCACTGCGGTTAAAACTGTGGTCATCGGCTCGGTTGGCTTGCCCGTCCTCACGATTGACTCGCCCTTGTGTGTAGGCCAGACCGGATCGCACTCTGCCAATGCCACAGGCGCTGTGAACTACCTCTGGAGCTTTCCCGACGGGGTCACTTTCCAAGGCAGCTCCATTGAACACACCTTCACATCGGTGCCCACCATCAACACCATTGAAGTCACAGCTGTGGATGCCCAAGGGTGCACACAAACCGTCACTGCCACGGTGACCGTGCATCCGGAGGCCGATGATCCATTGGCCGCCACGCCAGACCAAGTGGTGTGTTTTGACCCCGGTACAGCCCTCATTCAAGCCATGCCCGGGTTTACAAGCTATCAATGGGCAGATGATGTCGCAGACTTGCCCGGAGAAACCAATGACAACCTCACCGCTGGCGAGGGGGAGTATTATGTCTCCGTGTTGGATGCCAACTTGTGCCCAAGAACCAGCGGGCCTGTAGTCGTACAAGTCCTTCCAGACTTGAGCCCCACCATCATCGGGCCCTCTGTGATCTGTGGAAATGGCGACGCTACGTTCCAAGTGACCGGGTCGTTCTCCTCCTACAAGTGGTTCAGGGACGGCCTATTGGTGGCCACGACGCCCACTTTAACACTCTCAGGCGTGGTGGGAACCGTCCACAACATTGACGTGGTGGTGGTGGACGGCGACGGTTGTCCGCACGCGTCCAACCTCCACACCATTGAGTGGGTCCAAGACGTGAATTTCACGCTGACCTCGCCCAACTTCCCTCCATGCGCTGGCGACGATGTGTTGATCGAGGTGAACCCCTTGGACCCCACCGTGAACTACAACTGGAGCACCGGAGCCACAGGTCCAAACATCACCGTACAAAATGCGGGGGTCTACACTGCCACGGGCGTGAACGCCAATGGCTGCTTCCACTCCGCATCCTTCGAGGT
>JAKMCX010000206.1 GCA_022428285.1 Flavobacteriales bacterium
GCCATCGGCCACGCGCACCCAGAAAGACTGGCCAGGCTTGATGTAACGCATGCCCGCAGCAACGTCTACCTCTTGCTCGCCCGCTGCCCAATCTACTCCGTCAAAGTCAGTGCCATAACGGCGGAAGCGCTGCAACTGCGTGTCATAAATGGCATATTGGTCCTCCAGCAGCAGGTCATTGCCGTGTGAAGGCTCTATCACTTTGTTCCAATCGAGGAGGGCCTGATAAGGATTGTACACGAGGTTCCACCCTTTCAAGCCAGTATCGGCACCAGACCGTGTCACATTGAAAGTCTTAGCATCTGTGGCCACATGGCTTTCCAAAACTCCATCTGTCTTCATATCGGGCGTTTGGAATCCAGCTAAGAAGATCCAAGCTCCACCTAAGGTGTCTAGAGGCGTATTCAGGTTTGCCGGCTCTACAAATTCACCATTGACCTCATCCCAAAACAAAAGGGTAGGAAACGACCCAGGCCAGTTCGTGCCCGGGAAACCTGCGAGGAAATAGCCGTCTATGTTCGACAAATCTCCTGCTGTCAAGTTTTTTATAGGTGAAGCAAACAATGTATATCCGTTCAACGTGACACCATCACCATCCGGCGCGATGTAACGCTCCACTTCCACCCTGGGATCCGTGCTGGTTTGGTTCGCTGCGCGGCCTCCTGCAAAGGAGCCATTGATCGCAGAACCGGATGGGATGGGGTCGAGCAATCCAGAACCGGATGCATCGGATGCAAACTTCAACGTGTCTCCTTGTACATCGATGCTGCCGTCAGTCAAAATCAATCTACCAGTCACCTCCAAGCCTCCAGTGAACGTCACCACATCGGCTTCTGCCACTCCTGTGTTGTCAATCTCAATTACGTCGAATCGAGCGCCTTGTCCAGAAACCGTCTGCGGCTCGCTTGATGCCAATTTGATGGCACCGCTGATGGAAGGAGGCTCAGACCCAAAGGATGCGTCCCCTGTCACAACAAGCGTCTTACCTGCAGGCACCACCAAATCTGCCGTCGACGGAAAGTCAATGCTTCCCACAGTCACCGTAGGAGGCGTCCCCTCTCCTTCAGGAATCGTCACTGGTCCTGCGAAACAGACAAGTCCTGGCCCAGAAAACGGATCGGAATCCATGGCCGTGAAGGTGCCCATGACCACAACAACGTGACCGGCTGGAACGTGCACGAGTCCCCCGTCTTCGACATACAAATCCCTGACGAACAACTCGTATAGTCCACTCTCTGCATTGATTTGGGTTCCGTCCACAGTCACGGTCGTACCAGAGGAAATGCGGTAGTTGAAACTGGTAACGTCGGTTTGACCTGCGGCGTCTACGGCCACAGCCTTAACGAACGGAGCACTTCCACAACCAAAAGCCCCACCTGTGCATGCATCGCCCCTCCATATCTTGTCGGTAAAGCCACCATCATAGTAGCTATAGGCGACTGAGAGCGTGCAAGAGCCATCGTCAGCACTCGCCTCCGGATCATAGTTGGTTGCATCAATATCGACGCACCCTTTTTTTCCATACCCCTCCACTTTGATGTCGTCGATATAGATGTCCTCCCCAGTCCCAGCAGCATCACCTTCCACCACCACCTGCAATGCGTCGACAGCGTTTAAATCCACTGCTGCAGACAGGGTAGTATTGGTCACCACATCATCGTACAAGCTGGCCACAATACCCGTATTCACACCGTCCTCATTCACACTGATGGACCATCCATCCGAGGCCTCCAAATAGTAACCAGTATTATTCGCAATATTATTCGGTTCGACCACTGCACTGACCTGCCCCGACAAATAACCCGAGACATCAACCGAAGCCGTAGTCAGTATAGCATCTGATGCCTGGTAAACATTAAAGGAAAGGTCTGTACCACTTTGGGAAGATGGAAAAACAAACACCCCTCCCGATCCAGAACAGGACACCGTCCAATTGTCATCATTTGCATCATAACCAGAACAAACAGACAGGTAAGTTCCGGTCTCGTCTTGGTAGACTTCATCATCGAAAGGCTCGATGTACAATTGGGTCATGGACACTGCTGCGCAATCGCACCCATCGCCGGCCGCATTGGGAGTATAGACATAACCCGTAGCCCCACTCGGCGCCGCACAACGCATCCCAGGCAGGTTACAAGAGCCATCATCTTGACTGGCTCCTGAATCAAAATTGCAGGCAGTGATGTCCGTGCAACCACAAGTGCCTGC
>JAKMCX010000211.1 GCA_022428285.1 Flavobacteriales bacterium
AGTGGGACCTCAAAAATGACCGGAACGTCCCCATCGCTGGTGGCGTCCACATCGTTCACGTCAATGCCCCAGGTGTGGGCGAGAAAATCGTCAAGTGGTTCGCCGTTATGCGCCCCGTTGACCTCGAAAACTTCTGATCATGCAACGGATCCTTACCTCCACCCTCGCCCTCATGCTCTCGGTCGCGCTCGCGGCCCCGGCTTTTGCGGGCAATCCTGACCGCTCCGGCAGTGCCGGCGCTGGACAGCTGCTGATCCTCCCGTGGGCGCTGAGCTCCGGTGTGGCCGGTGCCAACACCGCCCTCGTTACGGGCGTTGAAGCCAGCTTCTCCAATGTCGCAGGCTTGGCTTTTGTCAACCGCACGGAGCTCGCTGTGTGCAACCAACAGTACTTGGTAGGCACAGACATTCAACTCAACTCCTTTGGCTTCGTGCAGGCCGTCGGTGGCGGGCACTTCGGCATCACCGTCACCAGCATGACGTTCGGTGACATCGAAATCACCACAGAAGACTTGCCAGAAGGTGGAATCGGTGCTTACCGTCCGACGTTCTCGAACATCGGCATCAGCTACGCCAAAGCCTTTTCGAACACGATCTATGGTGGACTCACCGTTCGCATGATCTCGGAGAGCATCAGCAATGTGCGCGCCAACGGCGTGGCTTTTGATGCGGGCATCCGTTACCTCGCTGGTGACGATGGCCGGCTCAAGTTTGGCATCTCCTTGCGCAACGTAGGTGCTCCTATGCGCTACGGAGGAGACGGCCTTACCCTTACCGCTACCCCTCAAGGTGCTGCCGATGGATTGACCATCATGCAGCGCAGCGAGCGCTTCGAGCTGCCCTCCTTGGTCAACATCGGATTCGGTTACGAAATGATGCGCCGCGAGAGCATGACTTTGACCGGCATGGGCCAATTCACCTCGAACAGCTTCACGCGTGACCAAATCGCAGGTGGACTTGAATTGAGTTTGCGCGATCGCTTCATGGTGCGGGCTGGTTACCTCTATGAAGATGGCATCGGAACCGAAGCCACAGCGCAAACGGCAATGACCGGACCAAGTGCTGGTTTCAGTGTCAAACTGCCTACTTCAGACGAAGGCTACGTTGGACTCCATTACGGCTACCGCACGACGAATCCGTTTGACGGCATCCCCAGCATCGGTCTCAACATCACCATGTGAGGCCCATGCGCGCAACGCTCCTCTCCCTGCTCTTCGCAGGCGGATGCCTTGCCAGCTTCGGCCAGGACGCCGCCCCTGGCATCCCCATCTCTGACAAGGGCCGAAGCGCTTTATCTGAACAAGTTGAATCACCTGTTGTCGCGGCCCAACCCCGCGGCACTGCTGCCGCTTGCGCTCCAGCCACTGCATTGCGCAACCTCGAGTGGAACAACGTCCGTGCCCTTGTAGAAAATGGCGGGTCGCTCTGGTACAACCGTTCCATCGACAAGGGCGCCTATGTCGTCCCGAAGGAAGCTGGAGTCAGTGTGGTCTACGGAGGAGCCTTGTGGATGGCGGGCATCAGCCCAGACCAACAGCTCAAACTTGCGGCTGCGCGTTACCGCAACAACGGCAACGACTTTTGGCCCGGCCCACTCACCAACGACGGCGCCGCCGAAGTCGACGAGACCACCTGCTCTGCTTACGACAAGTTTTCCATCACGGAGCGGCAAAACGCCATGCGCCACAGACAGTTCTTTGACTGTGCTGCTGACCCCACTTGCGACCTGGATACGGAATTTCCTGAGGGGTACGCGATTCCCACATCATTCTATGAGTACCCCGCGCATGGCAACGTAGCGCTCCAGCAGGATTACTACCTCGCACCATTCTACGATTACGACGGGGACGGCAATTACGACCCTACACTCGGTGACTATCCGTGGTATGATTTTCTCCAAGAAATCGATTGTGGCAACCGCCGGCGCGAAGACCGCGTGCCACTCTATGGCGACCAGACGTACTACTGGATCTTCAACGACAAAGGCAACGTCCACACGGAATCATTGGGAGAGCCCATTGGCATGGAAATCCGTGCCCAAAGCTTTGCCTTTTCTACCAACGACGAGATCAACAACATGACGTTTTGCAATTATGTCTTGATCAATCAAGGCACGCAGACGTTGACCAACACCTACTTCTCACAGTGGGTAGACTGTGACCTCGGAGGACACGTGGACGACTATGTGGGTTGCGATGTGCAACGTGGCTTGGGATACAGCTACAATGGCGACGCCTTTGACGAAG
>JAKMCX010000217.1 GCA_022428285.1 Flavobacteriales bacterium
ATGACCAGTCGCCACAGGCGCCATTGGTAAAGGTGTAGTAACCGGTGTATCCCGATTCCACTTGAAGGGTGAGGGTCCAGATGCCGTCGCCGTCAGGATCGCTCATCGGGTTGTCGCCAGGAAAACCAAAGTCGGCTCCTCCGGCCACGGATGGTCCTTCTGTAGCGACCGTCTCGTTGGTCATATTGAGGTTCCAGGTGACGGAGACCATTTGGGCGTTCACGCCCATTGCCACTGCACAGAGGGCAATTAAAGAGTAAAGGTGTTTCATGTTGATTTATGTAAGGGTTGTTATTGCGCCAATTCGAACTCGACCACCTGGTCTTTCACCCTCAATCCAAACCTTCCAGGTTCTACGGTATAGTTGTTGTCCATTCCGATGAACCCCAAGTCGTTGGTGGAAACGCTGAGTTCTACCTCTATGGTGGCCCCTGCGGGCACCACCACTTGTTTGAAGGCCCTGAGTTCATCTACAGAAGGTGTGATGCTGGCCACCCTGTCTTGTGAATACAAGATCACGGTTTCGGTGGTGGACCGATCGCCCGTGTTTTGGAGGGTCACACTGACGGTGACATCGTCGCCAAGTGCTGCCGTGCTGTCGCTGGTCAAGACCAATCCAGTGGTTTCTACAGTGGAGTAGGAGAGGCCGCTTCCAAAGGTGTACAGTGGATTGAATGCATTCAAAGAAAAGTCCGAGTGGACATTTTCTGTGTGCTTGCGGTCGTAGGTGAGGTGGGCCGAAGCGTGACGTGGCCATGTGAAGGGCAAACGACCTGAAGGGTTGAATTCACCGATGAGCACGTCGGCAATGGCGCGGGCGCCGTAGTCACCAGGCAAGTAGGCCATCACGAATGCGTCGAGCAAGGGCTCGATGTTGGCCAAGGTGCGCGGACGTCCACCTGCGTAAACGCCAATCACAGGCACACCTTGTTTGTGGAGGGCCTTGACCAAGTTCTGTTGGTTGTCAAAAAGCTCGATGTCCTCGACGCTGCCCACACCTTCGGTATAGGGCATCTCTCCCAAGAACACCACAGCGCATTGCGTGGTGAAGGGGTTCAGGTTGCGGGTGATGTCGGCGATGTCGGCGTCGGTGAAGTCCATGCCGACTTCTGCAAAGGAGATGCGGTCTTCGCCAAACACCTCTTGCATGGCCTCGACGGCTGTTGGACGACCGGGGGTGTTGTACGTGGGGTCTGTTCCTTGCCAAGTGCCCGTCCATCCGCCGTTGAGGGCGTTCAAACTGTTGGCTGTGGGGCCGGTCACGAGGATGCGTCCCTGACCACCGATGGGCAAGATGGGGTCTCCTACGTTGACGGCGTGGTTGCCCTCGTTCTTGAGAACCGTGATGCTTTCAAGAGCGGCTCGGGCGGCACCACCTTCAATGGTGGACTTTTCTGGATAATCGGCCATGGAAGGAGGCACACCTCCTGTTTCGAACAGGCCCAAGTCGTACTTCATGGCCAAGATGCGTCGAACGCTCTCGTCCATGCGCGCTTCGGTCACACGTCCCTCTCTTACGAGCTCCGCCAAAAGCACGGGAAACTCAAGGTCTGTAGGAACCATGCTCATGTCGATGCCCGCATTGATGGCCATGTCAATCGCGTCTTTGTAGTCAGCGGCCACCATGTGCCTGCTGAAGAGGTACTTGATGTCTTCCCAGTCTGTGACAACCATGCCTTCAAAACCCAACTCGTCGCGGAGGATGTCGGTGAGGATGTGGTGGTCCACGTGAACGGGGATGCCGTTGATTTCACCACTGTTGACCATGATGCTTGCAGCACCTGCGTCAATGGCTGCGGCAAAGGGTGGAATGAAGATCTGGCGAAGCTGACGCTCGGGGATCCAAGCTGGAGTTCTGTCTTTTCCTGTGAGGGGGCGGCTATAGCCGACATAGTGCTTTAGCGTCGCTGCAATGGGGGTGGGGCCTTCTTGGTAGCCTTTGACCATGGCCACACCCATGTCGCTGACCAACTTGGGTGCCTCTCCGAAGGTTTCCCAGAAGCGGGGCCAACGGGCGTCGCGTGCCACGTCGAGGACGGGAGAGAAATTCCAAGGAATGCCAGAAGCTGTGACTTCCATGGCGGCGTTCTCCGCGAATTTCCGAACCAGTGCCGTGTCCCATGTTGCGGCCAATCCAATTTGCTGGGGGCCGAGCACAGAGCCGGAAGTGTAAGTGGCGCCGTGGATGGCATCAATTCCATAGAGCACAGGAATGCTGGTGGACTTTTTGGCGGCCGCTTCTTGGATGCCTCCAATCAAGCCGTGCCACTGTTCGGGACCATAAGCGTGCCCGCCACAGTTCAAGATGCTGCCCACCTTCAAATCCAC
>JAKMCX010000184.1 GCA_022428285.1 Flavobacteriales bacterium
TCTTTTGTCCCGCACTCTCGAAACCGGTAGGGGATGGGTTGTTGAGGTAAGCCTCCAGGAATTTCTCCGAGGCGCGGTTGATGATCTTCTTCTTGGCCATGTCGTGTGCGAATGTAGTCAGGCGCAATTGGGTGGAGAAGGAGAGGGGTGTGTGTTGTTTCGCTCAGTATTGTCGAAATCTGAAGCCAACGGCCCCTTGGGTGCGGTCGGTTTTGTTGAACAATTGAGGCTCAATGGGTTAACAGTCTGTGTTTGGGAGAGGTCGCTTGCAGTGGCCCTCGGAGTGGATGAACAAGGTTATTGTTCCTGCATGGCGGTTTATGCTGTCCATGAAACATGTTTGGGAGGGACGTCCTCGAAACGACGTGTTTTGGTGTTCATAAGTGAAATGGGGTGAGTTGGGATTAATTCGGAATATGAGCGGTAAATAATTCCAAAATGAATCTTTTGTTGATGTGGACGCCCACAGTCTTGATGCTGACTGTTTTGGGTTTGGTGATTCAGTCATACCGTGACGAAAAAGTAGCTTGGATCCTCGACTTCAAAAGTTTTTCGGCAAAGCTGAAGGGATACTGGACACCGCTCTTTTTGTTGGTGGCGCCCTTGGCTTTCGTTTACAATGTGCTGGCCACTGCAGCGTATGCTGTGATGGTGTTGTTTGAGTTGGTGGTCAGACTTGTGCGCTGGCTTATTGGGATTCTGCTGTGGTTGTGGAACAAGGGTTTCATGTGGTTTTGGAAAAACGTGATTGTGATTCCAGTCGTGCTGTTGTCCAAGATCCTCTGGCATTATGTGGTCTTGTGGCCTTGGCGCATTTACAAGTCGGTGTATCATCAGGTCAAGGGGGCTTTTGGCCGCGCAGGCCTGCGCGTTGGATGGTGGTCCGTGACCTTGGTCAGTGTCATCGTTGGCGTGGGATATTGGGCAGCGACATGGGCAGGTCAAGACCTTCTCCTTTTCTTGGCGGTCCTGTTGGCTGAAGTCCCATTCCTCTGGGGTTTGGGCGTTTTGGCCTCCATGAAGGAGAGTGGGGATGATGAGGGCCACAAGATGGAAGACCACCGATCGGTGGGAATGCGGACGGCACAATTGGGTATGAAGTATGTGGGAGCAGCAGCAGCTGTTTTGGTGCTGGTTTACCTCGTGGCCTATTCAGGGGCTGTACCTGCTGCAGGCTATTTGATTTTGGGTGTGCTTATTACCGCGGCGCATGCGGCTACAGCCATTGGCATCGGTGTATCACTTGTCTTGGTGTTGTCCTTGGTCGTGCTGCCTTCTTACGTCTTGGATGGCCGAGAAGAAGGGCCATTGGAGGAAATGCTGTGCTTGATCAGAATGGGCAGAGACAGTGTTCTAAAGGTTGTGGTGGGCTTGGTCCCGGGTTCTGTTTTGGGAGCGTTGGTGGCTGCTTTGCCCGTGTTGTTGGCCTTGGGTGCGTTTTACGGCACATTTGAATTGAAGAACGCTGCTCTTGACAACATGGCGGGCGTTGTTGCCGAAAAAAGCGCGGCCATCGACGAGACTTTGGCGGATTCCGAAGTGGCCTTTGCCGCGTGGAGCCAAGCCATTGAAGATCAACCTGCAGTCGAAAAGCGGATGGCTCAGATTGAATACATGAGCGCATTTCCATTGAACCTTTTGGAATCGCCGCAGGCCGCGATGACTGGGGTTCAGACGGTGGATTATTCTGCCATGCATGACGAAATGCGCGCGGCTTACGAAGCCCGTCAATCCATGCGTTCTGGTCGCTCAGCCGAATTGCAAGATGCAGCGGCGGCTTTGCGCGCTGAGATTGCCCTCGAGCGTGACGAGCGGTCCACCTACAAGGTGGAGCGAAGCGGCGATGGTGGAGAAACATGGTCTGTGGTAGCGGATGGAATGGTGCGGTCTGGATTTGTGGACGAAGGTTTGAAGTCTGGTGAAGCCTATCAATACCGCGTGACGGCGAGCAACCGAAAGGGGGACAGTGGACCTGGAAATGTGGCTTTTGCCGTGACGCGAAGTGCGGAAATTGTAGGGCCTGCCTCTGTTCGTGCCAGTGCTGAAGGCAACTTCCGTGTGGTGCTCAATTGGAACGACCGCGATTGGAATGAGGAAGGGTTTGTGGTGGAGCGGAGTTATGGCGGTGACAGTTGGTCTGAGATGGCCAGGCTTCCAGCCAATGTGACCCACTATGTGGATGAAGCTGTTCGGGACACCACGTATTCATACCGCGTAAGGGCTTACCGGGGAGAGCAAGAGACGGATCCTGTGGCGACCTGGCGGAGTGTGCAGCCCAATTTGGCTGCCCCGCGTTCACGTGTTTCGGAAACCAATGCTTCGAGTGCGCTGGTGGTCTGGAGTCACAACAGCGACTACAACGCGGTGTCCCGCGGAGGGTCGTCTGAGGATGGGGACGGAGCTCCATTGAGCTATGGTGGAATGAGCAGGTTGGAGGAGATGGAGGCTACGCTGGCTCAGATGGAAGCCGAACTGGTGCTTCTCGCTGAGGATTCGGAGACGGATGCTGCAGCTACAGGTCCCCGCTTGGACTTGTTGCAGGGGTTGCCGGCCGAGACAGAGGCTTCAAAGGGCTTGCGCATTGCCACATTCTTGCTCGGGATATTGGCGCTTGCGTTGTTGGTTGGCGTTGCCCTGTCTTCTTTGATGGCTTATCTGGGCCGTATGGTACAATCGTTGGTGCGCCTCACCGACGGTGACGCCTATTACTTTGCGAGTGAAGTCCGCGCAGTCCGAAAAGAAAACGACAATCAGCCCTTGTTGGGATTCCTGTTGCTGGGGTTGACAGGACCGGTGGTGATTCCCTTTTTGATTTCGACATTGATGTCATTGTTGGTCGCCGTTGGAGGACTGCTTTTACCGGCGAATGCATGGGGCGCCGATGAGATAGAGATAGAGCGGATCTTTGAATGGAGCGCGTTGGATATCCTGCCAGACCTAGACCTGTCTTTTGATATAGAGTTGGATTTGGACAGCAGTGGGTCAGAAGGGGCTGAGAACGAAGTTGGAGCCAATGTTGCCGCTGGTGGGGATGGGGCTGCATTGACCTATACGATGGTCAGAGAGGACGGCACCGTTTGGGGTGAGTTAACCGGTGTTTTCGGCTTGAAAAATTACGAGGCCATTCGCGCTGCCAATGCAGACATTACAGAGAAAGAATGGAGGGCTTTGGCCGCGGGTGTGGAGATTCAGTTGCCTGAAGGCTTGGACTGATCATCGCGGTGCGCAGAACACGGAAGTTGGTGTACTCATTTGCACCGTAAGACAAATCACCGTACCTTGTAGGTGTATTCCTACGTTAGTTGGACGTCAGTTAAAATGTGACCCAGTCGAGCAGCAGCTTGTCTAGGTTTTGACGGCAGATGAACGAAGGGTGTGATTTGAATCTTGACATCAGGGTCGGTTAGTTTCTCACGTTGGATCTCGCGATCTCTTTGCAATCCCCCTGATTGAAGCTCCCTTATCAGCATGAGGACTTCTAGTCAAAATGCCCGCCTCTCTGAGGCGGGCATTTCTATTTCTATCGGCCGCATTTGACCATTCCCCTTTCCATGCTGAGAGGACTATGGCAACCTCGTCGGAGCCAAAGGATGGGTAAATATGTACAGCAACAGGTGGGTCTTCTTTTTTGAGTTGAGCTCAGAAGGCCCTGTGTAGATATAATCGATGGCCAATTCGGGATGCGCAGCTTTGAAAGCATTGACGGTTTGCTCCCAGACCATCTTGTCTGCCAGGAAGGGGAAGTCGAATTTGTAGATCCCATCTACGACTTCTTCGCCTGCTACAGGACGGTCGACATTGGCAAAAGTGTCTCCTGCAAAATCCCATACAGACCATGCAGTGATCAAGGTCAATGCCGAACCTGCAAGGAGGGCCCTTTTGGTTGCGGGTGAGGGTGTCCAGCTGTAAGAGGATCCGTCGGAAATCGGGATGTGTTTGAACGCGATCCATGAGGCGAGCAGGATCAGCCAAAACAATCCGTGCTCGAGCAATTGAAACCGGTCTCCGAACACTTGATCGGCGATGGAGAAGAGGCTAAAGAGCACCATGGATGAGAGGATGGCCCGAAAGAACCACTTCTCGGTGACGGTCTCGTTGCCTCTAAAGAAGCTGAGCGTGGCAGTGAGGTAGAGGGCGAAATTCAAGGCTTCCAAGGCCGATACCCCGGCGAGTGCGGTGGTCGCAAAGAGGGGGTTCTTCAACCCGAGGGAGCCAAAAAACTTGACAAAGAGCGCAAAGAAGTCTTTGCCCACCCAGAGGAACTGCACGTCGGGAATGATTTTGTCCGTGACGCTCAGCCCCCAAAAAAAGGTCCAGAAAATCAGGATAAAGAGCCGGAGGATGGATTTCTCGTTCATGGCTGGTCTTCTGTGATGATGTAAAAGATCAAGGCGTCGGCCTTTTTCAGTCGCAAGGGTTTCGGCACGGTATAGATGTGCTGTATGGCCTTGCTTGGATGGCTCTCTTTGAACTGCGCCAATGACCTTTCAAAAACGGTGCTGCCCCCAAGGAATGGAAAGGCCACTTTGTAGATGTTGTCTCCCACCTCTTCTGCGGTTACCGGAGCTTGACGCAGCCGGAAATCCGAGCTGTTGTGTTGGAATATGGCGGTGCTGGTCACCACCACGAGCACCAGGGAAACCGCAGCAGCAAT
The DNA here is from genome assembly GCA_022428285.1 of Flavobacteriales bacterium. Classification (GTDB taxonomy): domain Bacteria; phylum Bacteroidota; class Bacteroidia; order Flavobacteriales_D; family Sanyastnellaceae; genus UBA8752. Next base: position 4,655 of record JAKMCX010000184.1, read on the forward strand.
GGAAACCTGTCGGCGTGGCCAAGCATCGCCCTGTTCTCCTTTGGAGGTCTCTTTGAGGTGAATGAACACCAAGTATGACGCCAGTGAAATGAACCAAAACAAGGTGTGCTCGAGCAGTTCGAAACGGTCTCCAAACCAATGGTCACCGAGCGAGAAAAAGGTGAATGTGGACAAGGTCAGCAGGGTACCGATGAAGCACCACCTGCGTGCCGCCGCTCTGTTTTTTTGAAGCTCGTAGAGCAGGGCGCCAGCAAAGAATACAAATGCAAAGGCTTCGAGGGCGCCGGCCACTGCCAAAGCGGCGTTTGCGATGTGCGGTGAGTCGAGGCCAGTGGATGCGAAGTACTTCTGGAATTGGGCGAACCTGTCGCGACCCACCCACAAGAAGTGGGCACCTCCGATGATCTTGTCGAGCAGGTTGAAGAGCCAAAAAATCGACCAGTACATCAAAATGGCATAGCGCACGAGTTGATGGGGAATGACCGAAGTAGGGGGATGTGGGTTGTCCATGTGTCGGGGTACTCAGACCCAAGCTACCTGAGAGTTGCAGGGGATGAATCCCTGTGACAAGGGATTTCCAACAGTGGTGAAGTGACAATCCCGCAGCAGGTCAACAGCCTGCTGTATTGGCATTCGAAGCGGTTTTCTCCCATCTTTCGGCGATGGATGTGCGCAGTAAAAAGCCGGTTTTGGTGGTGCTCTCTGGAGCGGGCATTAGCCGAGAGAGTGGACTGAAAACGTTTCGGGACAGCGATGGACTTTGGGAAGGCTACAATGTGATGGAGGTGGCCACGCCAGAGGCTTGGGCTGCGAACCCTGCGTTGGTCCTTGGGTTCTACAACAAGCGCAGGGCACAGTTGCGCGAGGTGTCGCCAAATGCTGCGCACCTGGCCTTGGCGGGCTTAGAAGATGCTTTTGATGTGCGGATTGTGACCCAAAATGTCGACGACCTCCACGAGCGGGCAGGAAGCACCCAAGTGGTGCACTTGCACGGTCAGTTGCAACAGGTTCGGGCCGAGGACGATCCCGGTTTGAATGAATCGGGCATCATGACAGTGGGTGGCCCGGAAGTGCCAGGCCCGGATATCACCCTCGGAGATGCCGATGCGCGGGGCGTGCAGCTGCGGCCCCACGTGGTATGGTTTGGAGAGGCGGTTCCCATGATGGGCCGGGCAGCGGCGACGGTGGCCCAGGCCGATGTTGTCTTGGTTGTGGGGACATCCATGCAGGTCTATCCCGCTGCGGGGCTTATAGATACCGCGCCTTCAGAGGCTCCGCTGTTTATGATCAACCCGGACGAGGCTGCGGCTGAGGGGTACCGCAATGCGCTCGACACCTTTTATTGCGCGCCGGCATCCGAAGGCGTTCCGCAATGGGCGGCCGATATGCGCCTGCGTTTTGGCGATTGATGGTCTGTCCCGCAAGGCAATTTACGTCTACGAACCTGCTGGTTATTAAAGGAATGTAGGCGCTTATTTTTGTGGAACCCAATGGTGAAGGTTCTGCGCATATCGGTTTGGATGTGGCTGTGTTTTGCAGCGCAGACCGGTTCTCTATGGGGGCAAGCGCCCTGTGGGAATACTGCGGACTTTGTGGTGCTCGGCGCAGGACAATGTGCCGACGGTGCGGTTTCGTTTGATGTGGCTTCCCCAGACGTGTCCCTGACCTACGCTTGGGATTTTGGCGACGGGGACTCGTCATTGGCCATTCAGCCGGAGCACATTTTTCAAAATGCCATCGGATCAGGCTCACTGGAGTTCGAGGTGACCTTGACTGTCAGTGGTGGTCCATTGGGGCCCGGAGGGATGGCAGGTTGTACGACGACACAAACGGTCATGGTGTTGGCGCTGCCCGATCCAGGACTGCCCGACCTATCGGCCATTTGTTTGGGGCAGGAGAATTTCCCGGCATTCAACCTTCCGGCTTCCACTTTTGATGGAGCAGGGGTGCTGTCCTGGACAGTGGATTGGGGCAATGGTTTGGATACCACGGTGACCTCATTTGATCCCTTGCTGGACACTGTGGGCACGTTCTATCCGGACTTTGGTCTCTTTGGAATTGGCATGACAGCAGCAGGAGCCAACGGATGTACATCAGCTGTACAAGACAGCCTGTTTGTCGGGACCAACCCTACCATTGGTTCAGCATTGCCGGGAAACAGCGTCACGGTTTGCAGCCCTTATCCACTGACCTTTCCCATTTTGGAGACGGACAACAACCTCCCCGGAACCCAATACAATGTGAGTTTTGGGGACGGAGACGCCCTGTCTTTCAGCCACCCGCCGCCTGCTGAAGTGAGCCATACCTATGGATCGAGCAGCTGTTTTTCCAGTACGCCCGGAGGCGAAAACTATGCTTTTGCGGTGACCCTGAGTGCAAACAACCTGTGTGGCAACGCGACCAACATTGTGGAGCCCATCCGCATCCACCAGAGTCCGGCGCCGGATATGTTTGGCATTGAAAATGTGTGTGCGGGCCCTACGTTTCTGTACGAAGCCCTCGGAAGTGGGCTGATTGCCACACCCACTTATTGCGTTCCGGCATATGGCGATTGGAACATTGTGCCCGAACAAGGGCAGGCATTGTCCAACCCCGCTACTGGAACAGATTTTCAGATTTACACTGTATTTCCGGAGGTGGGTGAATACTCTGTGTACTTCACGGAGTCCCACCCCAACTGTCAGGACTCTACAGGCGTCATTCCGGTGTGTGTATTTCCCGATCCAGAAGAGGCCATCGGAACATTGGCGCCATTGGCAGGGTGCACTCCACTGACCATCGAATGGGAAAACTTGACGCCAGAGCCAGACTTGTGTGGACAGTGGGATGTGCGTTGGTTCGTGTCGGGGACGAGTTCGGGGTTTGATCCGGATTGGCAGTCGGCTGGAGATGGTGTGACCTTTTTGAACGATGGCATTTACACCGTGACGCTGGAGATTGGCCTACCAGGGCCGGCCCGTTATGACTGCGTGACGGCTTCTACATCTTGGACCATCACGGTGACGGAACCCCCAGAGGTCAATTTTGGACAAACAGGCTTCGTCTGCGAAGGCGATGGCGTTCAGTTTGATTGGTACGATTATTTAGAAGGAATTGGGGGCATTCTGGATTTTGGTTGGTCTGTGGAAGGAGAGGAGGTGAGTATTTCGACCGATGCGCTGTACCATGTTTTCGACACCGCAGGAACGTACGAGGTTTCGGTCATGTTGCAGAATTACTGTGGTGTGGATGCCGATACGGAAACTGTGGAAGTATTGCCGCTTCCCGAGCTCTCCTTTTTGGCACCCCCGCAAGTATGCCAAGGCGATACCGTGGCTGTAGAGGTGTCCGGCGCGCAGGACTACCAATGGTTCGATATGGGGGCGATTGTGAGCGATCAGCTCAACTGGGATACGGTGGGGGTGGTTACAGAATTTGATGTAACCATTGCCGTCACAGGTACCGATATATATGGATGCTCCAACACAGCCTCGCTCGACATCGAAGTCACAGATTCTCCCGACCCTGCGGTGGTGGGGCCCGGGTCGGCTTGTGTGGGAGATGAGTTGGTGTTCACGGCCAGCGAGCCTGATGGAGCTGCATTGGAATGGCAGACTTCTTCCGGTGGAGATGGGGGGCTTCCCTTGACCTTAATTGCGGTGGAAGGCGTGTTTCCCGTGTCGGTATTGGCCACCAACATTGCGGGGTGCACCCGCAGCTATACTTGGGTGACGGATGTTTTTCAGTTGCCTGAATTGGACCTCTTTTCTCCTGATCCGCCCTACTGCAATCAGACGTTTGAGGAAATTTTGCCGGCTGCGTATCCTCCTGGGGGCGACTGGTCGGGGGCTGGCATTACCAACGTTGTGGGAGGATTTGACCCCGGTGTGGTGGGAGAAGGCTTTCATACGGTCCTCTATACCTACACCGATGTGAATGGCTGCACTTCTGTGGACTCCATGGGCGTGACCGTTTTGGAACCCGATACCGCGGATGCCGGGTATGACCAGGTGCTGTGTGCAGATGCGGGCAACGTGCCGCTTGAACTGTATTACCCGCCGGGAGGTTTTTGGACGGGCCCTTCTCTTGCGGATGATGTTGGAGGCGTGGTTGATGTGTCGGGTCTGGCTGCAGGAGGGCACGCTTGGGTGTACCACTATGGTGTCAACAGCTGCGAGACGGACGACGAAGTGCAATGGACGGTTCAACCTCTTCCTGAGCCGCAAATTTTGACGTCTGCTGCTGGTGCGGATTCAGACCTGTGCCTCGGGGACACCTTGTTTTTGCATGCTGAGGACGGTGTGGGCACCCCGCCCTTGTTTTATTCTTGGGAGGGTGCTGAAGTGCTCAACCCGCTCTCTGGAGCTGACTCTGTGCAGTTCCCGGCTTTGGCCTCGACGGGGGCCTACACCGTCACGGTGGAGGTGCTTGACGGAAACTTTTGTGCAGGCGTAGCGGATTACATCGTGGACGTGAGGCCCTTGCCGGTGGCTCAATTCACCTTGCCAGATGTGATTTGTGACAATGACAATGCGCCGTGGAGCAATGTGAGCAGCGACGGCGTCTTCTTTGATTGGCAATTTGGCAACGGAGATGGTGAGGCCGCTTATCAGCCCAACTACACCTACTCTGATACCGGGATGTATACGGTGTTCTTGACGGCCACAAGTGCCTATGGCTGTGAGGATGGTTACAGCCAATCGACGGAAGTTATTGGAGCGCCTGTCGCGGACTTCATATTGAATGTCGATGAGGGTTGTGCTCCACTGGCGGTGCAGATCACCGACAACTCTTACGCTCCGTATGCGACCTACTCATGGACACTGCAAGACTCCTTGTGGTCAGATCCGTTGCCGCCATTTGTGCTGTTCGAACAGGATGACACGACCTACCAGGAGACCATGCAGTTGATGGTGTCGAACCAATGTGGCGTTTCAAGTTTGGAGGACACACTTTTGGTGTTGACCGAGCCCCTCATGCGGTTCGCTTTGCTCGAGGACACGGCGTGTGCCCCTTTCCAGCCTACCGTCGTGAACAACAGCTTGGGTGCCCCAGATGTTACGACTTGGGACTGGGGCTTGGGTGCAGTCCAAAATGGAGTGGAGCCTGACCCGCCTTTTTATGATCCCACGGGGCCGGTAGCGACCTACCCCATTACACTCTTTGGTGAGAACCAATGTGGGACACATGACACCACAGTCACCATCACGGTTCTCCCCAATACCATCACGGCTTTTTTCACGCTGAGCCAGAGTGCTGGGTGCCCTCCGTTGACGCTGACGGCAGTAGACGAGAGTGTGGGGGCCACCCAAAGTGTGTTTGATTTTGGAGGGTTCGGATTTTCCAACGATCCCGTGGCCACCTTGACCATGCCGGACCCCGGCCTGTTTACCGTGAGGCAGGTGGCGACCAATGGCTGCAGCTACGATACCCTTGAACAAGTGGTGGAGGTGTATGCTCCACCCACCATCAACCTCAGTGGTGTCGATGTGTTCGCTTGTGAAGATGCGCCGACCAATTTGACGGCCATTGCGGAAAACCCCGGTTGGGCGGCTTGGTCTTTTTCGGACGGAGGGTTGGGGATAGGGCTGTCTGTAGACCACACTTTTTACGAGCCGGGGATCTTCACGGCTGTGTTTGAGACGGAAGAGGCGTTTAGCGGCTGCTCAAACACCGACTCCGTGCAGGTGACGGTATTTCCTGCGCCTGTGCTGAACTGGTACCCGGAGCCAGCTGCGGGTTGCAGTCCGCTGTCCATTCAGATTGACAATGTGAGTTCCGGCGCGCTGTTTCACCAGTTCTCATTTGGAGATGGCTCACCTCCCGCCTTGGGCCCGAGCCCCGGTCACACCTTTTTAAATCCGACCGATAGCATTCTCCAGTTTGTGGTGCACTATGCTGCCGAGAGCGACCAGCTTTGTGGGGCGCAGGACTCCATTTCAGTCACTGTTTTGCCCACTCCTCAAGCGGCATTTGAATTGGAAGAGACGGCCCATTGTGGCGCGCCAGCACCGGTGGTTTTGTCCAATGCCTCTCAAGGGGCGGTGGCAGGGCAATGGTACATTGAGGACGCACTTGGGCTGGATGCTGCCCCACCATATTTGGGCATTGTGCCCAATTGGACCTTGCAAGCCCCCGGCGGTTACGACATCACGTTGGTGGCGTCCAATGACTACGCTTGCAGCGATACCGCTGTGGGGACTTTCGAAGTGTATGTCCCTACCCAAGCCCTGGTGACTGCATTTCCTGACTCCGGTTGCGTGCCACACACGGTCGCGTTTCAAGACCTGAGTTTTAATGCTGCCATGACCATGCTGGTCTTGGACACAGGCGTGTATTCAGGGGTGCTTCCATCGGATGGTGTCGTGTTGGACGAGCCGGGAACTTATCCGGCAATGGCGGTGGCGGTGTCGCCTGATGGATGCCGGGACACGGTCATGCTCGACCCTTTGGTGGTCCATCCACTCCCGTCTGCGGACTTCAACATTGGTGCCGTGGGCTCCGGTCCCGACAACACGACGTTCTCGTTCTCTCCTTATGACACATCGGCCATGTTCTACACTTGGAACTTTGGCGATGGAACGGATGCTTTTGACCGGGCCCTTTACTACACTTTTGAAGGCGCAGGAGAATATTCTGTCAGTTTGGAGACGCAGACAGCGTTTGGTTGCGTGGATTTGGAAACGGAATGGGTGACCATCGAAAACGAGATTCAAGTGTGGGTCCCCACAGCTTTTACGCCCGCTACAAATGGTGTGTTCGACGGGATCAATGACGCTTTTGCTCCAGTGATTCGGGGGTGGCCACTGATCAGGAAGTATGAATTCTGGGTGTTTGACCGATGGGGAAATGCGGTCTTTTATTCCCAAGATCCCAATGATCCATGGATTGCAGACCACAGAAGCCTAGGAGAGACGGCACAGGGAGACCGATTTGTAGGTGATGGACTCTACAATTGGTTGTTGAGGTTGACACTGGTAGGTGATACTCCAGATTTGGAATGGCCCAGTTCATTTCAATGCGATGGTCCCCGGCAATACTGCGGCACGGTGCATGTGCTGCGTTGAGTCCTTCATTGTAAAGACCAGGCACCTCGCGTAATGGTGCTCACGAGAAAGGTGTAGATTGACGCATGCTTTTATCTGAATGGACCGAAGCGGCCAGAAGGTCGTGCCTGGTGCTGCTGCTGTCACCCGTTTTTTGGGGGGTTGCGCAATCGTCACCGGATACCTTGTGGATTCAACCGGGCGAATTCATCCTCAGCGGAGATACGATGCCTGCTTTGCGTTGGTCTTACTCTGCAGAATGGGACACTGTCAATGCGCACGTTGTTCTGCCAGTAGAGCAAGATTGGCAGGTTGTTGTGGTCAACATGGACTCGATGCCCCACTCGTTTGCCACGTCAATCCCGGGTTGGGATGCCGTGGCTTTGGAGGCGGGTGATACCACAGAGGTCGTGGTGCCCGGCCTGGCTCAAGGCAGCTACCGCATGTACTTAGATTCCGAGCGTGGTCAGGTCCTCGGGGGAACCAGTATCATCCAGGTTGGTTTTGATGATTTGCCTCATTTTCACTGGAATCTGGGCGATTGGGAGCAGGATCGGATGAATATGGTCGCTGAGGGAGGCTCGATTGAGGAGGGGACGCCATATGTTCCGCGGCAGTTCTCGATCAACGAGCGCATATACCCCAACACCCTGACGGACCCTTTTGGCCATGTTGACATCGCCATGGGAGATACATGTTACATCTCCATTGCCAACCAAGGCACCATGGACCATGTGCTTCATTTCCATGGCTTTCACGTGGACATTCTTCAGTCCACTCACCTCCCAGAACGGGTGGGGTGGAACAAGGACACCTTGCCCTTTCCGCGGAGTGAGGTCAGTGTGGTCCGATTGGTTGCATTTCAATCAGGGGCTTATCC
>JAKMCX010000233.1 GCA_022428285.1 Flavobacteriales bacterium
AACTTGGCGTTCGAAGGACTCTCCTCCAAGCGGGTCACCTGGGGCAATGGCTGGAGTGGAGGCGCCGCTACGGGCACTCCCCTCCCCCTGCCGGTGCAGGACATCCGAATGTGGAGCTCCCAGCGCGCGCCCCAGCTGACCATGACACCGAACCTCCAGCTAACTGGCAAGGAGCTGGGCCTGCAGGTCTGGCTGCCGCTCAATGAGCTGACCGGAGTTCCGGAGGAGCATTCGCGCGGCAGAGACATCGAGATGGAAGCCAATTGGTTCAACACCACCGGCGCCCAAGCACTGGATTTCGCGGGCAACACCGGCGGATTGATCCCGTTCTTGGCGGGCATCAACATGACGCCGGTCGGATCGCGCAGCATGACCCTGGAGTTCTGGATGAAGCCAGGAAGCCACAATGAAGCCATCCTCGGCATCAACGGCAGCGCGGATCCTGACATCGATGACGAGATGACCGCGTGGTCCTTCGAAACGGACGGCGCCGGAAGGCTGGTGGTCGCCAATGGCACCGACACGCTGCGGACGCCCTCGGCCCTCACGGACCGGTGGCACCACATCGCCCTCGTGCGGCACCACAACGGTGCGGTCAACCTCTACGTCGACGGAAACGGCATGGACTCCGACCCTGCCTACACGCATGGCCCACTCATTCCTCTAACCGTGTTCGTCGGTGCGCGGAAGTATGACATCAGCCCCACGAGCTACGACATGCCGTTCACCGGCAAGTTGGACGAGCTCCGCGTGTGGAGCACGGCCCTGCCTGTCCAGACGCTGAGGGACCGTGCGCGCGATGGTGTTTACGGCTATGACAACCTGGTCCTGCACGCCCCCTTCGAGGCGCGGGGTGAGGGCGATGACGCCGTGGAGGCCGACGAGGTGTACACCTACACCGCGTGGGACGGCTACTTCTACTACAACGACCCTTCCTCCCTTGCCATGCCCATGTCCTTCCAGGCAACGGAATGGGGCAACATCGGAGCCGGCGGGGCCGTGGCCGACTTCATCCAGGGCGACGACGCCCCCCTGATGCAGGCCGAGCCCCGCTCCACGTTGGGCGCCAGTGGCGATGTGGCCTCCGTGAGTTGGAACTCCCTGCACGACGAGTGCATCCTGGAGCTCAACGAGGATGCCCTGTACAAGTACGAGGACCAGTTGGTGACGTTCACCCTGCCCAAGGGCACGCTGAGGGATGCTTCGGGCAACACGACAGCATCTGACCTGATGTTCGAGATGCGCATTGACCGCAACCCGCTCAAATGGGGCACCCCCTATCTGCACTGGACTGGACAGCCCGAGGACGGCATGGTGGTCACCACGACCATCCGCAACGTGGGCAATGAAGAGCGCTATTTCGAAATCGCGGGACTGCCCCAGTGGCTGGACGTGTCCCCCATGAGCGGCAACATCGCTGCCGACAGCGAGGTCGAGGTGACGTTCACCGCCGAAGGACCGCTCGACGTCGGCACCTTCCTCGTGGATGCCCTGCTCAAGGGCGGCATTCCCTGTGGCACCAATGCCAGCGGAGGCTTCTGTTACGCCGAGCGTACCACCCTTGAATTGGATGTCTTCCTTGAAGCGCCGGAGTTTGAGGTCAATACCTTGGCCTACAACCAGGTCATGCCGGTGGTCGCCCGCGTGCACAAGAACAGCATCGCGAGCAGCAACCCCCGCGACATTGCACTGGCATACATCGGAGGAGAGTTGCGCGGCCACGCGGCTTTGGACCTCGATGTGGCAGGCCAGCAGCTCGCCTTCATTTCTGTATTCTACAACGAAGGAGAAGCGGCAATGCCCGTTGAATTCCGCGTCTGGGATGCGGGCACCGGCGTCATCCGAGCCGAAGTGGACGCCCATTGGCCCAGCCTCTTTGATGACCCCATGACGGTCAACCCCAGCGAGGAAGGCGAAGGGAGCCTGTTCCAACCATTGTTGCTCAATGCCTCAGACAAGGTGCAGTCCGTGACGGAACTTTCTCCAGGTTGGAATTGGGTCAGCTTTAATGTCACCGAGGACGACGGCAACATGCTCGAAATGGAGAAGGCTTTTGCCTCACTCCCCGAAGGCGACCTGCTCAATGTCAAGGCCCACGGTGTCGGCTCATTCCGCACGAATGGCACATGGACACCACCTGGTTTGCCTGCCGCCGCCAGCGACCCCGTGGCCATGGACATGCGCTACCAAGTGCAAATGGACCCGAACGCCGACGCCACCTGGATGCTGAGCAACATCGGCCCCGCCGCCCATCCCCATGACCACGCGGACGACCTCGTCATCGGCTGGAACGAAATCGGCTACCTGCCGCAGGTGCCCCTCTCTGTGGAGGAAGCACTCCAAGGCCTGTCCGACCTCGATACGGTGCTCTACTTCGACGACCTCATCAAAAGCCGCTACGATGGTTTCGCTCTGTACGCAGGCGATGGCGAGTGGATTGGTTCGCTGGGCACTTTGCGTCCCGGTCAGGGCTACCGCCTCCGCCTCGGCGATCCAAGCAGCGCTGATGGCCTCGCGGCCTCTCCGGCCGGAACGCTGGAATGGCCTGTGGTAGGAGCATTCTACGACACCGGCTGGCGCGCCGACAACCGTTTCGACGGTACAGCTTCACCCGATGATGCCTGGCCCGCCCAAGACGTGCGCGACCTCGAAGGCACGATGTCCATGGTGGTGCGCCTCGAATTGCCCGTCGTGCATCCGCAAGGACTCGGCGACGCCGTAGGCGCCTTTGCCACCGACGCTTCCGGCACTGAGCATTGCGTCGGACAGGCGATTCCACTGGACACCGACGAAGGCCTGCTGTACTTCCTCACCGTCTATGGCGATGTCGACCCGAACGCCCCGCTGCACTTCCGCTGGAAGTCGGGACTGACCGAACTGGAGTACGAAGCCGACAACGCATTGCCCTTCGTTTCTGGCGACCTCAAGGGCGACCTCGAATCGCCCTACCTCCTGCGTTTCTCCGAAGGGCTCGGCAGTTTGCCTGACCTCGATGGCGACCTGGTGGCCTACCCGAATCCCTTCCGCGATGAGCTGACCATCCACTGGCACGGCAGCATTGCAGTGGAATCTCTGAGGATCGAGGATGCCAACGGGCGCCTCATCGAGATCCTCGATTGCGATGAACTGCTCAGCGGTCCGTGCCGCTGGGTGGCTTCAGGCATTGAAGGCGGCGTGTACTTCGTGCGCGCTTTGACCGCCGAAGGCCAACGCACAGTCCGCGTCATCAAATAATTCCCTTTCCCTCCCCGGTGCGCTCATACCGGGGAGGGGAAACACCCTCACCATGAAACCACATTCATCACCCCTCGCTCCCCTGCTCGTCCTCTTCTGGATGGTGCTGCTCGGTGCTTCAGCGTGGGGACAATGCCCAGGCGAGGTGGTTATAGACCACAGCGGCGCTCCCTGCGGCTACGGCTTGATGAAGGGCCAGTCTTTCTCGGTCGGCTCCGACGGCACCCTGACCTCCGTCGACCTGACCACCTGCAACGGCACCACCAACCGCCTTGTGGTCCGTCAATTCAATGGCACAGGTCCGGACTGGGACGGGGGCGCCATCATCGGTGAGGCCGATGCGGTGATCCCTGCTTCGGGCGCCGTCTCGGACTGCTTCGTCAGCACCCAGGGGTTTGCGCATTACGCCGTGAACACCTTCTCCTTCTCCAACGTGGCCCTCGCGGCCAACACCCCCTACATCCTGCACCTCATCGAGGGTGCCGCAGCCACAGGGTGTGGCGTGGGCTATGCCGATGGGGAAGCCTTCAACGGGGACGGCCCACTCGCCGGTTCCGACCTGGTCTTCACCCTGACACACTGTCCCACGCCGGGCGTGGTGTTCGGCTGCACGGACCCCATTGCTTGCAACTTCGACCCGACCGCCACGGGAGAAGACGGATCCTGCCTGACCCTCGATTGCCAAGGCACCTGCGGCGGTCCCGCCTACCTGGACCCCGATTGCGGATGCCTGGACTCTGAGGCGGATGCAGGATCCTGCCTGGGCTGCACCGATCCGGCATCCTGCAGCTATGATGCCGCGGCCACCGTCGATGACGGCTCCTGCCAAGTAACCGATTGCCACGGAGAATGCGGAGGATTGGCCACAATGACGGATTGCGGATGCATCGGAGGCAACACCGGCATCCCCGGAAACGCCTGCATCGACGGGTGCACAACGACAGTCCTCGCCACCGACACCAACAGCTGCAGCCCGGGACTCATGCTCGGACAAGAATTCCTCGCCACCGAGACCGGTCGGCTCAAACAGGTCCGCTTGAAAGTCTGTTGTGCCATGGATGCCCAGGTCACCCTCAGGTCCTATGTCGACCCCGATCCGTGTGTCGGCGGCGGCGGCGACTGGAATTCAGGTGCGCCTTTGGCCACGAGCAACCTCATCGGTGCGACGTGCTCGGGACTCTCCCAATGCCTCACAGCCGGCGGGCTCGATGGTTATGGCTGGGCAAACTTCAATTTTGACAATGCCCCTGTGGAGCAAGGCTTGCGCTATGTGCTCGAACTCAACGAGGGTGTAGCGATCACATCTTGTGCCGCAGATTATGCCGATGGCATCGCCTACGACGCCTCCGGAGCCGTCAGCAACCGTGATCTGCTCATGGAAATCCACACCTGCCCAGAGGCACTCGTCTTTGGGTGTATGGATCCCACCGCGTGTTCCGGCTACGATCCATTGGCTACAAATGAAGACGGGAGCTGCATCTATGCGGACTGCAACGGGGACTGTGGGGGCGACGCCTTCACTGGCGCATGTGGCTGCGTCGATGGGCTTACAGGCATCCCTTCGGAACAATGCGTGGATGGCGCGCTACAAAGCATGCTAGCACACGATGCCGCCGTGTGTGCAGGCAGCCGTACCGGTCAGGTATTCACCATGACCGAAGACGGATTCCTCACCCGATCGGCCTTTTACATGGAGGACGCCTCGGCGCAATCTGTGGAATTGTACCACGAAGATGGGCCGTTGGCTGGGACCATGCTCGGAACGGCATCACGCGCCGCCAGCACCGATCCCTGTGCAGCCGGAAGCGCCTTGTGGCATGCGTTTCCATTCGAAGAAATCCCCATGGAGGCAGGCCGCCAATACCGCTTGAGCTTCACCTCCGGACAGGCCCGGGTGTCTTGCTCGGACTATGCCGGTGGACACGCCCTCCAAGACGGAACACCCACAGGCGATGACCTTGCCTTCCGGATGGTGCACCGCTCTCCCGAAGCTGGCGAGCTGATTTGGGGATGCACCGATCCTGGTTATTGCAACTACGACCCCACCGCAACGCACGACAACGGCTCTTGCGACATTGTAGACTGCAACGGCGACTGTGCCGGCGGTGCAGAGGACATTCCCGGTTGCGGCTGCGTGGGTGGCCTCACGGGCATTGATCCTCAGGGATGCTATGGATGCATGGACCCCTCGGCGTGCAACTACGACAGTGGCGCATCCATCGACGATGGCTCTTGCGCTCAAATGGACTGCTATGGCACGTGCGGTGGTTCGGCCTTCATCGACGATCGATGCGGTTGCATCGAAGGAGAAACCGGCCTTTCCTCTGAAGATTGCACATCGGTATGCCAAGGAGCGAACAGCCTGTCCTCGTATACAGAAGATTTCACGTTCGGTTTGATTGGGGTCAGCGGCAGCGGCCAAACGTTCACTGCGGTGGAAAACACCTTCCTTTCTGGATTGCGCGTGCGCCAATGGGAGGAACCCCAAGATGTGTTGACCGTTGAGTTGCGCTTGCTCGATGCCCCAGATGTTCACGACGGCACCCTTCTGGCCACGTGGGTCGACCACAGCTGGACCGACTTTTCTGAGACCGGAGGCGAAGTGCAATTTGAAGGCAGTACCCCCATTGCCCTCACCTCAGGAACGGAGTATGTGATGGTGTTCATCGGCGTCGAATGGAAAGCCTTGATTGCAAACGCGGACCTTTTGCCCGGTGGCGCTTTCTCTGGGCTCGATGCCACTGCAGGTTCAGTGGACGTGTATTTCGAGCTTCTGACCTGCGACTCCCCGTCGGGGTGCACCTCCCCACAGGCATGCAATTTTGAGGACTGGGCGCTGACCAACAACGGTTCCTGTTTGTTTCCATTGGTGGGGTTTGATTGTGATGGTAACCCCTGCGCTACAGACAGCGACAACGACGGGGTTTGCTCCGCCAATGACGCAGATGACAACAACCCCAACGTATGCATGGATTCCGATGAAGACGGATGCGATGATTGCACCTCTGGCACCTTCGATCCTTCCCAAGACGGGTCAGACAGCGATGGCGACGGGCTGTGCGATGCTGGCGACCTCTGTTCTGACATCTCTGCGGACAACTATGCCGACCCCGAGAACCTTCCTTGCCGAGGAGCCTGTGACTCGGCGCCGGTCTACGAATCTTTGAGCATGGCAACCCCTGCCAGCGGGCGTTATGCGGGCGATGGCCAATTTTTGGTCACATCGGCCACTTCGAGCATGCCTTTCGTGGCGCCCTCGGCCTACGCCGGCAGCACCATTGTTTGCACCGGACTCAATGGTTCGCCCAATGCCACCTTCACCTATGGCTCAGACAACCTCTTCCTCGAACCGGGCTACTATGAAGTCCAAGTGCTGAACGAAGAAGGGTGTCCTTGGGTCACAGGAACCACCCTTGGCTCGACCTACGGCTACGCTCCGATTTCGAAACGCCTCATCATCGGGTACTCTTTGTGCTGCGTTGGCTGCGGAGACAACGACACCGACACCGACGGCATCTGCGATTCTGAAGACAATTGCTCAGATCGGTTGGCCCCGAATTTTGCAGACCCTGCCAACGGCAGCTGCTTGGACTGAACAGCGGTGAATGATCGAAGTCCGACAAAGCGTTTTGGACTTCGCCCGCAGATAAACTTCCGCGAAACGCTACCTTGTAAGGGTGCGCCTTAAATGCTTCATAGCCGCCCTTTTTGTGTTGCTCTTGGGCACCGACACCGGGTGTTTGGCCCAAGGTTCAGCTCCCAACCAACAAAGGCTCACATTGAGCCACCGGACCTACAACGCCCTGGATGGCCTGTCGAGCAATTGCGTTTTTGCCATCGAAAAAGACGCCTCCGGCTTCATGTGGTTTGCCACGTCCAAAGGATTGGACAGGTTTGATGGCAACCGGTTCATGCCCCATTTCTACGCCGATATGGTGCAACCTGAACAGAGGTTGTCTCAGGTGTTTATCAAATTGAACGCCACTCCTGAGCGCGAATTTATTCTGCGGCTTTCTCAAGCGGTGGACAACAAAGAATCCGACACGGTCTTCACCTTCAATCCGTTGCGGCCATCATTTCAGGGCGCCCCTTTGAAGCAAACCGACGATCGATCCGATTGGCTCGTGCTGCCAGAACGGAAGTCAGAATGGGCAACACCGCACTCCGATTCAATGCAGCTTCAAGTGGAAGGCTTGAAGCCTTCGCGTTCGTTTGAAGACGGAAGGCGATTTATCGCCTGGAAAGGTGGCCATGACGATTGGCCCCTGCTGTACCGCTCGTGGTACGGCCGTACTGATGTTTTGTACTTCACAGGAGACAGTCTGGGGCACATGGAATCCAGCCAGTTTTCGAACTCCTTGCCCACCCAAGGCGACGAGCATTCAGCCATTGTGCGAGCAGACCGAGATGGATTGGTTTTTTTTCAGCTGAACCGCTCCCGTCCCTACGCCAAAGGGGCGCTGATTCGACAGCAGTGGG
>JAKMCX010000014.1 GCA_022428285.1 Flavobacteriales bacterium
TCGTGGGTGATCAGCACTGCCCCTTGGTCCTCCAGTTGGTCATACAAGCTGTAGCCTCGGAGAATCAACCATTCTTGGATTCCAAATTCCACATGCCCTCCCCAGGCATCGGTCCACGACGCTTCAAAATCTTCATATTCGAAGCCAAAGGTCAAAGGGTAATAGGTGTCCGAAGCCACATGGGGCGAAAGCAACGCCATGCGTGGCTCGATGAAGGCATTCACGCTGTCGGGATGGGCATATTCGGTCACAACGCGCCAGAGGTAATGTGTGTACCAATCGCGGTATTCGGGAACCTCCATGAGCCGGTCATAGAGGGGTCGAGATTCAGAGGCCCATTCGTAGGGATCACGCGACACCCAGTCGCCCTCGACCCAATCGATCCCCCACGTGTTGTCCAAATCGTAAGGGATGTATTCAAACAGGCCGGTCTGTGGATTGTGGTAGAGGTAGAAGTTGTTTTTGTTGCCGGTGTAACCGTCCCAATTCCCGCTGACCACATCCAAGGCCATGACCTTCAGAAAGTCGGCCACATTGAACACTTCTTCGATGGCACATTTGAAGCCTTCGTCTGGGGTGTTGTTGAGGATGCCAATGAATTCAGCCAAGTCCGAGTAGTCGTCTTCTCCGGTATTGGTCTTGAGCTCGTAAACCCTGCGGCCGTTGACCTCCAACTTGTAGTCGTCGGCGTTTGGGCTGATGTATTCGAGGGTGGCTGGCCACAGGCATTTGTAGAAGTTGCCGCCGTCCTTGTCGTAGTACTCCTCCACAAACTCTTCGTCCATGTGTTCGGTGTTGACATACGCCCCCATGTAAGCCCCATTGAGCATCACCTTGACCAGGCTGGTGCGGGATCCCGCCAAACCCATGCGGCGCAATATGTCCCAACTCAATGCCGCGCGCAGCAGCGAAGGATCGTTTTGGTTGGCGTTGAGGTTGAGCTTCTCGAGGTCGGCAAACTTCTGCCCTGGAATGAAGGCATTGAGGTCCACCTTGAAGCTCTTCTTGGGGGCAAACAACGAGGTGTTGCCCCTGAGGCGCACCGCCACAGTGTCGATGATGGTGTCGAGCACCGAAGATTGATAGCCGATGGTCGCAGGGAAGGGGTTGCTCGACGCGTAGTCCACGTCGCCAAAGAGCATCGCATCGGCGTTGTCGGGATCCATGGTGATCACCACGGTGGCGATTTCATCCTGCAAAAAAACAGGAGCAAAATCCGGAAAGTCCGTTTGGGCACTTGAAGACCCCATTGCCCCCCACAATACCAATGGTAAAAAACTGAAGGCAGCACGCGACATGGACGACGTTCTCATGGCGCAAAATTAAGGGGCACAGGCGTAGGGATTTGACCGCTTGAATCTGCCTGTCCTCAATGTGCCACCAACAAGGGCCGAACTTCTCTTCCAGTGGGCAAAACACACTCGAGCAGGTACATGCCCGGAGCCACGCCGTCCAAAGCATGCCACGTGCGCGGGGCAGAAGGTGGCCAGCGCCTGACCTCTGCTCCATTCACATCGCACAACCGAAGGTGCGCGCCCCCCACATTCAACTGAAAACCACCTTGGGCGGGATTGGGCCACATGGTCCATTTTACCTCGTTGACTTCAAGCAGGTTGACGACCTCCTGGACTTCAACGTCGAGGTTCAAGACCGCCCCCGTGCATGCGTCATTGGTCTCTACCACTTGAATGCTGTGCCCTCCTGCATTGGCCCACTCAACGGTCACAATAGAGGTGCCCTGACCGGACTGCAGCGTCCCGCCAGATACTGCCCAAGTGTAGCCGTTGCCGGCCTCGGCAGGCGTGGCCACATAAAGCTGGGTTGCCCCTTCGTCCACGACCTCGCTGCCATCGATTCCCGTGGCGGTGAGGTAAGCACAACTGCCGTCGTCTTCACTGGCAGACTCCTCAAAATTGCACGCCGCTGTGTCGGTGCAACCGCTGACTTCCAACTCATCGCAAACGCCATCGCCATCGCTGTCATTGAGACAGTTGCCTGCGCAGTCGTAGTAAGCGGCCGCGAATTGGCAGCTTCCATCGTCTGTGTTGGCCAAAGGATCATAGTTGCATGCCGCTGGATCGGTGCAACCGGGAACATCGCAAATGCCGTCGCCATTGGCATCGGCACCGCAGCCACCGCCGCATTCGCCCAAGGCATCCAATTGATTGCCCTCGCAATCACAATCGCCCTCGGGTATGGCTGCACAGCCACATTCATACACCGCACCAGGACCATCGCAGACGCCGCACTCATCCAAAACCCCTCCAATGCAAGGGTCCTCATTGTCACAGATGCCATCGGCGTCCACGTCGGCATCGCAGTCGCCTCCGCATTCGCCCAAGGCATCCAATTCCGACCCATCGCAATCGCACCAACCAAAATCAGATGGCGACCAGCACGACCCATCGTCTTCTAGCGCATTTGGATTGTAATTGCAGGCCTGGGCATCCGTGCACCCCACAGTGGCCGTAGTGGAGGCGCAAACCGTCACATCATCGAGCAAATAAGACCCGATGCCTCCGTCAAAACTGTAGCCGTAAAAGTTGACCCCACCGAGGTTGCCAGGATAGTCCAATAGCGCCACGAGTTGCCCGCCAATGATGACCCGCAATGTGTTGTTTTCGAGGTCAAAAAGGTGGGTGAAGAAATTGTCTGCCCCCACCTGAAAGCCAGACGCCTGAAGCGTGTCGTTGCCTTGAACAAGGGCCAAATCGCCCTGTGGATTGATAAACGCCTCCAAGGTCCATTCAATCCCAGGAGTCTCCTCACCTTGGAAGTTGTAATAGGCCGATTGACCGGCTTCCGTCGAGATGGAAAACTGAACCACGTATTCGCCCTGGGTGGCTCCAATGGGGAAGTACACATCGCTGGATTGCGACGGATCGGCCTCGGCAGAAACGATGGCAAGCGCACCGTCAACCCCATCGAATTGCACAAAGGGATCTTCGGCGGTTCCCGATGGCCCACTCCACGTCTCCCAACCATTGGTCGCTTGGACCGTCAATGGCACCGTTGCATCATAGGCCTGGAAGGTCTCCAGCAAAAGGGTCTCGGTGCAGCTGAAGCAGAAGTAATCGCAGCTTCCGTCATCGTAGTCTGCCGCTGAATTGAAGTTGCAAGCGGCGCTGTCGGTACACCCGGGAATCAGCCCATCAAGGGGGCAGACATAAGGCACGGAGAAAGTCACTTCTGTGAGGTCAAGGCCCTGGGATTCGCCGTACCCATTGTACAAGGAAACGGTCCAGGTGCCGACACCCGACAAATTGAGGCCAGACAGGTTCAGCGTCGCGGAGTAACTGCCGCCGCCGCCTGTATCCCAATCCTCTGGCCAATCCACGCCGGCAGCGGCTGCACCAGTGGTTTGATCGAAGCCCCCCCATTCAAAGCAGTCGCCATCGGGATCGCACAAGAGCACCAACAAATCTGAGGCCCACTCTCCTGTGGTCGACCCATCCCATTGCAGGTCGACTTGAATTTCACCTGCGGTTCCAGCGCCTCCAAACGCAAACTCGAACCCTTGGCCTGCCGCTGCATTCAACGACATGCTCCAAAGGGAAGTGCAGTCGCCGCAGGGTTCTCCCGCAACGGGATAAATGCAACTCCCATCGGTCAAGGTGGCTTCAGGATCGTAATTGCAGGCCGCCTCATCGGTGCACCCCGGAGTGCCGACTGGACCATCGAGGGCATCGTAATCCACCGTCCAACCGATGTCCTCGAGCACCCCAAGGCACATGGCCCCAGGAGAATGAACAGCTTCGCCATTTCCAATCTGAGGGGTCATCAAAGAGTGGTCATTGCCAGCAGGATAGGTCGCCTCATCAAAATGCGAGAAACTGGACCCTTGGTTCCAAGAGGAGGGCGCATAGAGTTTGGGAGAGAAGTCACCGCTGTAGGCGTTTCCTTGGGCTCCCGCCCAATACAGGTCGTCAGAAACGAGTGCATCCCCCAAGGCCGCCGACCCGCTTCCAAAGTCCAAAACGGGAATGCTGCCGCCCGTCCACACAAATCCGTCGTAAACGTGGGGCAAGTTGCCATTCAAGATGTAGCCATTGAGGTCTGTTCCGACAAACGCTGTTCCGGCAAACCCGAGGCCATGTCCAATCTCGTGAAGCACAACCGACACCAGATCGAACTGGGCGAAGGGGGTGTTGCCATCGAGGCCGTAATACCAATTGGTACCACTGTCAAAGTTGGCCGAAATATCGGCCTGCCCTGGATCCTGGTCTGAACCAGCAAGTTTGTCGGCCAACGGAGAAGGGTACAGCACACCGTTCGCGGGTGCGCCTCCGAAGTTGTAGAAGAGGCCATTGGCGCCCGCCGAACCCAAGGCATTGCCAGGCAGGTCCTCCCAGGTGGCATTTATAATGATGGGCACATCGCTGGTGATCAGGCCTGACCAAATGTCCACTGCATACTGGAAAGCGGTTTGAGCGGAGGTCGAGAATCCAGTGTAGTTGACAATGAATGTGGCCGTGCGCTCTTCAGCAGGCACCAATGCCGGAGCGGGCACTTGAGAAACCTCATCCGATTCGACCGCCATCAGGACGAGTCGATTCGCGGGGGTGGCGGACGGTGTGCTTTGGGCGAGGACAGGGACAATGAAGCCCAGGAGAATGGCAGAAAACAGGAGGCGCATGAGGCTGGTAAATCTGAAGCAAACTAATGCGCACTACCTTGTATTCATGACGCGCTGGACAGAGGTTTTCATCATGGCACTTTTGGGTGCGGCGGTGTCCATCGGCGCAGGATGCAGCAAAGTCGACGCCCCCGAACCGGAGCCTCCCGCGCTCGAGGAAGTGGCCCAGCCCGACTTGCCTGCCACGCCCTTTGGTTATTCTGAAATGGAATTTCCCCAGAACTGGCTCAACGACCCTGCCTTGGCTTTGTTTGGTGGCTTTAGCGAAGCGGTAGACATCACAGATGCCGGAGCCACATTGGGGCGGGTTCTTTTCCATGATGTCCAGCTGTCCTCAGACAACGCTGTCTCATGCGGGAGCTGCCACCAACAGCAGCATGCTTTTGCAGACATCACTCCAGGGTCAACCGGCATATCGGGCACTCCTCTAGAGCGCAACACCCCTGGGCTTTTCAATTTGCGTTACCAACGCCGGCTGTTTTGGGATCTGCGCGTTGAGGGACTGGCCAACCAAGTGCTGCAACCGATCGGGCACCCCGATGAAATGGGCATGGATCTGGAGGAATTGGAATCCAAACTGACCAGCCTCCCCTACTATCCTCCCTTGTTCGAGGCGGCCTTTGGTGACCCCGCCATCGACCTCGACCGCATTGCCAGTGGGCTGGTGCAATTCCTGAGGTCCATCCGCTCTTACCAAAGCCGCTATGACGCGGGGATTGCCAACGGATTTGCTGACTTCACAGCCAGTGAATTGACCGGTAAGGACGTCTTTTTTGGAGGAGATACGCGGTGCAACCAGTGCCACAGCGGCCTGAACTTCTTCTCCACACAGCCGTTCATCAATGGCCTCGAAATGGACTATGCCTCGGCAGGCGATGCTGGAATCGGGGCCCTTTCTGGCGCCCCTTCAGATGATGGTCGATTCAAGACGGTCTCCTTGAGGAATGTGGGCCTCACCGCACCTTACATGCACGACGGAAGGTTTGCAGACCTTCGGGCTGTTGTGGACTTCTACAGCGACGACATCGTGCATCACCCCTATCTCGATGAACGGTTTTCGGAAAATGGTGTCGGACTGCCTGGCCAAGAACCTTACCGGCTCGAATTGACTGAATTGGAACGTTCGGGACTGGTGGACTTCTTGCACACGCTCTCCGACACCGTGATCACGGCAGCACCCGCTTTTTCATCGCCCTTCTGACTTCAGTCCGGCGTTAAGCCGGAATCAAAACCTCGAAGCGCGAACCGATTCCGGGCTCCGAGTGGACCTTGATTTGTCCCCCATGCTGGCTGACAATGCTGTAGACATGGCTCATGCCCAAACCCAGCCCATCTTCCTCTTTGGAAAACCTCCTGAATGGCTGAAACACCTCGCTGGCTTGCTGCTTGGTCATGCCGCGGCCGTTGTCTTCGATCACCAATAACCATCCGCCTGGGGCCCTCTTCGCGTTGACGTCGACATGAACCTGAACACCGGGTCGGCCATATTTGATGGCATTTTCGATCAGGTTGCTCAAGACAATCCTCATGCCCAACGGCCCCGCCTGTATCACGGGCAAGTTTCCGATGTGCAGCTGGGCTCCTGTCCGTCTTATGAGGCACCTGAAATCCTCTTGGATTTCCGTGACAATCCTGCCAAGATCGACCTCAACCGACTCACATTCTCCTCCCAAACGGGCATGGTCCAATAAGCCTTGAACCATCTGATCCAGTCGGTTCGAGGAAGACTGCAACCAATCGCAGATTTGCTGGCGCTCCTCATGGTTTTCTGGCGCTAAATAGGACAACATTCGGGCGCAACTGCTGATGTTCCTCAATGGCTCTTTCAGATCGTGGGCCACGACCATGGCGAATTTCTTCCAATGGAGTTCGTCGCCCTCTTCACGGTATGCGAACTGCAATTCTCCCGTGAGGGCATTGACAACGTTGGGCTGAATCTTCATGGCGGAAATCCTAGGTTGGGGCGAATCTAAAATCTCCAATACCCCAGTGTCATAGTATTGTTTTGAACGGGCCGTTAAATCGGATTGAAAAAACGACACAACATCTTGATTGTCATTTATCTAAATCCATAATCTCAAGGATTCTCTTTCCGTGGCGAGATTGCTCCTACAGCGCCCGAACTTGGGACTTCTTCCCGGACGGCTGTTCTACTGCAACAATTGTCGGGTTTTTGCGTAATCACAACATGGGAATCAAGCGCACTTATGACACTTTGGTCATTGAGGGAGGCAGCCTCAGGTGCGCTTTTACCGCGGGGGTGCTCGACACTTTTTCTGTAGTGAGGTACAACCGCTTTAAGCGCTACTATGCCGTTTCGGCTGGCGCAATGGCGCTTACCTCCTTTCTTTCTGGGCAACGCAAGCACTTCATCGACGTGGCGTGTCACATGGTAGAGGACGGTGAGTTCATTCGGTTCACAGGCGCTTTGAAAGAAGAGGGTTTGATGAACCTGGCCCACCTATTTGATCATGTTCGCCGTCACCGCCCCTTGGACATACAGGGAGCAGCATCGGCAGCCAAAGGCAAGGAGGTTCGCATGGTGACCACCGACTTCGACACTGGACGCCCCCTGTATTTGGAGCCCAAAGTGGACGATTGGCTTCGCATCATGTGGGCTTCTGCCACCCTGCCTATGGTCACCCGCGGCAAAATCAAGGTGCGCGACCAATGGATGTTTGACGGGGGCATTTCTGACGCCCTGCCTTTGCAAGCAGCCATCGACGGCGGCGGCAAAAACATCCTCGTCATCCGAACCCGCCCTTCTGGCGAGCACATTGCCAAGGGCTGGATGGACACCTTTGCCACCTACTGGTACCGCGACAATCCAGCCATTGTGGCGCTCTACAACGAGGGGCACCTCACCTATAACGCGGACGTAGACCGGCTGGCTTCCGGGGGAGAAGGCCGCGTCAGTTGGGAAGAGATCGCGCCATTGAAGCCGCTCCGATCAGACGGTTACCGCATCAATGCAGGGCAGCTGATCCAAGACTACCACCACGGTATGGAGCGCGCCCTCGACTGGCTGGAACCCCGCATCTGAGGCCTTAGAAATCAACAATTGGTGCCCCTGCTTAAAACTTGAGTTCGGTGGTTTAGAATCGCGTCTAACTTTGCGCCGATTCACTCTAGCCCAACATCATGCGCAAGCTGTTCACTTTGGCCCTTTTGGCCGCCACCACTCCCGCCCTGTTCGCACAGTGCGATGCCCTTTTCATCTCTGAGTACATCGAGGGATGGTCCAACAACAAAGCCATCGAGATCTACAACCCAACAGGGTCAGCCATCGACATGTCCGATTACCGACTCGAGCGTTATTCCAACGGCGCCACAGCTGCGGAGGAAAACCAGAAGGTTGAACTGAGCGGCAGCATTGCACCCAACGACGTGCTCGTTTACGTCTTGGACAAGCAAGACCCTGACGGTGTGGACTTTGAAGCACCCGTCTGGGACGAGTTGGCCGAAAAAGCCGACGTCTGGCTGTGCCCCGTTTACGAGGAAAACAACACGATGTACTTCAATGGCAATGACGCCATGGTACTGCGTCAGATTTCCACCAATGCTGTCGTCGATATTTTCGGCGTGATCGGTGAAGATCCCGGCTCTGCCGGTTGGGATGAAGTCACCCAAAACCACACCCTCGTGCGCCGCTCTGAAGTCACTTCTGGAGACGTCACTGCCACTGACGCATTCGATGTTCTCGCAGTTTGGGACTCTCTGTTGGTCAACACGTTTGACGAGCTCGGTCAGCACGTTTGCGACTGCGTTGTATCTGTAGAAGAGAACGGACGCGACGGCTTCAAAGCTTTCCCCAACCCCACGGAAGGCAACCTCTCCATCACCATGGCCACCCCCATGCGTGAGTTGATCGTTCGGAACATGGCCGGCATCGAAGTCCGCCGCGTGCTCGCCAACGGTGCTACCCGTTCGGAATTGGATTTGACCAACCTGGCAGAAGGCACCTATTTCGTAGAAGTTCAGCTCGCCAACGGCACAGCGCGTCACCGCAAGGTGGTGAAGCACTGATTGCTTCAATCTCGGCGAACATGAAGTCTCTTCTCGCACTGGTCCTCGCCATCGGCTTGGGTCTGTTTTCGGCTGCTTTTGGTCAAAACTGCGCCGTGACCGGCCTGGTCAAGGACGGTTTTACTGGTGAACCCCTCATTGGTGCCTACGTGATGTCTGGGGAGGCGATTGTGCCGACTGACATTGATGGCCGCTACAGTTTGAGCCTTCCCCAAGGGGAGTGCACCATCAGTTTCTCCTACATCGGTTACGAAGCCGCGGAGAAAAAGGTGGTCCTCACAGGGGCGGCGATGACCGTGAATGCCAAATTGGAATCCCTGGTTCTCGGAGAGGCCGTGGTCGCTGCGGACTTGGCCATTGACAGGAAAACCCCCGTGGCTTTCACCAACGTCCTTCCGGCACAAATCCAAGAGGAGCTCGCGGGACGTGACTTGCCGCTGATTTTGAACTCCACGCCAGGTGTTTACGCCACACAACAAGGTGGTGGAGATGGAGATGCGAGGGTGACCATTCGCGGATTTGACCAGACCAACCTTGCGGTGATGGTAGACGGCGTTCCCATGAACGACATGGAGAACGGATGGGTCTATTGGAGCAATTGGGCAGGTTTGGACCTGGTCGTGCGCACCACCCAAGTGCAGCGCGGACTGGGCGCCAGCAAGCTGGCCATCCCCTCGGTGGGCGGTACCATCAACATTCTCACTGGAGGTGACGAGAGCGGAAACGGACGGCTCACCTTTCTGTCAGAAGTGGGCAATTACGGCTACTACCGAAACAGCCTTGCCGGCGTGATTGGAAATCAAGAGAAGGGCTTCTTGCATTTTGTGGGATCCTACAAAACCAACCAAGGTTTTGCCGAAGGCTTGGAATCAAAGGCCTATGCCTACTACCTCAAGGGCCGCAAGACCATGGGCAACCACAACGTGAGTTTCACGGCATTCGGTGCGCCCCAGCGGCATGGCCAACGCGCCTACCAAATGCAGGTGTACGAGTTTGACTCGGAGTTGGCAGAGCAGTTGACGGACGACAACGGCCAGCAAGAATTGGGAGAGGTCATCTCAGGGCTGGGCGAGACTGCGATTGTTTCGCGCGGCCGCGGATTCAATGAGTTCCTGGTCAACTACGACGAGGTTTACTACAACTACAACGAGGCCACAGGCCAGGTGGACACCACCTATGGCGAATCGCGTCGCTTTAACTCTCGCCAGAACTATTACTTCAAGCCGATTTTCACGGCGCGGGATGTTTGGAGCATCAGCGATAAGTCTACGCTCATCACCACCGCCTATGCGAGCTTCGGAAAAGGTGGAGGCGAGGCGTTGAACAGCACGCCGGGCAGCCGAATCGCCGATGGCACCATCGACCTGCAGCCCACATGGAACGCCCACCAGTTGTTTGAGTTTGGGGCCAACGGTCTCAACGTAGACGAAAACGGCGAACGCAAAGGGTCCAACTTCATCCGGATCGCGCACAACGACCACCGCTGGTACGGCGCGCTTTCCAACTTCACGACCCAAGTTTCCAAGGAGCTCAGCTTTAGCACGGGCTTGGATGTCCGCCACTACACCGGCAGCCATTACCGGACCATCGGTGACATGTTCGGTGCCGACTACTACGACGCACCCGATGACCGCAGGGACCAAAATGCGGACTTTGATGCGCCGTTGCGTGAAGGCGACAAATACTATTACTCCGACGATGGCCAAGTGGCCTGGGGAGGCACATACATGCAGTTTGAGTTGGACAAGTACACCTACTCGGCTTTTGTCAATGTCTCTGCTGCCCAGAGCTGGTACCGCGGCATCGACTATTTCCGGCCCAAGGTGGTCACACTGGATGGCGACACTTACGAAGTGCGCTCCACAGACGAATGGCGCCTCATTGGAGAAGACGATTGGTCCACCGGAGCTTTGGCCAACGGCACCGTGCTGACTGCAGACAATCCCGGGCTCGAGACATACTCCACCGATTGGGAACGTCTCAACAGCGCGACCATCAAGGCCGGCGGCAACTACAACATCAACGAGTGGATGAATGCCTACACCAACGTGGGGTACTTGAACCGGGCGCCGCTGTTCAATTCGGTGTTTGACATCAACAACAACCTCATCGAAGGTTACGAAAACCAGTATGTCAAGGCTGTGGAAGTGGGCGTGAAATATGCCAAGGGCCGTTTTGCTTCCAACCTCAATGCCTACCGCACCGGATGGGAAAACAAGGCCGTCAACCGTTTCTACAGTGTAGGCGGGCTGTGGAACGACCCCAACCTCTCGATCTACGCCGACACTTCCACCACAGCGGGCCGCCAAGACCTGTTGCTCTTGGGTGAAGACGACCGCGCCATCGAAGACGTGGACTGGGCCAACGAGCAGGCCAACATCATCGAAAACGTGGACCGCAACCTCGGCTACAACCTGCTCAACGCAGACGCCGTGCACTCGGGGATCGAATGGGACTTTGCCTATGACATGACCGATAAGCTTGATGTTCAGGGTGTCTTCTCTGCAGGCAACTGGCGGTGGACAAGCAATGAGCGTGTGGACCTGGTCAACCGGAACACCAATGCATTCATCACCAGAGCGGGTAGCGGCACTGTGGCGGACACCCTTGTGAACCTCGACGGAGTTAAGGTGGGAGACGCTGCGCAGCGCCAAATCTCAGCCGCTTTCAGCTACCGCCCCAAGCGCGGTACCTACCTGTCCGTTCGAAACACTTGGTTCTGGCAGCATTATGCGAATTTCTCTCCCGGCGATGTGATCACACAGGGAGCGCCAAAGGATGTCTGGGTCACCCCCGCCTACGCGCTGCTCAACGTCAACGCCGGTACAACATTTGAGGTATCGGACAACGCCCTCTTGAGGTTGCGTGTGAGCGTGACCAACGTCTTGGACAAGCTGTACATCGCCGACGCTACCAACAACTCTCAATATGCCCCCAACCCTTACGGCCTCGAAGGAGGAAGCGGAAGGGCTGAAGTCTTTGTAGGACCTCCCCGCATGATACGTGTGAGTGCCGTGCTCGAACTCAAGGGACTCCAAAACCCACGCTGAACATGAAATACATTTCACTTCTCTCGCTGTTCATCGCCGCTGCGGCGGGCTCGGCATGCGCCCAAGACAACATTCTCGACATGCGCGAGAATTACAACATCGGTGACGTCGTCACCGTCTCTGGGGTGGTCACCAGCGACGACAATCTGGGTTCGGTGCGTTACCTCCAAGACGCCACCGCTGGCATCGCCCTCTACCCCGGCGCTGACTGGTCTGATTGGGATGCCACACCCGCCATTGGCGATTCGCTGACTGTGACCGGTGAGATCACCGAATACAACGGCCTGCTAGAAGTCGGTCCCAACTTGTCTGCTGTCACTTTTGAGGGCACAGGAATGGTTCCCGAGCCCCAAGTGGTGTTGCCCTCCGCATTGGATGAGGGCCTAGAGGGAGAGCTGGTCCGCATCAATGGCGTCACCTTTCCTCTGGCTGGACAGGAAATCACGGCCAACACCTATGACTTCACCGCCGATGGCGAAACCGGCATCATCTACGTCCGCAACAGCAACAGTCTGGTGGGTGAGACACTGACTGGGTGCGCGGTGGACCTCATCGGCATTGTGTCTCAGTTCTCCTTTGACGGATTCGGTGGGTATCAATTGCTGCCCCGCGGGCCCGTCGATTTGATCCCCGCCTCGGGCATTTGCTACACCTCACCGGTGGTGCAGACCAACATGAGCGCGACCAGCTTCACCCTGTCGTGGAGCACGGACCTCGCCTCTGATGGCGTCATCGAATACGGGCTCACTGAGGCCCTCGGCATGAGCGCTGCAGGTGCAGCGGGCAGTGCCGAACACAGCGTTGACCTGACCGGTCTTGAAGCCGGCCAGATCTACTTCGCTCGGGCCATTTCAACCTTGCCCGACGGAGAGGCTGCGGCTTCTCCCATTCGCCCCTACGCCACAGTATCGGGCTCCTCGGGCGACATCCACGTGTACTTCAACGGCCCCGTGGATGTCAGTGTGGCCACTGAAGAAGAGGCCATATCGCTGGGCACAGACATGAACGACACAGTGGCGGCTTGGATTACCTCAGCCCAATACACATTGGACGTGGCCGCGTACAATTTCAATGACCAGACCTTGGAAGACGCCTTTGAAACCGCTGCCAACAATGGCGTGGATATCCGTTGGATTTACGAAGACCAAAACGCCAATGTGGGCCTCGGCAACTTGCCGGCCTCCATCGTGACCCACCCGCGCACCGACGGCGAGGGCAGCGGCATGCACAACAAGTTCATCATTGGAGATGCTGAATACGTGAACCAGGCCTTCGTGCTGACCGGATCCACCAACCTCACCACGGGCAACCTGGTGCAGGACCTGAACAACGCCATTGTATTTGAGGACCAAAGCTTGGCCCGTGCCTACACCATGGAGTTCAACGAAATGTGGGGCAGTGATGGCATGACACCTGACGCAGGCAATGCCAAGTTTGGCCCCGATAAGTCGTGGAATACACCTTCCAACTTCCTCATTGGAGGCAGCCCGGTGGAACTCTATTTCTCACCTTCCGACGGCACCACCAGCGCCATCAAACAGCAGATCGAAGCGGCGGATTCTGAATTCGAATTCGCCCTGCTTACCCTGACGCGCGACGACCTTGGCGAAGCCATTTCCACGCTCGGTGAGAGCTTCTTTGTGACGCCCATTGGCGCGATCGAGCAAGTCAACACAACGGGCAGCGAATACGACAACCTGCTGTCTTCTGGTGTTCAGGTCTACCACCACGACATCAGCAACGACCTCCACCACAAGTATGCCATCGTGGACCACGCCTCTCCTGGCAATGACCCGGTGGTCATCACGGGGTCACACAACTGGTCTTCTTCTGCCGAGAACGTCAATGACGAAAACACCGTCATCGTGCACGATGCGCGGATCGCCAACCTGTACCACCAGGAGTTCAGGGCCATCCTCATTGCCCTCGGGGTTATCAGTTCGGTGGACACGCCAGACGGCAGCCCGCTGTGCACGGTATACCCCAACCCGGCCACTGACGTGCTCTCCGTGCGCTGGGAGGCAAATGCCGAACCCGGCACGTTGGTCCTGCACGACATCTCCGGCCGCGCAATACTCCAAGCGCGCCTTGGTGCGACCACCACGCGCATTGCGCTGGGGGGTGTGGCATCCGGAGTTTACACCGCCACGGTAAACGGCCAGGGCCTGCCCACGCGTATCGTGATTGAATGAGGCGGGCGCCTGCGTTTTGGGCGGGACTCCTCTGCGTGATGGGCGGTTTGTCTTGGACAAGCTGTGCTACCCTCTCTGAACCGGAAACCGCGCTGGATTCGGCGTGCCATTTTCCTGCAGGAACGTCCCTGCCCGGTCTGACTGCCGGTCCGGACGGTCCAGCGCTCTTGTTTACCGAGGTTTCCGGGGATACCGTGGCCGTGCGCTGGGCCAAGTGGTCGGCTACAGGCTGGCAGGACACCGTCACCATAGCCACCGGAACGGATGTGCTGGTCAATTGGGCGGACCGACCTGGTCTGGCTTTTGATGGCGCAGGAGGGGGCCATGCGCATTGGTTGGTGATGGACCCCCGTGGAGACTTCTGTTATGGCATTGAAACGGCCCACAGCCAAGACGGGGGCCGCACCTGGTCTGCGCCAGACCGCCCCCACCGGGATACGGCCGTGGCTGAACACGGTTTTGGCCAGTGGATGGTAGGAGGCGATGGTGCGCTCTTCGCCTGGCTCGACGGCCGGCATTTCGACGGCCACCCCAACCCCGCCAAGGCCCCCATGGAAGTGCGGGCCGCTCGTTGGACCGCAGCAAAGGGATGGTCTAAGGAAACGGTGCTCGACAGCAGCGCCTGCACCTGTTGTCCGCTGGCGACGGCTCCGGCGGGCGCTGCCCACCTGCTCACGTATCGGGACCGCACTGCGGAGGAAATTCGCGATTTCAGTGAGGTCCTTGTGGGCAGCGACAGTGCAGGAATGGCCGCCCTGCAGACCGGGCCTGCCCCCATTGGCGCCGATGGATGGCAAGTCGCCGGTTGTCCGGTCAACGGCTCTGCCCTCGCCGCCGGAACGGAGCGCACCCTCGCCGTTTGGTTTACCAATGCCGGAGATGTCCCAAGGATCCGCAGTGCTTGGAGAACAGACGGGGGCGCTTGGTCGGCCATAACGGACCTCCAACAGCACCAAGCCGTGGGACGCGTGGCGGCTGCAGTGGATGGCCGCGGCCATTTCCATGCGGCATGGATGGAAAGAATAGATGAGAAGCCCCGGCTTATGGGCCAATGCTGGAACCCCCAGGGGAATGCACTGCTCCCTGCTCCGGTGGTCCTGCAAGAGGTGGATGACGCCCGGGCGGGCGGGTTTCCAACGATGACCGGATTGGCTGGTCCTGGCGTCATGCTGGCCTGGACGACAACGGGGAAGGAAGCCCACGTGCGCAGTGCAACGTGGACCCCTTCCCCGTAGGAAGCCGTTTTGACCCGGTGGATTACTCCACCACCAATCGGATGACGTCTTCTGCTTGTCCGCTGGCGGCCCTGACGAAATAGATGCCCGCATCCAGTTCGCTGACATCAAGGTTGATGGCTGTACCGTCTATGACTTGGCGCTCAATGACCATGCGGCCAAAGGCGTCCGTCACGAAGAGGCCCACAACGCCTTCAGACCCCAAACTCACTTCCACGCGCACGGCGGCGTCGGTCGGGTTGGGGTATGCAAACACCTCTGCAAGGGCGGCCCTTTCGCCAGCGCAACTGCTAGAATTGGAATCGCCCGCGGTGAAGCTGCAAATGGGCGAGAATCCTGAAGCGTCGCCGTCACAATTGGTCCGGACCTGCCATTCGTAGGTCACGTTGTTGGTGAGGCTCGAAGCTGTGATGCTCGTTTCAGTGGTGGTGGCCTCACCCGTCCATGTTGTGGTGCCCGCTTGGCGGAACTGTACAACGTAATTCACTGCACCTGTTACCGCATCCCAGGTCAGTGTGGCGCGCTTCCGCTTGATGTTCACGGCCGCCGTTCCAGCAGGTGCGTCGCACGTACCGGAGAAGCAAGGCGTGCAATCAGGTCCTCCGCAGTCTACACCGGTCTCGCTTCCGTTTTGGATGCCGTCGTTGCAAGTGGCAGGACATGAGGGGCAATCGGGACCGCCGCAATCGACGCCAGTCTCATCGCCGTTTTGTACGCCGTCGTCACAAGTGGCTACCGCACAAGGGGCACATGATCCGCCGCAATCGACGCCGGTCTCATCGCCGTTTTGCACACCGTCACTGCAGGTGGGCACTGTTGTGCCTCCGCAGCCTCCTGACTGGGTCAAGGAATACCGGAAACCACCGGGCGCGAACATGGCCTGCATGCGAAGGCCTTGGCCATCCGTGTAGAGGTTCATGCAAGCATCATCGGAATAATCCATGTAATTCTGGACCATGTCTGTTGTTCCACAGCTCACATGGCCGACGGCGCAGCTGTAGTTCGGGCCGTCCGATAATGGGGTATCCGAAACGAAATCATCCACACTGCATCCGCCATCTCCCCATATGTGGCGCAGGTTGAGGTAGTGGCCCACCTCGTGGGTGCACGTGCGGCCGAGGTCGAACGGCGAAGTGGCCGTTCCTGTGGTGCCGAAATAGGCATAATCCACCACCACACCATCCGTGGAGGAGGGACCACCTGGGAACTGAGCGTAGCCCAACAGCCCGCCGCTCAGGTTGCACACCCAGATATTGAGGTAGGAAGAAGGATCCCACGGCGTCAGGCCTTGGTTGCCTTTCATGGCATCGTTGGCTTGCCAAGAGGGCTTGTTGCTCGATTTGCGGCGGATGCCATTCGTCGCATTTCCGCTGGGATCGACACTGGCCAGGCAGAATTCGATTTCGGTATCGGCAGCCTGCGACCAGGTGTTGTCCGCATCGCTGTTTGTCCTGCGGAAATCACCGTTGAGGACATCAATTTGCGATTGAATTTGTGCGTCAGAGATGTTTTGGGCGTTGGTCTTGTAAATGACGTTGACCACCACGGGTATGGAAACCACATTGGCATTCCTCAACGCTGGCGTGTTGACGTAGTCGCGGGTGAATTGCTCGATCTGCTCCAGCTGCTGGTGATACTCGACGTGTTCCTGCAGCAGGCGGTCGAGGTTGCCCATGGTGTGACAGGTGCGCTCTTGGGCACTCAAAAGGGTCGCTCCTGCCAACAGGAAAGCGCAAAAGAAGTAACGAAGGTTCATATGGGGGGGGTAGTTTCTTTCATCAAGTAATACCAATCCTTCGATTCATCCATGCCTAACCGCATGACTTTCATCACTTTGGTGACAAAAACCAACTGACGTGGTCCTATCGCTGCATCATCCCTCATGCAGTTCATGCCAATTTTCGGCGCCCTGAACATTCTCAGTTACGTCCTGTTACTCCCTTGAATCACACAAATACTAACCATGCTCAAGCATACTCTTTTGTTGCCCTTCTTCCTGATCGGCGCCCTTCTACAAGCCCAGACCACAGTGGTCGATGTGGTGGTCAACAGCGACGACCATACGTTGCTCGAAGCTGCCGTTATCGAGGCAGACCTCGCCGGTGCCCTGTCCGGTGATGGCCCGTTCACTTTGTTTGCGCCTACAGACGACGCCATTACCGCTTTGGTGACCGAGTTGGGCATCACTGCTGAGGAGCTCCTCGCACTCGAAGGTTTGGGAGACATCCTCCTCTATCACGTTGTGGGTGCTTCTGCACTCAGCACCGACCTCATGGACGGCGACATGTTCACCACATTGCTCGGTGAGGACATCTCCATCTCCATCATGGACGGCACAGTGATGGTCAACAATGCTACCGTAACTGTGGCCGATATCACCGCCGACAACGGTGTGGTGCACGTCATCGACGCCGTGTTGTTGCCACCAACCCCTGAGACCACCACCGTGGTCGACGTTATCGTCAACAGCGAGGACCACACCCTGCTCGAAGCCGCCGTTGGCGCAGCTGGTCTCGTTGAGGCCCTGTCCGGTGAAGGCCCGTTCACAGTATTTGCCCCTACAGACGACGCCGTTACCGCTTTGGTGACCGAGTTGGGCATCACTGCTGAGGACCTCCTCGCACTCGAAGGTTTGGGAGACATCCTCCTCTATCACGTTGTGGGTGCCACTGCACTCAGCACCGACCTCATGGACGGCGACATGTTCACCACATTGCTCGGTGAGGACATCACCATCTCCATCATGGACGGCACAGTGATGGTCAACAATGCCACCGTAACTATGGCGGACATCACCACCGACAACGGTGTGGTGCACGTCATCGACGCCGTGTTGTTGCCACCAACCCCTGAAGTGACCCCAACGGTCGGTGAAATCATCGCAGACAGCGAAGTGCACACTGTATTGGCTGCTGTTTTGGACAGCACCAACCTCGACGAGGCGTTGGCCGGTACTGGTCCATTCACTGTATTTGCCCCTACCGACGCGGCTTTTGATGCGCTCGGACCAGCGGTCATCTTGGACCTGTTGACCAACAACACAGCGTTGACCAACGTCTTGACCTACCACGTTGCGGGAGACAGCCTCACGGCTGCTGACCTCTCTGACGGCCAGAACATCACCACCTTGTTTGGTGAGGACGTGACCGTGACCATCGATGGAGACATGGTGATGATCAACGACGCGACGGTAATCGTGGCTGACCTCATCGGTTCAAACGGTGTGGTGCACGTCATTGATGCTGTTTTGCTTCCTCCTCCTGCAGCACCTGCTACAGTGGTGGACATCATTGTGAACAGCCCCGCTCACAACATCCTCGAGGCAGCCGTAGGCGCCGCTGGATTGGTTGAGGCCCTGTCAGGTGAAGGTCCCTTCACCGTCTTCGCTCCAACTGACGATGCGTTTGCTGCACTGCCAGAAGGTCTGATCGACGAGTTGTTGGCTGACCCCACTGGTACGTTGACCGACATCCTCACCTACCACGTGGTGGCTGGAGCAGCTGCTCTGAGCACCGACCTGACCGATGGCCAGACCATCGCGACTTTGCAAGGAGACGAGGTCACCATCACGATTGACGGCATGATGGTCATGGTCAATGATGCGACCGTCATCGTTGCTGACTTGGTGGCAGACAATGGTGTGGTGCACGTCATCGACGCTGTCTTGAGCCTGCCCTCAAATGTGAACCAAGTGGAATTGGGCAGCCTCTTCGAGGTGTACCCCAACCCTACCACCGACGCGCTCCGCTGGGGCAATGTCCAGGTAGACCGCTTGCAGGTGCTCGACGCCAATGGCCGCATCTGCTTCGACACCACAAATCCCGGTGGCATGCTCGACATGAGCAGCTTTGACAGTGGCCGCTACATGGTCGTCATCGAAGCTGACGGACAACGTGCCGTGAAGGCCGTGGTCAAGCAGTAATACAGAATTAAACAGCCCCCGGGCTGTATGAAACTATGGCAAGGCCGTCCCTCTGGGGCGGCCTTGTTGCTTTCATTTCACCAAGAACCAAGCGTTGAGGAGCTCCTCTCGGTTGTACCGCATGGTCTCTCCGGTATTCTGGTCGATGACATCAAACCCGGCAGCCATGCAGATGGCTTGTCCCGCGGCGGTGTCCCACTCCATCGTCGGAGCGAAGCGGGGGTAACAGTCGGCCTTTCCTTCGGCCACCATGCACAGCTTCAATGAGGAACCTTTTGAAATGAGGGCCACCTCCCCTTCCTCCTTGCGGAGTTCTTCGATGAACGACTCCGTCTCTGGCGACATGTGGGACCGGCTGGCTACTGCAGTGTAGGGACGGTCGCCTTTGGCCAACGGAATGGCATCAGCGCCATCCATGGCCGATTGCGCATCCATGGCCTCTGTCGCCGGACACATTGCCTTGACGGCGCCTTCCCCTGCTGTGCCGACATACAGCTCACCGGATACCGGAACATAAATGACGCCCAGTACGGGAATCCCATCGCGCACCAACGCGATGTTGACGGTAAACTCTCCGTTGCGTTTGATGAACTCCTTTGTGCCGTCAATGGGGTCAACCACCCAAAGCTCTCGCCACTCGGCGCGTTCCTCGAACGGGATGTCCCGACCCTCTTCGGACAATACGGGAATGCCCGTGGGAATGAGGTGACGCATGATGACGTCGTGGGAGGCTACATCGGCCCGGGTGAGGGGGGAATCGTCTCCTTTGACGGTCACATCAAAGTTGCCGCTGTGGTAGATTTCAAGAATCGCCTGACCGGCTTCAATGGCCGCATTGACCGCGGTGTTTCTGTATGCCTGCATCGTGCGAATGTACCGTGATTGGCACCGATAGAAGGATCAAACTTGTCCCGCTGCCATCTTGGAATAGAGCCCGACCAAAGGAACCGCTTCAGATTCCCAAGACAACTCTTGGGCCGCCCGCTTCAACCCCGCCTCGAATTGGTCCGTGCCGGCGCTTTTGAGTTCGAGCAGTGCGGCCCGCCAACCCTCGGCGTCATCTTGCTCGACGGTGCACCCTACTCCGAAAGACTCCATTAAATCTCGGCAATCCGGTAGGTCGTTGGACAATACAGGCACCCCAGCCAAGATGTACTCGAACAGTTTATTGGGCAGACAGTACAAATAGGACAGGCAGGTGGGCTTCACAGAAACGAGTCCAACGTCGGCACTCAAGGTGTGGTCCAGAACCTCCTCGTAGGCCACTGCGGGGTGAACATGCACATGGGCAAACCGCTTGGCCGCCTCATCCACAAGGTCCTGCAGTGGTCCATACCCCATAAATACAAGGTGGATGCCCTGTCCTTCGAGGCCCTCCATTGCCGCAATGGCCGTTTCCAGACCGCGGTTGTAACTAAACGCCCCCTGATACAAGGCGATAAAATCTCCTTCGGGGATGCCAAAACGCTGCCTGAACCTGTTGCGCTTGGGTGCGTCGCCGCCTGGGGTTAATGGGGCCGGAACATTGCGTACAAGCAGTCCTTGCGGCATGCCATACGCGCTGTAGCGCTCCTCGTAGGCCGCCGCTATGGATGGGCTCACCGTGATGACCGCTGCCGCCTTTCGGATGGTCCTGCGTTCAAGCCAGCCCACGAGTTTGCGCTCTATCGCGGGCTTGGCATTCCGTTCGGATTCGAACTCGTGGCAATCGTAGACCAATTGAAGCCTTGGGTTAAGCCGCTGTGCGCACCATCCCAACGCGAAGGCCTCGATGTCATTGCAATGCCAGGCGTCAACTTTCCGCCATTTCCAGACCATGCGCAACGCCAATTCGGCCATTTTGAGCGCCCCAAAGGCGGTGCCACGTGGCAAAGCAGAAGTGGCCACCTTGATCCTGTTGACGCGCCAACCGCTGCGCTGTTCGTCAAGCGCAAGGCCTTCTTTGTGCAGGGCCACCACCGTGACCTCGTGCCCTTGGGCGGCCAAACTTTCGGTGATCTTCAATACCC
The DNA here is from genome assembly GCA_022428285.1 of Flavobacteriales bacterium. Taxonomy (GTDB): domain Bacteria; phylum Bacteroidota; class Bacteroidia; order Flavobacteriales_D; family Sanyastnellaceae; genus UBA8752. The sequence goes on from JAKMCX010000014.1 coordinate 21,071, forward strand.
GATTGTCACGGGTAAAGTCATTGAGCACAACGTTAGCGATCCGCATTTCCGTGGGTCATGACCGCAAAGATGAGGACGGTCACATTGACCACATAATAGCCGCACTTGGCCCACACGATGCCCACCAACGCTCCCCATTCGCCTCCACCAAACCACTCTGGGTGTTCCGTACCCAACCACCATCCGGTGCCCACGGCGAGCAAATGGAGGGCATCCAATGCCGTGATCCAGCGCGGCAGCTGCACCCTGTGGAACATAGAACCCAGGCTTGCCGCCATAAAATTGAGGGCGAACCACGGCACCAACAACCTCACCACCTCCATGACGCCGAGCCATTGAGGCCCAAACAGCCATGCCGTGGTGTTGTCAGGTGCCATCATGACCACCAGCCACACCATGAACGAAAGCCCAGCGATCACCGCAAGTGCCCGCCAAAACAACTGCTGCAAGGGTGCACCATCGTCTACGTCCGTGGCCGATTTGAACAATACCGGGGCAGCCGATGCGGCGAGAATGGAGAGGGGCTGCATCACCATGCGCCGGGCCAAGCCCAACATGCCCAGCAGCACAGGCCCCAATGCGAGGCCCAACAACAAGACATGCAGCCATTGTGCGAGGCGGTTCATTGCGCTGCCAGCCAGCACCCATGTGGGATAGTCGCGGTGGGCTTTGGCGGTTCCTGGCTCTGGTTCCCGCTGGCGCCATCCGGCAGACCGGCACACCTCGGAAAGCCCCCTCCGCATCAGCGCCCAGCGTGCGAGGATGCCAAACCCGGAGCCCCAAGCCAAGCCCGACAAGGGCAATGCCGAAAAGCCGGCCAACTTCGCGGATTCCGCCGCCAATGGAGCCCCACCATTGGCCAAGGCCACAGGCGAGGCTTTGGCTTTTCGGTGGTGCCAATACTCAAGGAGCCGCGTGTGGGCCGCAAAGCCTACAAAAGCCGGCAGAACGAGGGCCACCATGGGCCATTGTTCCAATCCCCATTTGTCGGAGACCCAAGTGGCAGAAGGCCAGACCAACAGGGCCGTGACACCCACAGCCACCCCAACCGAACGCTGGCCTGCCCACAACAGACTGCGGGCTGCTTGGTCCCCTTTGGGCAACATGAGGGCTTGCTCAAACTTACCCGTCCCCAGCACCGCTCCAATTCCGGTCGCAAGGGCCAACATTTCTAAGTGCGCAAAAGCTTCTGGGCTGTACAGCCGCGTCAACGCGAACGCCGCCAAGATGGAGACCAACTGGCCCGCGACGGAACCGCCCATCAGGGTTGTCATCCGCCGGATCATCTCTTGCCGTGGCTGCTTGCGTTCACCATGGGCCAAGTTACGCCTTGACCCACAGTGGGGCCTTCCTGAGCGCCGTTCTCATCTCACCGCGCTTCAGGTGCTCTCAGACTGCAATCCGGAGCGCCTGCCTTTCAATCAGGTCGGGACCGAATCAGGCGGGGCGCTTCACCCTGGTGATGGACCGAATGACCTCCCCGTTGGGCAGAACAAAGGCCTCTTCTCCTTTGACAAAGTGAGCCTCTAGTTCCTCCGCATTCAAGGTCGGACGCGCTTCGACAATGCAAGCAATGTCATCACAGGTCACACATGGCGCGCCTTCGGCATCGACAATGAGGTATCCCAACCCCACCTTTCGATCGTCCATGCGCTCCTGGTATGAACGGGGTGCGACATATACCGCATCGCGGGTCTGCCTGAGCTCATTGAGGGATCTGTTTTTCATCGGTGAGGGGTGTGAATTCCCGCTCAAGTTAATCAATAACCCTCACGTTATCAATAACTTAACCGTGTACAAGGTACACCTTTTTTCCGCAACACGTTTGGAATCATCATCTTGCGCTTCCCAAACCGCGACCCCATGAAAGCGCTTAACCTGCACCAAAAATTTGGCTTTTTTGAAGACCAATGGAGCCCAAAAATCATCGCACAGCTCAACGGCCAAGATGTAAAGCTGGCCAAAATCGAGGGGACTTTTGTGTGGCATTCACACGATGAACAGGATGAGCTCTTTCACGTGATCCGCGGTCAAATGACCATGGAGTTTCGCGACCGTTCTGTGGAAGTGGGGCCGGGCGAAATCATCGTCGTGCCCAAAGGGGTCGAGCACCGTCCAGTGACCACCGAGGAGGTGTGGATTCTGCTGTTCGAACCGCATGATACCGCACACACCGGAGGGGTTGAAGACCCCCGTGCAGTGGAAAAATTCCAGCACATCTGACCCCAGCTGGCACCGATCTCCAACGGTGATGTTGGTGCTTCCGCTGATTTGTGCTGCGCCGTCAGTCGTGCTTGACCTTGACGTCCTCTCCAAACATCTGCTTCAACTGACTGACCGTGTCGGGGTGAATGGGATTGCCCTTGATGTCGACCGTCTTCAATTGTGTGCAACGCGTGAGCGCTGCGGGCAGCCCCGTGAGTTCGTTCTTGCTGACGAAGAGTTTTTTGAGCCCCGACAAGTTGCCCAAGCTCTGCGGAAGATCCTCGAGGTCGTTGCGTGTGGCCACCAACGTATGCAATGCAGCAAGGCGGTCTATGGCGTCTGGAATTGCACCGAACTTCATGCCGCTGATGTCGAGATAGACCAGGTTCGGGATGGCCAAGATCTCCTCAGGGAAGTCATCGCCAACGAGGTCGGGGTCCGTCAGAGGGTTCAACTGCAACATCATGCCGCCTATGGTCTGCTGGAGCCGGCCTCCCAAGCGCTGCTCCATGGTGATCTCACTGGCTTTTGCTGCTGCATCCTCAGGACTTCCTTTTACAGCGACTGAAGCCCAAGATGCCATGTCCTTCCCGATCTCATCGTAGCGGTCTTCGGGTTGAATCATGCGCACATCCTTGTTCTCGGAACGCTTGCCGATGACGTTTTTGATGTCTGGAGCCTTTTCCCGCTCCGCCTCTGCGGACATCTCAAAACCTCCATTGGCAGCGAGGGCCCGACGGCGCTTCATGAGGCGGTCTTGCAAACCCTGGAGCATCACAAACTCTTCACCTCCCGGCAGCACCAATGCCCGAGCATCCGAAATGGCCTGGGCGCACTCTGTGAATTCACCGCGGTACAGGTGGGCCTGAGCGAGGTTCAAATGAAGCCCCAAGGCGAGACCGCGGGTGACCTTGGCCTTTTTGTCGGTGAAGTCCACCTTCTCGGTCCACTTCCGCCACGTCTCCATGGGACTCGACAGCCCTTCAAAGTATCCATTCTCCAGGGATTCCAAGGCGACATCACGGGCAGCATCCAGTTCGGTGTAATCGTGTTTACCCCGGCCCGAGTAAATGAACAACTCCACCTTCCCTTCTAGAAAGAACAGCCGGGTTTCGAGCTCATTGATGACGTTGCTCAATTGCAGCAAGACTGCTTTTCGACGAAAAAACCGAGAGCCTTCCTCCGATTCCAAGCCCGCTCTGAGGGCCTCTTCAGAGTCAAATTTCAAGCTGCCCTTGGAATAGGAGAAGCTCCCCCTGCTGGAGCTTCTGGTCGATATTTTTTCATTGCCATAGCGCACCACCAATGGCCGATCCACCTCAAAAGCATCCCACACTTCACCCTCTGGAGATGCGATCCGAACACGCATGGGCAACCGGCAAGGCACGTTGGCCCAGTATGTATCGACCTCACCATCCGAAGATTTGACCTTCTCGGATGAGAAAACTGGAATGCCTTGTTTCTCTGGACCAATGGCCACATCGACCATGATGCTGGGACCAACATCCACCACTTCCGCCTCGGCGCCTAGCGTGAAATATTTCATCCCGCTGAGCCGCTCACCACCGGACTTCAGGAGGTCCATGTTTCCGCCATAACGCCTCAGGTCTTCCAGGTTGAAATAGGCGTCTTCGGCAAACAGGTTGAACGCAATCCGCGACACCTGCTCCGCGGGAACCGTCGGGAATTCCACCACCTCGATTTTGACCTTCTTTTGGCTCCATTTCTGTGCGAAAAGAGGCGAGACGAAAACCGTCCCAAAGCTGAGGAGTACGAGGAAGCGAAGGGTCATTCTGTGGGAATGTTTGTCCCGGTAAGTTGCACCTCGAACACCATGAGTTTGCATCTTTACCAGGAGGTTACCCACATGGAAGCACTAAAGACCCTCGGCATTGCTGGCTTTCTGTTCTTTTTAATCAAAGGACTGTTGTGGCTGTTGTTGTTTGTGCTCGTGGCCAAAGGCGTGATTTCCAAGGAACGTTTGGAGGGCATCAAAGAGCGCCTCCGCAGCCCTTTTAAAGGCCGCTGAGTGCAGCGACCCCTGTCAATTTCACATCTTTCTTGTTGTTTTTAGTCGTAAATTATACCCCCTAATAGCAATGCACCCGACGACACCTTCCCATGGCCTCTGGATCTGAAGCTCCTCAAGATGCGCTCCCCATCAGTGCGGGTTCTCTGTCCAAAGAGTGGCCGCAATGGTCCGTGTTTTTCGTGCTCACAATGGCCATCAGTTTCGGCACTTTTGGCGATGCGCTGGACAACCACTGGACCACAGCCTGGCTGCTTTTGGGAGGCGCCTCCTTGGCCCTGGCCTTGACGGGTTGTATCCGAATGGTGCACCCCAAACTTTGGGCCATTGGCATGGCCGTCTTGGGGATACAAGCTTGGCGCGGAGGCCACTGTCAATGGGAAGTTTTGGCCCAATTGGGATGGATTTGGACCTGGATTTGGACCGTACCGAACACCGAACGATTCAATTGGTGGAACGGGGTCAAAGCCTTGCCCGTGTTTGCATTGCTCATCGGTTCGGTGATGATGATGCATGCCCTCGGGGCCCTGCTCCAAGGCAACTGGGGACACGGCGCTTCTTATGAAATGAAGCTGCCTTGGGCACACCGCAACATCGGGATGGAAGCGCTCTTCATCATGTCCGTCATCGGCGGTCACATCTCCAAAAAGAGGTGGTGGGCATGGTGGGCCTTTATCACGGTGCTCGCATTGACTTACCAAGTGCGCAGTGTCTTGCTCGGGTCTGCCTGCTGGATGCTCTATGCACTCTGGATTTCCAACACAGGTGGCGTGCTGATCAAGCGTGTTTTCCTCATCGCCTGTAGCCTCTTTGCATCCGTTCAGATCGCTTGGAACTTGTTGCCTCAGGACGTTCGCGTCCGAGAATTCGCCAAGATGCCAGACATCGTGAAGGCGCTGGATGTGACTTACAACCTCAACTCCGCAGAGAGCTCCTCCATCCGGCTCAACCTCTGGTCTTGGACATTGGAAAACATCCAAATACATGGCGCCGGACTCGGCGCTTGGCGCAACGATGCCGAAGGCTGGGTCAACGTTGCCGTTGGCCGTTGCGGCGAAGCCCTGCACAGGGCCCATTCAGAATTTCTCCAATGGACCTATGAGATCGGTTGGCTCCCTTTGCTGCTCATGGTCGGGTTGTGTTGGCCCTTGCGCCGGAGCATGGGCCGATGGGCTTGGCTGGCCCTGCCTTTTTTCGCGTTCACCTTCCCGGCAGAGCGGGCGGAAATCCTGTGGCCCCTGGCCATGTTGGGTTGGCTTCTCAAGTCGCAATTCCAACCGCAACCCGACACCACTTCTGCCGTGGGGGGGCGTCGGTTGTTGATTGGAAGTTTCGCGGCCTTGTCCCTGCTGCTGGGCAGTTGGGTGGTCGCCCAAAACGGTTTAGGTCGAATTTTCAAACAATCCGGGAACCTCAAGGTAAACTGGACCCCCATTGAAGAGACTTGCATTGGCCTTCACCCTCAAGACATCGCATTGAACCACGCCGATGTCTTCCGTTCCATGGATGCATTCAATGCCGGAAACACCGCCAAGGGGACGGCCATCATACAAGGCCACATGGAACAAAATCCCCGCTGTATCTCAGGGATTCGGGTCTTGTTGAAGTTGAAAGGAGCATCAAACGATCCCAACTCCGTGTGCGGCTTGCTCAACGAAAAACTCCAGAGCACAGAAACCACATCGGAGGTTGCTGCAGCGCCCAGGCCCCCTCTTTTGGCAAAAAGGTGAATCCCTGGTGACGACTGGCCGTCATTTGGCGCCTTGAAACGCCGATAGCAAGTCCAACAACGCCTCGATGTCGGTCCGGTTGGTGGCGACCCCGACCGAAACCCTGACGGCGCCGCGGGTCTGCTGGCTGAAGGTCATGAAGTCGAAATAATCCCCATGGGTCTTTTCTTCGAAATAGGCCTTGAGGGTATCGTTGGAAATGGAATGGTTGGCCTCGTCCACGCCGGGGTTGCAAAAGCATCCGGTTCTGAGCGACACCCCCTTTGAAGCGGCTTCGTCTTCTACCGTTTGAATTGGAATGACCCCACCATCCTTGTCCAACACATTGAAGGCCACCGTGCCTCCACACAGCCTCCGATCGTCAGGCCCCAGAATGCGCACCAACGGAGCACCGTTGTTGTGGCGCATCTGGGAGAGCTTTTGGTAGAGCATGCCGGCGAGGGCATCCACCCGCTCTTTCAACCGTTCCATGCCGATGACCGAAATGAAATCGAGTCCTTGTCCGACAGCGGGAACATCGAGGTAGTTGACTGTACCGTCCTCAAACCGCTGGTGATCGGAATGAAAAAACCGGTCCGCGGCCCCGACCGATGACAACGTGATGTTGCCGCCGGCATACCATGGCTTGTTCAACTTGTCCAGGGCGTCTTTGCGCACCAACAAGGCTCCAATTCCTGTGGGGTAACCGAAAATCTTGTAAAACGAAACGGAAACGAACTGCGGTTGGACTTTTGAGAGACTCAGCGGCGAAGTGGGCACAAAAGCGGCTGCGTCTAGGAGCACATCCCAGCCTTGGCGCTGGGCCCTCCGCACCCACTTCAATTTGTGTCGCACGCCCGATACATTGGATTGAGCCGGGAAGGCGAAGAGCTTGTTTCTGCCTTCCAAACTGCAAAGCATCTGTTTCAAGTGCCCAGCATCCAAGGTCAGGTTTTGTTTGATCGGCGCATAGTGGAAGGTGCCGCCCTGACCTGCGCAATACTCCCGAATGCCGTTCACGGAGTTGTGGTTGTCGGCCGTCAGGAGGAAGGTCCCATCATCGGAGAACGGGTAACATTCCCCTACGATTTTGAGTGCCGCTGAGGCATTGGATGTGAAAATGCACACATAGTCATCGGAGGCATTGAAAAACTCCAACACCTTGGCCCGCGCCAGCTCGACTTCTTTTGTGGACTTGGCCGATGTGGGGTTGACCGAATGGGGGTTGCCATGCACACCGGTCAATAGCCGGCCCATTTGTTGGATCACTTGGGTCGCACTGTGCAACCCCCCGCCGGTGTAATCCAGATAGACTTGACCGGTTTCGTCGAGCCTGCCGTACTCGGTAGACCGGAGATTTTCGAAGTATGCATCGTGGGGCAGTGTCTGCGTTGACTGCGGTGCAAAGAGGAAGTTGAATGGCTGAATCATAGCGTCTGGGATTGGGCAATAAGGCGAGACCAAAGTCACCTGTGCCCTGCGCTGTTTCATTGCAGATTGCTGCCGCCGGGGATGACTTTCGTCATGTCACCCCCTCTCCCACTTTATCCTTTTTGGTCGGTGACCCCCAAGCCGACTGGGTGCCCAGGCCATTCCTCGGCGCACTGCCGCAGCATTTCCAATACCTGAGTCCGGATTCTGATGTACGACTCGACCTGTGCCATGTGCACTTCTGTGCGGCGTGGTTCAGTCCTGCACCCGAACCTGGATGAGGGCTGCCGTTTGCTTGGCCTTCTCTGTCAAGGTGGCCACTGAAGCTGAACGGTCTCCATATGCCACAGCGACTCCCATGCGGCGGTAAGGCCGCACGGAGGGCTTACCAAAGAGCCGTATATCGGTCTGGGGAACGGCTGCGGCTTGGAGCACGCCATCGAAGACAGGGACGCCCGAACCTATCGACTGGGGCGCGAGCACAACGGCGCTTGCACCATTTCGGAGGGCTTCAATCTCGGCCACAGGCAGGCCCAAAACTGCGCGGGCATGCAACTCGAACTCACTGAAGTTCTGTGTCCCGGCCAAGGTGACCATTCCGGTATCGTGCGGACGTGGAGAAAGCTCCGAGAAGTAGACCGAACCCGGCGCGTCTTCGGTAGCATTTTGGATGAAAAACTCGACCCCCCAGATGCCATGGCCTCCCAACTCCGCAGTCACCGCAGCCGCCATGTTCTGTGCATCTTCCAGCAATGAAGGCTCCATGGCAGCCGGCTGCCAGCTCTCTTGATAATCACCGCGCTCCTGCCTGTGCCCAATGGGGGGACAGAACAAGGTCCTGCCGCTGGCCTGCGTCAAGGTGAGCAGCGTGATCTCGTAGTCAAAATCGATGAAGGCCTCCACGATGACTTCGGCCAAATCACCCCGCGACCCTTCCAAACCGTATTGCCAGGCCTTTTCGATATCGCCTTCGGTTCGGATCACAGACTGGCCCTTCCCCGAGCTCGACATGAGCGGCTTGACCACACAAGGCATGCCCACAGCCTCGACCCCTTCTCGGAGGGCTTCCAAAGTGGTGGCATACCGATAAGGCGCGGTCTTTAGGCCCAGATCTACAGCCGCCAAATCGCGGATGGCACGACGGTTCATGGTGAACTGGGCCGCTTTGGCCGAGGGAACCACCTGAATGCCTTGGGCCTCGTAGTCGTAAAACCGTTCGGTGCGAATGGATTCTACTTCGGGTACGATGATGTCTGGTGTGTGCTTGGCCACCACGGCGTCCAAGGCAGCTCCATCGAGCATGTTGATCACCTCGCTTTGATCGGCCACCTGCATGGCAGGAGCGCCTGGATAGCTGTCTACCGCGATAACATGTTGACCCAAGCGCTGCAATGAAATCACCACCTCTTTGCCCAGCTCCCCTGATCCAAGGAGCAGAATCTTCTTGTTCATGTCCGAAAACTACAGCGACAAAGTTTGGTCGCGGCGCATCTCCCGGTCAATGGCGATGCTCCGAGACCTGCGCTCACAACAGGGATGCGGGAACGATGCGCCTCAGCCACGTTTGGAACCGTTTGGACCAACCGGCATGGCGGTCTGGATTGTCCGTCAAACTGGCCGGCCAGGCATTGGCTGGGAGCAACTCCGTCAGCATGAGGCTTTCCACCTGCTGTGCCATGGCGGGAGAAGACATGATGGCCACGCACTCGGTGTTGAGGTTGGCACTTCTGGGGTCCAAGTTGAAGGTTCCAATCACCACGGTCTGGTGGTCGACCACCATGGATTTGGCATGCAGACCAAACGTGGGAACATACCCACTCCGCTTCTGCTTCTCGGCCGTAATGAGGGCTTTTCGCACTTCAGCGTCGGGCCGGTATTCGTACACCAGAACACCAGATTGGATCAGCCGGTCTCGAATGCGCTGGTACCCATTGAATGCCTCCAGGTTGTCCGTAGAGCAGAGGCTGTTGGTCAGAATCCGGACCTCCACCCCCCGATTCACCGCATCGGCAAACACCCCCAACCCAAGGTCGGTGAGGACGAGGTAGGGGCTCTGTATGGTCAAAGAGGTTTTCGCTTCAGACACCAATTTCAAAAGGGCGTCGGTGCTGGCCCCTCCGCCAGAATAGCCGGAAGAGCTGTTTTTTCCGGGCGGGTCAGAGACAAAGCTCATGCCCTCCAGACGGTGCAATCGGCCTGCACCAATCAATCTGGGAATCGCTTCGGGAATGCCATCGATGAGTGCCCGGATTTCTGGCCAGAAGTTCTCCGGGTCACAGGCGTATGCATGGATCTTGTTGTAAAATCCCGACGGGTCTGTCGCAGTCGCGATGTCTCCCTGGAGCTCTGCGGCAAGCGGATGAGACCAGAACACGTCAAAGGAGGCTTGGACCTCTCTGGCGCCTGTCCCCAAAAGCAGGACATCGCGGTCTCGAAAATTGTACCCTTGATCGTAATCGAAATATTCGTCTGCAATGTTGCGGCCGCCGGTGATGGCCACCCGGCCGTCAACGACAAACGTCTTGTTGTGCATCCTTTGGTTGAACCCTTGGAAGTCGGCCAACATGTGGCGCGCCTTGTCCAATGTGTTTTTGCCGTCCGTGGGGTTGTAAACGCGGATGGAAATGTTGGGGTGCGCATTCAATGCCGCCACGTCTTGGGCCGTCACGTCCAGCATGAAATCATCCACCAGCATGCGGACTTGAACCCCTCGATCTGCGGCATGCAAGATTTGATCCAAGGCAATGATGCCCACATTGTCCATCGAGAAAATGAAGTACTGAATGTCGATGGATCGCGTGGCCTTTTGGCCCAACCAAGCCCTAGAAAAAATGGCCTCTTCTCCCTCCTCCAGCACATAGGCCCAAGTCCCCGTACTGTCTTGGATTCCCGCCGCTTTCATTTGCGCGGAAATGCCCGATTCTACCGCCTCTACCCCGGGTTGCTCGCAGGAGATCGGCTGTCCATCGTAAGGACCCAATCTGTCCTGAAGGGCCTCTGTATTACAGCCACTCCACATCAAGACAACACACGGGAATATCCAACGGATCATGCCCTCAAGGTAGCCCGATTGCAAGCATCAAAATGCACACGACCATTCCACAAAGACCCGACGTTGCTCGATGGGACCGTAGACCCTGGATGCGTCGAAGTCCTCACCAAAAGGGTCGTCTGCGCCCACCAACGGCAAGGCTTGTAGAGCATTTCCGGCATTGCGGATTCCAAGGGTTATCGTGTGACGGCCATCATGTCCATAGGTCGGTGCGGTTCCAAACCTTTTGAAGACGGATGCATGCACCAAGGCGTAGGGCTCACTTTCATCTCCAAGCTCAGGATTGTTGGGCAACCGCATCACACCAACGGTCTGGGCATTGATGTTCCATCCCCATGCTTTCCCGGCCCGGCCAACCGCCAGGGTGGTGGTCATGGAAGGGGCGAAGGGTTGCTCCTCTCCGACGCCCTGCAACGCTTGCAACCACCCGTTGGCCTGACCTTCAAAAATTTCACTTTGCAAGAGTGTGGCCCCCAGGTTGACGCGCCATCCCAATCCGGTCAACCAGAGGTCGCTCCCCACACCCCGAGACCAACCCACGCCATCGATGTTGCGGTACAAAATCGCATCGGGGATGCTGTCGAAATCGGCATAAATCCGGTCGGTAAACAAGGTGGCGAACCCATAAATGGAGGCAGACGCAGACCAGCGTTCATTGCCAAAAGCCTGGGTGCCGCTCAGGTGCGCATTCCAACTGGATTCTGGGGATAGTCCGCCTTCCGGCTGCACGACCGTTCGGGAGCCATCCAAGGCCGCATGCTCCTCGGTGAAGAGGTGAACGCGGCGGTATCCGCGCCCCGCGTTGAGGCGGACATCCGCGTTGGCATGGGACCACTTGACATTTACCCTGGGAGCCACCACCGGCGCACGGTCCGATGGTTTTTCGATCCGCAAACCATGGATCCAAGACCACTTTACCGCGCCTGACGGACTTTTGACCTCACCACTGTACTCCCCAAAAACAGCAGGAATCCAGACGTTCATGTCGGAATCGACGGGGGTCTGGTCGCTGTACTTGTCCCACAATACACTGAACCCTCCTGTGGCCCTGCGCCCTTGGCGCCAACTCCACCCGCTGTGGTAGGCGTCGAGATTGGCTGTGAGTTCCTCGGCGTCGAAGGCAGTCAGCCCATATGTGCTTTTCTGTCGGTGGTATGCCGCACCACCTTGGTAGGTCCATCCCTTTTCACGGATGGGACGAGAGCCAAAAACCCACTCTGAACGCAGCAAATCCACACGTTCTCCGTACCGGCTGTCCGTTCCGCGGTCCGCTTCTTCAAAGTCCAGTTCACCGCCGAACCGTTCTTCGGCAAACACACGCCCTGTCAACCGCACATTCCTCAATGCTCCGCGTCGCTGATGGCGCACAGTTGCCACCCCTCTGCGCAAGGTGGGGGCATCGGTAAAACCGTCGCCATTGTCATCGATGCGGCGGTTGAAATGGAGCCCGTCCAGTCCCATCTGCCAGGCCGCGTCGGGCCTGCCAAAGGTGGCGGATGCCGAGGCTTGAAACCTGCCGTGGCTGTCCAGCCGGGCACTGGCCGCAGACGCGCCGCTCTCCAGTGGCGCGAGCACCACATTGATTACCCCACCCACAGCTTGACTTCCAAACCGCGCACTGGCCGGCCCCTGAAGTACTTCGACCTGTTGGACCATGCTCAATGGAATGCCGTCCAGCGCATATGCCGAAGCCAATCCACCCAACAGGGGAA
>JAKMCX010000190.1 GCA_022428285.1 Flavobacteriales bacterium
GAGGAACTGCCTCAAAAAGCGTGACCAAAAAGGTCAACTATTTAGTCGTCGGCGGCGCAGGAAGTGGGGATTGGAAATTTGGCAAGTATGGCCGGAAAATCGAAAAAGCACTCGAATACCAAGCCAAAGGCGTTGCCATCGAAGTCATAGAAGAGACGTGGCTTGTCTCCCACCTATAGGGCCATGGACATCGGTCCAAAACTCTTCCCCGTATTGCTCAGCTTGCTTTTTAGTCATTCCTGACGTCAAGAACTTTTTCGAATCGATTGTGAACACCACCCCCATGCGGGTTCTGGAACACACCTTGGGATACTCCTGATTGGTATCCACTTCTAAATCTTGACCTCGCCATCCCAACCACATGCAGAGGTAATGAAGCGAGCCGAAGTGCACTGCTGTATTGAGACGTTCATCCTGACCACCTTGAAAAATAGCCGAAGCCGGCAATTCGCCTTGTTGGGACCTCAATGCCACGTCCATTTGATCCAGAGATTGACGCCGTCCGATTTCCCATGCTTGGATTAATCCCTTGTCTTCACCTCTCCAAAGAACATCTGGAGCGCTTTCACTTCTTAACTCAGTTGAAATTGGAATCCTGATTCTCATGGGAGAAAGGTCTAAAAAATTCAGTCAACCGCCCGATTCTTAAACTGAATTCAGATGACGAGAAAATGGCCTGAAACAGGCATTACACCCTTCAGCCAATTCAAAGAAACACAGGATAGTGGAGCCGCCGGCTTTATGGCACCCCCTGGATTCTGCAGCATTGACGGGGGATGCAGAGATTCGGGAAGAGTTAGAACCTCATTTAGAACCCGCACATAGTCAACACCGCAGCCCCGCTTCACATTGTTACTGAAGGTAACCATCTAAGCACCTCCCACGGCATAGCTGCCATCAGCATTACGCTTGTAACCATCATAAGCACCTCCCACAGCATAGCTGCCATCAGGATTCCGCTTGTAACCATCATACGCACCTCCAACAGCATAGCTGCCATCAGCATTCCGCTTGTAACCATCATAAGCGCCTCCCACGGCATAGCTGCCATCAGGATTCCGCTTGTAACCATCATATTGTGCAACTAGGGAAAGCGAGGCAAGAAAAAGAACGAGTAAAATGAAGACTCTAAGCACCTCTTGGAACCCTCTCGATCCGTGCTCATTCAAAACGAAAGTTCTTGCCATCGAAGTTGACTGGATGCTCATGCGCTGAAATTTTTTAGAACCTCATCGGCCAGGAATTAGAACCTCAATTAGAACCTTTAAGATGCTTTATCATGTTTGAAGCTATTCATTCTTGAGATGTGCCTTGATGCCTCAGAAGGCCTGGTTTGCGTACAATTTACGGCACAAAAAAGCCCATGAACACTGGGTTCACGGGCTACTTTTTTACATTCATTCAGGTGGAGCCGCCGGGAGTCGAACCCGGGTCCAAACAAGCAACGCGCGCGGCGTTCTCCATGCTCAGTCCACGATTGATTTTCGACCAGAGGCTGACCGTGGACGGCCCATCTCTGACTTAGCCTTGTAAAGTTTCGCTACAGGGTCAAGACGCCCCTTTCGCTAGATCCATTCTCCTGATGCCCCATTGTCTCGCGGATAGGATCCGAACGACGAGACGGGACAGCTCGTTCTGCCACCTTGTGGCTAGAATTAGGCCAATCCTCCGAGAGGATTATGCTGCGAGCGCGTAGGAAGTGTTGCCTGTTATGGCTTGGGTTTCGGGATTAACGAGTGGCTACCCTAAGCACTCGGCATGCTGACCGTGCCGTTTGTCTTGCTGTCAAATCCAAAATCGGCCCCAGTTATTGTTGTTGTTGTTTTTCCACTTCGGTGGCAGGATGTCAGAGAACAAAACACGCAGACGTGCAAACCGCCTTGGCCTGTGCCAAAGCGGTTTACGAAGATACAGTAAGAAGAGGCCTGTGGTTAGCGGACCAACAGCTGTTGGCGCGTCATCCCTTGGGCGGTCTGAATGCGCACCGTGTAAGTGCCTGTGCGCAGACCTAGACGGTTGCCGTTGGCGGCCAACGCTCCTTGCCACACCACGCGGCCCATGGCGTCCACCACAGTCGCGGTCGTGCCGGCGTCCACACCGGCCACGCGCAGAAGGTCATTCTGGCCGACAGGGTTCGGGAACATGGTGATGTTGGAGGCCTGCGCCTCTGTGACGTTGGTCGCCGGCGCCTGGCCGAAGTAGACATCGTCGAAATAGTAGGTGGTTCCACCTTCGACGCCCTCGTCGCCGAAGCCAAAGAAGATCACCAGCAAGTCGTAGGGGTAGTTGACCTCGAGCTCGGGGCCGCCGGGCAACTCATTGCCAAAGTTGAATTCGAGGGTCTCCCACCCTTCCTGGCTCGTGTATTGGATGGTCTCCGCATAGATGCCTTCGCCTGTCAATTCTGTCTTCAACAAAATCGGGGTGCCCGCTGCTGGCGTCCATACGCGGATGCTGACCGTCTTCTCCTCTTCGGTGAAAGGAATGTTGTTGGCGAAGCCTTCGATCGTACCGATCATGGTACCTGACCAACCCACTGCGACGGGCATCTTGACCACCTCGACCACATGGTTGCCGGGCATGGTGGGGTCCTCGACGATTTGAGAGGCATTGCCCCAGAAATCGTACGTCGTCTGGTCGACGGTTTCGTCCTCAAAGGTGCACGGGAGGTCGATTTGATTCAGGCCTCCACTGGCGTCAACCTGCTCGATGTCGTCGAAGTAAAACGTGGACTGGTCCGAACCGTCTCCCACATTCTCGAAGTCAAACATGAAGACCAGCTTGTCGTAGGTCATGGCGTACTCGCCAGCGAAGTTCCAGGTCATCACTTCCCAGCCGCCTTGGGTAACGTTCCACTGGTCAATTTCTGTGTCGAGGTAACCTTCCAACTTGAGCTTCACGCGCACGCCCTGACGGGGCGACCACACCTTCATGCGGATGCTTGAAGCTTCAGCGAAGTCAAAGTATTCGCCGAGCTGGAGCAGAGAGCCGCCCCAAGGCAAGCCTCCGTTCCGGACGAGCTTGCACACTGTGGCGCTTTCGTTGACCGCATCGGGCGCCGGGTTGGCCACCACTTCTGCGGTACCGCCGTCAAAGTCCGTGAAATCCGATGTGCCCGTACCCGACTCAAAGTCGATGGGAAGGGTGACCTGCGCTGAAGCCACCGAAAAAAA
>JAKMCX010000051.1 GCA_022428285.1 Flavobacteriales bacterium
GACAAGCAAGGGCCTTTGAGATTGACCGGTTACAAGACCGTGGAACCTTCTACATCGATCCAGGCGAAGACATTTACAAGGGGCAAGTCGTGGGCGAATGTGCCCGTGACCAAGACATGGAGCTGAACCTGATCAAAGGAAAGAAGCTCACCAACATGAGGGCTTCTGGCAGCGACAAAGGCCTGCGCATTGCCCCCGCCAAAAAACTGTCCCTCGAAGAATTCTTGGAGTGGATCGCCGACAGCGAATACCTAGAGGTGACGCCGGGCGCAATGCGGGTACGCAAAATCCCTTGATGTCACCCACACCCCTGATGTGGACCGATTTGCGCTTATAGGGAATCCCACTCCGATTCCAAGGCTACCTTGCGGCCATATGACGCAGCCTCAGATCGAATTACCTACCGTACGCTTTGCACGGGACACCACTGGTTTCGCCAAAACCCTCCGCCAGCGTGTGGAGGCTTACTTCAAGGACAACGGCATTCACAAAAAGGCCAATGGTGCCATGGTCTTTAAGACCATACTGCTGGTTTCCCTGTACCTCGCACCCGTTGGACTGATTGCCAGTGGCATCACCGGAGGAGGATGGATGTTTTGGGCCGCGGAAATTGTGATGGGCCTCTCCCTTGCGGGCATCGGCATGGCCGTAATGCACGACGGCAACCACGGTGCATTCAGCGAAAAGAAGTGGGTCAACCGGCTCGTTGGCGGCGTGCTCGAACTCGTTGGTGGCAACAGTGAAATGTGGCAAATCCAGCACAACGTGCTGCACCATACCTTCACCAACATCGACGGCCTCGATGAAGACATCAACCCTGGTCCGCTGTTGCGATTCAGCCCGCTGAAGCCACACAAACCTTGGCACAGGTTTCAACACCTCTACGCTTGGTTCTTCTATGGCCTCATGACCTTCATCTGGGTCACCTTCAAAGATTTCGTAGCCCTGAACCGTTATCGCAAACTTGGATTGCTTGACCGCATGGGCAAGTCGTACAACAACCTGATGTTTCGCATCATCCTGGCCAAGGTGATTTACTACCCCATTGTGTTGGGGCTCCCACTGGCCTTTAGCGGATTGGGTGCAGGACAAATCATCGCAGGATGGTTGCTCATGCACTTCTTCGGAGGGTTGACCCTTGCCCTTGTTTTTCAGCCTGCGCACGTCATGGAAGACCACAGCTATGTCTTGGCAGAAAAAGGAGGCAGCATGGACATTGACCCCATGAGCCACCAATTGAACACCACTTGCAACTTTGGAACCAAGTCAAAGTTCCTCACGTGGTACAGTGGAGGCTTGAACCACCAAATCGAGCACCACCTCTTCCCTCACATTTGCCACGTGCACTACCGCGCTTTGGCGCCGATTGTGAAGGCGACTGCAGAAGAATTTGGATTGCCTTACCGCTCTGAAACAACTTTCGCGGCAGCGGTTCAGATGCACACCAACCAGTTGAGAGAGCTGGGCCGACCGGCCTGATTCACTTCAGGAGGAACTCAAAGGTTCCACATCAACTCTACGCCGAGAAGCCTGGACAAAGGCCGCTGCGGGGTCTGTGACGCAGGCAACAATTGGCCTGGTCCCACTGCATAACCTACGCCCAGGTGGGCTGACAGCGTGACGCGTTGTGCAATCAGCATTCGGCCTCCAGCCAACATGCGAAAGTCTTTTTTGGATTGCTGGTAAGTGCCCTGTTGGGCGACTTCGGCAGCCGATGGGCCTGTACCAATGGTCCGTTGGTACACCTCTTGGCTGTAATCCAATCCAATCAATCCCGTGACCCGATGGTCAGAGGATGCGGATGGGTACAACCGGATTCCAACATTGCCGGTCCACGCGGCATCAAAATCCGAAGGACGGGATTGAAACAGCGAGCCCTGGGTTCCATTGCCGCTGTTCATCCATCCAAATCCTGCCACCACTCCCCACTCTGGGTGAAGTTGGACACCGCATTGGACGTTCTTGAAACCAGACACCCAGCGGACCGGATCAGACCCCACTGACCATTGCACAGATTGGGCATGCCCGAACTGTGCGGTGAAGGCCAAGGCCACGATGAGGGGGATTCGGAACAACATTGACATGCTCTACGAACAATGTTAAGGCAATGTTACCAAAACCTCAAGGCAAAATTGAAATAATATCACCCGCTCTTGACTTACATCTATTTATAGAGTAAATTATACATTATGTCGAACATAAACAGCGACTCAAAGGCCCCCCACCCATTGACCAAGCAGCATGGAAGCTGGCTTACAGAGGGGCTCATGGACGCTGAATACAAGGAATACGTACTTCTGGCTTGGCTCCAAAAGGTCAAAGAGGACCTCAACGGCTCCAGACTCTATCCAGCGTTGTCCAATGTCATCGACAAACACAGGGAGCTCACTGCCATCCAAAAGGGCCTGGAACAAGGCAAGGAAAACGGTCCTGTGGTCGGACTTGACTTTGCCCGAATGCAGCTGCTCAGAGGTCAAATGGAAAACCCATCCTCCATGGAGGACTATCTAAAGGATGTGATCAACAGGGCCTTGCCGCATTTGGACGCCACCATGCAAGAAGGCAAAATGCTTTACGACCTCATTGACTCCAAGGTAAAGTTTGGTCCAATCGGCATACAGCCTCTTCACATCAATGAAGGGTATCTGATTGTGACCCACGGCGAACCCAACGGGAGAAAACTCATCGCATACAGGTACAACAAATCTCGCATCACCAGAGGCGGAGATGCCTTTTTGGAACTGAATCTCCAATGTGTAGAGTCCCGGAATTTATCCCGGCTCGAAACGGCCAATGGAATCAAATGGAACCTCATTCGACGTTACCGCGAGTTGCCACAACCCGCGACATACCACGTCCACATGGAATGGTCCATTCCAATCGAGCCTACCCTCCTGCCGATCGCAAGACGGAGATTGCTTCAAGAAATCGCCCAATGCTAGGGCGAAGTTTTATTTGATGATGGTCACTTTGATGGCGGAAGGGCCTTTGTGGCTCTGTTCCACCTCAAACTGCACTTTGTCTCCTTCGGAAACCTCCTCCTTCATGTTGGTGACGTGCGCAAAAATGCTGTCCCTGGTATCGGTATCGCGAATGAACCCAAAGCCTTTGTCAGAATTGAACATGGTCACAACACCTCGGCGGGTCTTGTCGACAGGCTCCATGTCTTCGTCTTTGGGCACACTGATCTGAATGTCCTCCAGGTTGATTTCCTCGCGTTCTGTGGGGTCTGGAGGAGTATCAACGATCCTTCCAAACTCGTCCACATAAGCAAACATCTCGGGGCTGTCAAGCGTGCGCTTGTTGCCCTTCGCCTCCTGCTTCTTGAGGTCCTTTTCCTTTTTCTTCTTGGCGCGCTTCGCTTCTCTTTCGCGCTTGCCGAATGTTTCCTGAGATCGTCCCAAATCGTTGATTTTGCTGCAAATGTAGAGCCTTCATGCGCTATTGCAGTCACGCGAGCGAACTGTTTTCCACCAATTGCATCCAAGAAAGGACTTCGATCCTTTATTGGACCGATATAATCTGCCAGATCCGCCCTCGGAATTCAACGGTACTTCCCGGGCTTGCAGCCCGCATTGCTCGAGCCAACGGGGCATCGGCAGAAATGGCCCGCCATGCTTCTGCCTTTGGCACGTCAAAGGCGCCCCAAGCCACCCCCATCACAAATCCACCCTGGTCGGTGGTCACAACCGCCCCTGGACGCACCTCTTGGCGCCCCCGAGCAGGCTCAAGGGCATGCCATTGTCGGATCATGCCCTCCACGCGAGACAAACGTCCTGCCGCTTGTTCCATTTCCATCTGGACCATCGCCCTTCCGGTCTCGTGCTTGTCTCCTGCCGTGCTTTTGGACTCTCCCTCCAAGCTGCCTTGAAGTTCTTCAAATGCGCCCCGAACGCGCCGAAGTCCAGCATCCATCGACGCCTCCAACGCTTCCACGACTTCTTGACGGCTCAACTGGCTCATCTAAACAGGATGCGCCAGGTGCCATCGACTTTGACCAGTTCAGAAGAAAGGGTCTCCGCTGTTGGAAACTCAGCATGTACGATGATGATCTCGTCGGTCTCCATCTCCGCGCGCAAAAACATGTCTTCCCATTCTGCAGCGCGTGCCTCTGCCTTTTTCTTGTAGGCCTCTGCGAACGCTCCTCCTTCGGACAAGAATGCGGTGGCCTCGGACCGGTATGTCGCAAAACGCGGGAGCACAAACCGGGCCACCCAGGCTTCCGCCTCTTCCCAACTGCCTGCATCCAAAGCTTGGTTGTAGGCCGTAAAAACCTTGCGTTGTTCTGGATTCAAGGCGTACAGGTTGTCCTCCACCCACCATTCGTCTTGCTCCAAGGCCAGCATCAGAAACTGGTAAGAACGGCCGTCGGGGTCCACCTTGATCCGGTATTGGCCCTCTGACTCAGACATGGCTGTGCACGAAAAAACAGACACCTCAAGCCGGTTCTTGGCGGTTTTCTTCTCCTTCTTGGCCCTGGCCTGAACCTCCTCAGAGTAACCCGAGATGCGCCGGTTGGTGCGCTCTGTCTGCCATGAAGTCCATTCAATCCATGCCTCCCGTTTCGCAGGACGCACAAATTCTGCAGCCGCAGGCAAATCCCCATTCAATTTGGCACTCAAGAAATCCTTGGCCACCGGCTTCCACCCCTCCGGACAGCTGTTGTCGACACCTTGTGCCCAATGCACCTGAGGGCCCACGATGCAAGACCCCAAAAGAAGCAATACTCCACACTTTGACATGCTTCAAAAATGCCGATTTCTCTCGACAGAATTCAATTTGGCATCACAATGATGTGAAACCATGAGCCACCGAAGGAGCTGAACATGGGACTGGAATCACCGTCAAGAAGAAAAGCACCGCACCGAAGACCCTGTACAACAACGACTTGAGCCGAAAATTACTTGCTCGTTTTGCAGCATTTTTGCAACAACGACGTTCCGATGCAACTTTTTCTGCCCAGAACAGCTTTACACAATGAACCACCACTACCATGAAAAATCTATTGCTCTTCAGCTTTTTGATTGCGGCTTTCTTTGTGCAGGGCCAAGACGATTGTTTGCTCGAAGCCAACATCGCCATCACGACAGGACAATGGGCCAGTGAAATCAGCTGGAATGTCTATGATTCAGGTGGATCGACTGTGGCCTCTGGAGGCAACTACGAAAACAACACAGACTACACCGCTTCTTTTTGCATTGAAGATTCATGTTACACCCTCGAGCTTCTGGACACCTTTGGTGACGGTTGGAATGGTGCTTCATTGACGGCCAATGTGGAATTCCTAGGACTGATGATGGGGCCATTCACCCTTGAAACTGGGGAATATGGCACATTTGGACTCGGAGCTGGTGACTGCTCCGGCTTAGACAGCGACAACGGCAGCGGCAACGGAGGCGGCAATGGTCAAACCGACATCTGGGGCTGTATGGACCCTGCCGCTCAGAATTATGACGCTTCAGCAACCCAAGACTGCTGCTGCACTTATCCAGAAGATTGCTCGGCCTCTAACACCCTCACCTTGGTCCAAAGCGGATTTGGCCCGGACGGTATTTTTGGCGGCCTGTTTCTGGAGTACGCCATTCAAGGCGCAAACGGATTTTGGTGGAACCCCAGCTACATTGGCGTCAACGACACCGGGAACTGGGTTTCTGAAGGCTGCATTGCAGATGGCTGTTACAACTTGACGTTTTACAACTACTTCGATGCGGACACCACGCAAGTGGACATTCTCATCAACGGTGAATACGACTCCAGCATTATGGTGGGACCTGGGGACATGGAAGTCAATGTAGGCCTGGGCATCAATTCAAGCGGCTGTGAATTCTTTGTTTTGGGATGCACCGATCCCGAGTCACCCAACTACAATCCAGAAGCAACCGAAGACAATGGCACCTGCTTGGAGCCCTGCGACTGCCCGGACGGTTATGACCCTGTGTGCGGATACGACTACTTCAGCGGCCAAACCATCACATTCAACAACCCTTGCGAATTGGAATGCGCTGGGGCCTACTACCAATGGGATGGCGATTGCAGCGAGGTACCGGTTTATGGCTGCATGGATCCCGAAGCGTTGAATTACGAGGAGACAGCCACCGTGGACAACGGATATTGCTTGTACATCCCCGAGTGTGGCGACGACAACCTTGTTGTGATTTCTCAATCAGAATATGGGCTGGACTCGCTCACAGGCGACATCTTCGGAGGGGGTATTTATGGCTACTTCGCTGACGCAGATGGATACGCCATTTCGTTTGTAGGTGTCAATGATGGATTCAGCAGCCAATACGGATGCTTGGCGGACGGCTGCTACAACTTCCATCTCTATTCCAGCGGCTGGAATCCCAGTGGAACACTGGAGGTTTCCATCAATGGCGAAGACCCTACTGTGTACGGATTGGAGGCCGACCAAATTACAGCGGTCTTCGCAGTTGGCATCAACCAGGAAGACTGTGAAGTCTATCTCCCCGGCTGCACAGACGAAAACGCTTTGAACTACGACCCCAATGCGACGGACGACAACGGAACCTGCGTGTACCCCTTCGGCTGCGAAGACGGCCTGGTTGCTGGTCAGCTTTACATCTGCACCTTTTCCAATGGATACGAAGTAGCGTTGACCATCACCGACAGTCAAGGCAACGTGATTTTTGACCAACAGGGATTCCCAGATTTGGCCATCGAGCACCTCGACATCTGTTTGGATCCGGAAGAATGCTACACCGCGACCATGAGCAACATTGCGGGTGGCACATCATGGAATGGCGGCTACTTCTGGCTGAATGTGGGCAATGTAGAATGGGTGAATGGCTCACTGGAAGGCGCCAGTGGATTGGACATAGAATTCGGAACAGGCGATGGTTGTGAAGGAACCACCGGAGGTGGAAATGACTTCACTGAAGGTTGCACAGACCCAGCGGCACTGAATTACAACCCCTTCGCCATCATTGACGACGGGTCTTGCCTCTATGACAATGTGGACACCACCGTTGTCGATTGCGGCGACCTGACCACGGTGACGGCATTGTTCTTTCAAGGTGACCCCTTCATTTCAGAGGTCAGTTGGGCGCTGTTCGACGACCAAGGCAATGCCGTATTGAGTGGAGATGGCACCAACCTGAGCCCGAACGGCGTACTGACCGGTGTTGCAGGCTGCCTAGAAGACGGTTGCTACACCTTAGAGGTCTATGACAGCTTTGGAGATGGATGGGGCGGCGGATTGTTGATCTTGGCCATCGACGACATTGCCGAAACTTATTCCTTAGAAGAGGGAGAGTTTGATGCATTCCCGATTGAAATCGGAAGTGGTTGCGACGATATCCTCACCATTCTTGGGTGCACGGATCCCAGCGCAAACAATTACAATCCTGATGCCACAGAAGACGACGGTTCTTGCGAGAACGCTGCATGTCCTTTAATTGAGGTCACCATCGTCACCTACACCATGAACAATGGAAGTGAAGTTTCATGGAGCCTTGAGCCACAGGCCACCGCCACCGGAGATACGGCCTCAATGCAGTCCGACGCCATGTCTGACTTTGGAGCCCACACCTACATCGCATGCATGGCTCCAGGATGTTACAACATGACTTTGCACGATGCAGGCAATGACGGTTGGGACCAAGGTTGGTTAGAAGTCTGGATGGATGGTGAGCTGATGACCTCCGCCAGCTATCAAGTCAACGGCATCAACAGCATGAGTTTGGGCATTGGTGCGGACTGCGCCACCGAGCCAGAAGTGGGTGATTCAGGAGTGAACAACCCCGGCATGAGCGGTTGGGACGACGCGGTTGACTTTAGCATTTACCCTACCCCTACTGGCGAAATCGTCAACATCTTGGGGGGTGGCTTCGACAACGAGTTCCCTGTAGTGGTGCGCGTCAAAGACATGATGGGCAAGTTGATCGCTGAGCGCACAGTCCTTCCTGGAGAAGGGAAGTCGGCTTGGCAGTTCGACGTCAGCGATTGGCCCGTAGGCATCTACACCGCCGAAGGCACACAAGGCACCCGCGTGGCCGTAGGCAAGGTGATGGTGGCCCGATAAGCCCGCAAAGCTGAACCGCTCAAAACAACGCTTACAAACTCTGGCCTTCTTCCTTTGACGGGACGAAACTTCAGAAATAGCTTTGCGCCAGATACCGATTGAGGTATCAACAATTGTGTATAACTGATGTTATCACATTGTGAACGACAACGGACCTCCATTGGGGGTCCGTTTCGTTTTTATGCCCCACTATTGTCCTGTCAGCAACGACAACGCAGCGCTTCGGCGAGGCGACCCCTCACAGGGTGAAGGCTTGCCTTCTGTCGGACCCCCGAAGAAATGGCCCCGGCCAATGAAGCGGGAAGAACTTAGGTTCTGCTGGCCTCCAACACGCAAGTGGAGGAGCCGCCGACCTCCGGCGCAAAGGCATCCTGAGAATGGATGGAGCCTGGCTCACACAGGAGCAATCCTGTGCCCGACCAAAGGAGGCGCCGCACCCAACCGGTTTACCGGAGCTGCCTCGGCAGTGGGGACCAAGACGAGAGTTGAGGTCATCTCCTCGGAGACAAAGGCGGTGAGTGCAGAGGACTTCGGTCCGAAGCGCTGAAGGAAGGCCCGAAAGCCGAAAGGTGGACGGTCCGACATCGGGTCACCCCGTGTGACACGATGCGCCAAAGAGCCCAGGGAAAGGCACGCCGCAAGGCAGTTGACCCCGGGATGCTCGGGCCAGAGGGGGCAACCCCGAAAGCCGACTCAATTCGCTTGCGAATTGAACCGCGCCAACCGCAAGGAGGGCCGGGTGCATCCAGGACAAGCCAACGGTCATAGACCACGCCGGTTCCGACGCTCAGAGGTCCAGATCGCCCCTCAAAAAGGCGAAGCATGAAGAACCCCCGTTACTTCATGAGCAGGGCACCTTCGGGTGGACCATGCCTGGAAGAATCCGCACCAGAAACAGAAAGCTCATGCTGAAGTGGACGGTGCGGATTTCTTATTTCATCCCACTCTTGGGCCTCGACCGGCCACGTCGCACTTCGATCAGGGCAATTTCCGTTTGGCGATGCGCTCCAAAGGCCCTGGACAGGCCTTTTGGTGACAGGAGATGCAACCTGACACCACCATAGAATAAGAGTCATCACTGGGATGGGCATTGAAATCTGCAATGCGCTTTTCAAAAGCTATGGCCAGCGCTTGGTATCCGTCTACGAACATGCTCGAATCCGTTGGCGCCAGATCATTGAGGTCGTATTCGGTAAAAGCGGCGCCTTGCCACTCCCCTCCGACATCCAAAAAACGGGTGCGGAAATCGACCAACTCCGCATCCAATTGCCGCATAGACTCTGCCAGAGGACTGGTACGGTTGGGCTGGGTTGGCGCCAATCTTGGACCCTCTGAGGTAGGTGCGTTTCCGCATTGGGACGATACGAGGACAAATGCAGTCATCACGACCACCGTCCAATGCCGGCTGCGAAAGATGGGGTCAGCAGCCACCATCAATCCTCAATCATAACGCCAGTCGCCGTGAAGGCCAGCTGCAACTCCGGCTCGGAAATGGCCGCGATGTAGGCTTCTGATTCACCCGCATCTTCGGCATAGTGTCGGAGCATGTCCACCGTCAAGGTGTCAAAGAAGGCCTCCCCTTCCACCACGGTGCGCTTCCCTTCGGCGCCTTCGGTCGGCACAAAAAACCCGTAGTCCAAGAAGCGGACGAAAACAGTGTCCTCCCCCGATGCTACATCCATCCAACACCCTTTCTTGGCACACGTTCCAGTGATCTCTCCCTCGAAGCGAACAGCCGCGCGCCCTTCGGTCTTCAAAGCTGACCGCAAACCTTGGGCATCTACTGCACCATCGAGGTCTATGACAGACCCGTAGTACATGCGCCCGGCTTCAGGGTCTTGTTCTACAGGCGCTTGGCCTCCGCCAGTACACCCCCAACCCATCACGGACACCGCCATAAAAATGGCCCATCTAAAATCACCCGTCATCGAAATCATCATGGCGGAAAGCTACACCATAAGGCGGTATTGCGGTCACCAACCGGGCCGCTTCAGCAGGCGAATCAGCGGCATGCTCTCCTGCTGCTTCAAAGACAATCTTCTTGTGCACTTTGCACCCAAACTGCTGTATTTAGTTAGTGTATTTCTTACACTTGCATTTCTGATTCGCCACTATGCGCAAATACCCTCTATTCCTCTCAGGAATTATCTGCTTTGGCCTGAGCATACTTACGAGCTGCCAGCCCACAAAAGCTCCTGAAAACCAAGATGACCGCACTGCCTTTGTAGACAGTGTACTTGGGACCATGTCCATCGAGGACAAGGCCGGAGAAATGACACAGCTCACCTTGGATATGGTGTGCGTGGGCGCTCCCTATGCTTTGGAGGAGCCCCACCGTTTGGACACCGCGAAACTCCAAGAGGTCCTGGTGGATTTGAAGGTGGGCAGCATCTTGAACTGTGGCGGGCACGCTTATGGTCCCGAACAGTGGCACGGCTTGATTGGAGGCATCCAAGAAGCGGCCGCCAAAAAGTCCACCAGCATTCCTGTGCTCT
>JAKMCX010000064.1 GCA_022428285.1 Flavobacteriales bacterium
ACCACGGTGTTGGTTTCCATGTTTCGGATGTTCCAGCTGATTTCGCCGTCCCAGCTTCCACCACCTACTTCGAGAAAGAAGAAGTACTCCTCATAGCAGCATGTTCCGTCATCATAAATGGCCGCGTCGTCATAATTGACCGCATCAGCCTCGGTACAACCGTAACAGCTGTAATCACAATCTCCATTGGAAATCGTAGCGTTCTGATCGTAGTTACAGGCCGTGGGGTCCGTGCAACCTTGACAAGACAAGTACTCACAGCTTCCATCATTGAAGTTTGCAGCTGGATTATAATTACAGGCACCAATAATGGTGCACCCCTCATTCAAGCACTCTGGGTTTCCAACATAGAAGAACTCCTGAATGGTGCCGCCAGCAACTCCCGGACCTCCTTCCAAAATCAGCTGTTCTCCGAGGTATATCTCCCATGAAGCCTCCACCGCGAGGTTGTCGAATTGCAATTCCAAGACGTAGCAATCATCCAACAAACAGAGGTCGAGCTCGGCCACACCTCCTTCTGTGAACTCGATGCTCCCCAATTCCTGGCCCGCCAGATTGCCCACTGCAGCACCTCCAATGTTGCCTTGGTTGTCTACCCATCCATTGGAAAAGGCATCATACAAACGAACCGTTACGCAAGAATCGAAGCAACACGAACCGTCATTGAATCCAGCTTCGGGGTCGTAGTTACAGGCTGTCTCTTCCATACAACCAGGAATGCCGTCCAATTGGGTCAAGGAAAAGCTAAACGCCGCCGCCGGTCCTGCCGTCAATTCACCTTGACAAGTTCCACCGCATGCAAACGGCAGATTGTCAATGTTGACTTCGAAACTCAGGCCTCCATCAGAACCCTCATCGAGCAGGATCACCGTGTAGGTATCCGCACCGTATTCAGACAAGTCAATGGTGTAAGTCTGATTGAAACCATTCGTGGCCCAGATCTGACCTTCACTGAGGTTCACAATTTGACCCTCGGTCAAACTGGTAACCGCCACACCATACTGTGTGGCATAAAAATCAGAGTAGAGGGTAATGGATTGCGCCCTTACGCCCAAGGAGAGGACGATCGTAGCGAAAAGGAAAGCCGCCTGCACATAGGCGGCACGAGAAATGCGGAGCTTCATGGTTCCAGCTGGTTGCTAATTCGGTTGAGGTAGATAAAAGTGGCATTCGTCGTCACTTTACATCAAATCCTGAGAGGAAAGATACGTCGAAATCTCGCCTCTTGCAAACAATCGAAAGAAATCTAATCGCCCACCAACCTTTCTCTAGAGTCGACGAACGACCATTCATGGTCATTCAATTTGCAGTCGCTCAAGCAGAAAAGCACCTTACCGCCACATTTCTGCATGCCAGCTTTCGTCGAATCTTTTGACCAAAAACCCGTTTTGCGATACCGCTGCCCCCACTGTAGCCGCCAAAGGATCCACCACTTCGGCATCCGAAGTCACCACCCCCGCCTTGCGCATCGCCCAGAACTCAGCAGTCCTCGTGGCCTTCCAAACCCGCTGCCCAACTGCTGCACCTGCTTGCCCATTGGGCCGCCACAAGACCTGGTGCCGGTCGAACCAATCCAAGCCGTGTGACTGACCATGTGCCCGCATAAAGCCAACCAGCTTGTCGATGCTGCATCCGGTAGCACCAGCCTGCTCCTCATCCAAGCCCACCACACAAACCCTGTCATAGAGAACATCTCCAGCCGCAGAAAGCGCGGCACCATGGGCAGACCACCCTTCCAAAAACGAAGAAAGTCCTGACTTCAAAGCTTGCTGCTCTTCGGACGACAAGTCCCGGTCGGCGACGTGCACCCACAGCCGGGCATGGGCCGGCAACTCTTGAAACGTCATACTTCGAAATTAGGCCTTCTGGCCTTGCCCTTCGCCGAGGGCGCGGTCCCGCAACCAAGGCAGGAGCACCAGCATCAACGAAGGCATGGGCGACTGCAAGAATCCCAGCACTTCACGCGCCACATTGTATCCCGGCGCTTCCGCTCCTCCGCGGCCATCGACCACCCAAAACACAGCCACCACAAAACCCGATGCCGCATAAATCATCAGCAACAGCTTCCATCGCCCCCCGACTCCTGCCGCCCTCAAAAACAGCGCATCCAAAGAAAAGAACCCCAACAAAATGGCCACCAT
>JAKMCX010000192.1 GCA_022428285.1 Flavobacteriales bacterium
GTAGTGAATGGTGAGGCTGAGATCCAAAGGCCTGATGTTCTTGAAGCCAAGATGAGAGACCTCAAGGAGTTGCTTGCTTACGTGAAGGCTGCTCAAGCGAGAGGCAGTAAGAATTAAAGCTGTTGTATCAGATTCAATTCAACATTCTCATTTCTTGGAGAACTTAGAAAACGTCATTGCTTTGGCTTCCTCACCTTTGCACCATGTATCCCGCTGAAATAGTCAACCCCATGAAAGCCGAGCTCGTCGAAGCCGGCTTCTCCCAACTTCTGGACGCCAACGCCGTTGATGCTGCCCTCGCAGAGGAAGGCACCTCTGTGGTGGTCCTCAACAGCGTCTGTGGCTGCGCCGCTGGCTCCATGCGCCCCGGCGTGAAGGCTTCCCTTGAGAATGCCAAACTCCCCAGCAAACTGCTCACCGCCTTTGCTGGCTTCGACGTAGAAGCTGTGGAGCGCGTCCGCAAGCACACCCTGCCCTACCCACCGAGCAGCCCAGCAGTTGCCCTCTTCAAAGACGGCAAGCTGGTCCACATGGTGGAGCGCCATCACATCGAAGGCCGGACCGCCGACATGCTCGCCGAGCACCTCAAGGCCGCCTACGACGAGTTCTGCTGATCAGCAGACCGCATCCAAACATCAAAAAACCCGGACCTCAACAGTCCGGGTTTTTTGATATCGGATACACGATATCCTGATTGTAAATGTGCGCCTTGAAACTCCTCGTATTTTTGGCCCATGGCACGAATTCTGACCGGCATCCAAAGCACAGGTACACCCCACCTCGGCAACGTACTGGGTGCCATCCGTCCCGCCATTGAGCTGGCCAAGGATTCAACCGATGAGTCGTTCCTGTTTATCGCCGACCTGCACAGCCTCACCCAAATCAAAGACGGTGCAGAGTTGCGGGCCAATACCTATTCCGTCGCCGCCGCGTGGCTCGCCTGTGGATTGGACACCAACAAAACCGTCTTCTACCGCCAGAGCGATGTGCCCCAGTGCACCGAACTCGCTTGGTATTTGAGCTGCTTTTACCCCTACAGCCGATTGGCCTTGGCCCACAGTTTCAAGGACAAAGCAGACCGCCTAGAAGACGTGAATGCCGGGCTCTTCGCCTACCCCATGCTCATGGCCGCGGACATCTTGGCCTATGATGCGAACCAAGTTCCTGTGGGCAAAGACCAACTCCAGCACTTGGAGATGGCCCGCGATGTGGCCGGGAGAATCAACAACAAAGTGGGCCGCGAAGTCCTGATCGAACCCGAGGCCCTGACCAACGCGGCCACGATGTACGTCCCCGGCACCGACGGGGCGAAAATGTCGAAGTCAAAAGGCAACATTTTGGACCCTTTTGCAGACGCAAAGTCGCTGAAAAAAGCCATCAACAAGCAGATCGTCACAGACGCTACTCCGCTTGAAGACCCGAAGGATCCTGACGGATCAGTGGTACACCAGCTCTATCAATTGGTCGCCTCTGAAAGTGACGCGGCCGACATGGCCACCAAGCTCCGCGCTGGAGGCTACGGTTGGGGACACGCCAAGAAGGACCTCCTCGAGGCGTTGGTCGACGGGTTTGCCCAAGAACGCGACACCTACAACCGCTATATGGCCGACTTGCCCGCCCTAGATGCAGAACTCAGCAAGGGTGCTGACAAAGCAAGGGTGGTGGCCCAAGCCACCATGGGACGGTTGCGAGAGGCCCTAGGTTACTGATTGCAACCCCACTGCTGCTTCAATACAGCAAGTGCTGTTTGGACTTGTTTTTCCAGCCTGCCCGGCTCTGGTAGTCCACAAAAAAGACCTTCAAATCGGCCCTGGATTCGTAGTCGACGAAGAACACTTTCTTGTCGGCGCGGCTCTCGTATTCCACAAAGTGCCACCGGCCTTCATTGCCATTGGCATTGCTCGCATAATCCTCCTTAAAGACAAGCAGGTCCGCCCGGCTTTCGTAGTCCACCACAAAAACTTTGACGTCGGCACGGCTTTCGTATTCCACCGAAAAAATTTTTTGGGCGGCGGTTTCGAGGGATGAAAACACCAGTAAGCACAGGAGAGGCAAGCAGGAAAGGACAGGTCGCATGACCCCAAGTTCGGAAATTTTGGCACGGGTCTTGGAACGTGAGGAGAGAACGTCAAAACCTCAAACCCATGCTCACACGCACCGTCCTCTCCATGTTCGTCCTGCTGAGCCTCTCTACAGGGGCCAGGGCCAATGAAAACACCGAAAAAGAAGTCCGTCACAGCATTGACCACGTCACAGTTTACCGACAAGGGGCCCAAATCAAACGCACGGCCAACACCGTCGTGCCCGAAGGAACCGCCACCTTGGTCTTCCAGAATTTGCCCACCGCCATCGATCCCAGCCAAGTGCGCATCACCGGCACGGGCGACTTCACCATTTTGTCGGTCACCCACCGCTACCACACCGACACCCTGAGCGGTGCCGAAAGCCAAGCCGAAAGAGAACGCCTCCAAAAACAGCGCAACGACCTGTACCACGACATGCAACAAGAGCAGCATTGGTACTCCATCCTCGACAAGGAGGAGCAACTCCTCGCCTCCCACACGCAGTTCACCGTTAAAGACAGCGGCGTGGACCTCAGCCGCCTCATCGAAGCCACCCAATTCATGCGCGAGAGACGCATCGAATTGCTCAAAGAAAGACAGGCCATAGACCAACGCATTGGCGACATGCAAGCGGGCTTGACCAAACTGGACCTCGCCATGGGCGCCCTGCCACAGCTCCGCACCGAGACCCACCTCGAAATGCTGATCCACACAGAAGCCACCTCCCAAACAAGCGGGACAGTCAGCTTTGGTTACTGGATGCAAAACGCCGGTTGGGATCCTGCATACAACGCGCGCGTTGAGAAAGTTACCGCGCCCCTCAAACTCGAAAGCATCGCCTTGGTGCGCCAACAAACCGGGGAAGATTGGGAGCGCGTCAACCTCAGCGTTTCTACGGGGACACCCAACAGGAACCGGTCCAAGCCCAACCTGACGCCATGGTTTCTGCACGCCAACCACCAAGGCCACCAAGGAGCGGCAGCCTCAACTGCAGCCGCAGCCAACAACTGGTTGAAGGCCCAGGCATACAACCCTTCCGTACGCCAGGTACGCGGCCAACTGTATGACGCCCAAGGACAGCCCCTCATAGGTGCCACCGTGAGCGTTTCCGGCGGCCGAAATGCCGTTACCGACATCAACGGCTTCTACATGATCGACGTGCCGACGAACGCCCGCAACATCAGCTACTCCAGCATGGGCATGGTCGCCGAAAACATCGCTGTATCCAACAGTGTGATGAACGTCGCATTGGCACCCGCCATAGAAATGCTCGACGAAGTTTCAGTGGCCTTTTACGCAGACGGCATTGCTGCTGAAGATGAACCCGAACGTGGGTCGCTCTTCGGAAGCCGCCGAGAACGCGCTGCTCAAAAGGCGGCCCAAGCTTTTGATTATGCTTCTGTCACCGTGCAAAGCACCCCCACCCAAACGCGGTTCGACATTGCGGCCAAGTACACCATTGCTTCGGACGGCATTGTGCAGTCCGTGCGCATCAAAGACATGGAGGTGCCGACCGAATTTCTGTACCAAGCCACCCCAAAACTGGATGCCCAAGCTTATTTGATGGCCCACATTATGGATTGGGAAGAACTCGACCTCATCAGTGGCCGGCTGCGCATCTACTTCGAGGACGATTTTGTGGGGGAAAGCACCCTGGCACTCAATTTGGCTTCCGACACACTCAGCCTGTCTCTCGGACCGGACCCTGCCATTCAGGTCCGCCGCAAACTCAAAGGACACGACAACAAATCCAACATCATCACCGGCAAGCGAGAGCTCGAGCGCACATGGGAAATCACGGTCGACAACCGCAAGCAGCAGCCCATCCGCATTGTCATCGACGACCAGCTCCCGCTGTCCAACGACGAAGACGTGGAGGTCAAGGCAGAGAACCTCGGCGGAGGAAAACTAGACAAGGACACGGGGCGTGTAGAATGGGACATCACGGTGAAGCCCAGCGAACGCAAGAACATCCGATTCAAATACGGCGTCCAAGCACCCAGGGACACCCCCATAAGGCTGGACAGCTGAGCCCTGCTGGCAACGTCACCAGCTTCTCTTCGATTCCAACACAAACAAAAAAGGCCCACCATTGCGGTGGGCCTTTTTCTTGGACTTCAGCCCTGTCAGATTCAACGGTCTCCTGCAGCCCGCTGTGCGTCGTACTTGGCTTTGTACTTCTCGTAGAGCTGGATCTGCTTGTTGTCGAGGACCACATCGCGGCCTTGGATCCAAGCGTGCCGCACATCGTTGCCCATCATGTCCAAGGCGTCCCCGGCTGAGATGAAAAGCGTCGCATCCTTGCCCCTCTCGAGGGACCCGCAGGTTTCGTCGATGCCAAGGATCTTCGCTGTAGAGAGGGTCAAAGCGCGCACCCCTTGCTCGTACTCCAGTCCATATGCCACGGCCGTCCCCGCATAAAACGGGAGGTTCCGGGTGTTCATTTCCGCCATTCGGCCTTCGCCCTGCAAGCAGTACTCCACCCCCTCGTCTTCGAGGAGCTTGGGCAACTTGTAAGGGAGGTCGATGTCGTCTTCTGCGAAGCGGGGCACAGAATGGGTGCGCAACAGCATCACCGCGATGTCGTTTTCGCGCAGGGGGTCGGCCATCATCCAACTGTCGACGCCACCCACCAAGACCACGCGGTCGAGGTCCTCGGCCCGCTTAAAGCGAATGACTTCCGCAATTTGCTTGGCGTCATTGGCGTGAACAAACAACGTGGCTGCTCCTGGCGCACTGCGCTCGCCCTCGGCAAACAAACCGCGCATGGCCTCCATGCGCAGATCGCGCTTGTCGGTTTGTCCCGCAGCATAGGCACGGGCGCGGGCAAAGAAGTCCGTGATTTCGTGCAGCTTCTGGTCGTACGTCTTGCGCTTCCGCAGTTGCGCCCGTCCATCTTCATAATGCTTGTGGTGCGACGAAGGCCAGTACAGGTGGATGCCGTCATCCGCGCGAACAACCGCATCTTCCCAGTTCCAAGCGTCGAATTGGACCACAGAACTGGAGCCGCCGATGACCCCTCCGCGTGGGGTAATCTGCCCCATGAGCACGCCATTGGTTCTCACCGTAGGTGTGATGTCAGAGGCCGCGTTGTAAGCGATGACACTCCGCACATTGGGCTTGAAAGTGCCCACCTCTTGGTAGTCGCGCGATGCGCGAACAGCAGCAACTTCCATGAGCCCCAGCGTGCTGTTGGGCGCAATAAAACCGGGATAAACGTGCATGCCCGTGACATCCACGACCCTTTTGTAGCGCTTCCGGTCTACTTCACGGGCAGCACCCACGAAGTTGATGATGCCGTCCTCAAACCCGATGGCCGCATTTTCGAGGGCCTCGCCTGTTCCCAAGTGGGCCGTTCCTCCGACCACAAGGATGCTCTCAGATTGTGGGGCCCCAGGGGTCAGGTTGGGCTGGGCCATGGCTGCGCCTGCAAAGGCGAGAATGGCGATGAAAAATGAAACTCTCATGGCTACAGAAT
>JAKMCX010000111.1 GCA_022428285.1 Flavobacteriales bacterium
CTCAAGCATGGACATGAAGGGGGCTTGGGCAGTTCCGGCACTGCACATGGCAAGCCAGGCTGCGAGCATGATGGTGCAGCGCATCATCAGTACAGAAAATGGTTGTGGGGGAAGCGCTGTACATGCAGTTCGCGCACCTCTGCATAGAGGACTTCGCGCAAGCTGTCCATGCCTTCTTTGGTTTTGGCAGACAGAAAGAGCACCGGGCCGTCATGGTCGGCGAAGCGTTGGCGCAGGCCCTCGATCAAAAGTGGCCGGTCTACTTCTCCTTCGGGGTCGCTCAACTGGTCGATTTTGTTGAACAACAACATGGTGCGTTGGGCCCCAGCTCCAATGCTGGAAAGCGTCTCCTCGACCACTTTGAGGTGGTCTTCGAACTGGGGGTGGGACACGTCGATCACGTGCACCAAAAGGTCGCTCTCACGGGTCTCATCCAGGGTGCTTTTGAAGCTCTCGACCAGCTGATGGGGCAACTTTCGGATGAAGCCCACAGTGTCGCTGA
The DNA here is from genome assembly GCA_022428285.1 of Flavobacteriales bacterium. GTDB lineage: Bacteria > Bacteroidota > Bacteroidia > Flavobacteriales_D > Sanyastnellaceae > UBA8752. The sequence goes on from JAKMCX010000111.1 coordinate 503, forward strand.
GCAGGAAAGGCAGGTTGTGCACGACCACTTTGCGAACGGTGGTGTCCAGTGTGGCGAAGAGTTTGTCCTCGGCAAAGACTTCCGACTTGGCGAGGCGGTTCATCAGGGTCGACTTTCCCGCATTGGTGTAGCCTACGAGCGCCACCCGGACCAATGCGCCGCGGTTGCCGCGTTGGGTGGCCATCTGGCGGTCGATGGCAGAGAGGTCCTTCTTCAAGGCGCTGATGCGGTCCCTGATGATTCGGCGGTCGGTTTCAATTTCTTTCTCACCAGGCCCCTTCATACCGATGCCGCCTTTCTGCTTTTGCAGGTGGGTCCACATGTTGGTCAAACGGGGCAACAAATACTGATACTGGGCCAATTCAACCTGCGTCTTCGCATGCGCAGTGCGGGCGCGCTGGGCAAAAATGTCCAAGATGAGGTTGGCGCGGTCCAGGACTTTGGTCTCGGGCAACGCCTCGCCCAGGTTGCGCAGCTGTGAGGGGCTGAGTTCATCATCGAAGATGAGCAGGTCGATGTCGTGCTCCTCGATGTATTCGGTGATCTCTTGGAACTTGCCTTTGCCCACAAACGTCCGGACATCCGGATGATCGAGCGATTGGGTAAAGGTGCAAATGGTCTCTGCGTTTGCGGTCCGGGCCAAGAACTCCAGCTCGTCCAAATACTCGGCGAGCAAATCACGGGACTGATCGCGGGTGATGAGGCCGACCAGCACCGCCCTTTCGGGCTTTCCATCTTTCCGGGCGAGGGGCTTTTCCAGCATCAGTCTCGGAAACGTTCTATGTAGCGGGCCACAGCCGAAATCTCTGCTGTGTTGAGGACGCCTTTTTGTCCCGGCATGGTGCCTTTACCGTAAGTGATCAGGGCAACGCGCTCGGCCAGCGTTAAGGTCGACAGGCTCAAATCCGGAGATTTGGAGGCCATCAGCCGGCCATCGTCACCGTGACAAAGCGAGCATTTGCGCACGTACAAGGCACGAGCTTGCGCCTCACTGACGGTCGCTGCTCCTTCTGAGGCAGCAGGGGCAGGATCTCCACCGCAGCCCACCGCAGCGAGCACAGCAATGCACAGAAAGAGGGACGTTGGGTAGGGTTTCACAACCAGCCGTATGCTTCGAACCCAGCGCGGAAAGGCCAGGGAATGCTGGACAGGATCAGGACCAATGACACAGTAAACCAAATGGCTTGACGGCGGAATTTGGTCCGGTCGTCATCGGCGCGCTTGGCGAGGCTGTGGCCGAGGGTGCCCAGCACCACTGCGATGAGCATGGTGGCCATGTGCTCCAAAGAGAAAAACCGCATGACGGTGTTGGCCATGGCGTCGGCATTGCCCAGCATACTGCTCCAGCCTTTGCCGAAGTACAAGACAAACCCCAGCACCAATTGCAAGTGCAAGGAGATCATGGTGAACAGTCCGCGTTTGTAGTCGCTGCTGCTAAAACTGCGCCCGGAAGACATCCCAGAGAAGGCCTTGACGATGGAGAGCAGCATGAGAATGAGGACGACCCACCTGAGGGCGCCATGGAGGTGTTGGATTCCGGTCAACATGGGACGAAGATACGGGGGTACATTGCGCCCATGCGTCTCGACTTGAAAGGAAAACGCGCCCTCGTGTGTGGGGCGTCACAAGGAATCGGCTGGGCAGCAGCCAATGAGCTGGCAGAATTGGGGGCCCAGTGCACCCTGATGGCACGGAATGCGGAGCGCTTGGAGCAGGCCATTCAACGGCTCCCCGGCACAGGCCACAGCATCGCCGTGGCCGACTTTACCCAACCCGATGCCGTGAGCGAAGCGGCGATGAAGGCCGCAGAGCAGGGGGCATTTGACATCCTCATCAACAACACTGGAGGCCCTCCAGGTGGCCCAGCCCATGCGGCGGACACCTCGGCATACCTCGCCGCTTTTACCCAACACCTCCTCTGCAACCAGCGGTTGGTTCAGGCCGTCTTGCCCGGCATGCGGGCATCGGGCGGGGGCCGTATTGTCAATGTGATTTCCACTTCGGTCAAGCAGCCGCTGGACGGACTGGGCGTTTCCAACACGGTGCGCGGTGCCGTGGCCAATTGGGCCAAGACGCTGGCCAACGAACTCGGTCCCGACGGCATTACAGTCAACAACGTCCTGCCCGGCGCAACGCGCACAGCGAGGTTGGATCAAATCGCCGAAGCCAAGGCGTCCAAGACCGGACAGACCCCAGCAGAAGTGCTGCACACCATGGCGCAAGCTGTCCCCTTGCGCAGGTTGGGTGAAGCAGAGGAAATCGGCAGTGCCATTGCGTTCCTATGCAGTCCAGCAGCGGCCTACATCAGCGGCGTCAACTTGCCTGTCGATGGTGGCCGGACCCGCTCCCTTTAATCCCTGAGCTTCACCATGCGGTGTTCATCACCATGGCCCGGTCATAAACTTCATACTATGGATGGCCATTTCCACACCGCTGAAAGCTACTTTTGCGCTGCACGTCAATCGAAACGTCACCTTACGTCCCATGGAGCACCCCAGTGTCCAGGCGTTTATGGCTGAAGCCCTACGCCGCAATCCCAACGAGCCTGAGTTTTTGCAGGCCGTCGAAGAGGTCGCAGAGACCGTCATTCCTTTCATTGAAAACAACCCCAAGTACCAAGGCCATGCCCTGTTGGAGCGCATGATCGAGCCTGAACGCGTGATTTCTTTCCGCGTTCCATGGACCGATGATGCGGGCAACATTCGGGTGAACCGAGGTTACCGGGTAGAGTTCAATTCGGCCATCGGCCCCTACAAAGGAGGCCTGCGCTTCCACCCCAGTGTAAACCTGAGCATCCTCAAGTTCTTGGGCTACGAGCAGGTCTTCAAGAATTCGCTGACGACCCTTCCAATGGGTGGGGGCAAGGGCGGATCTGACTTTGACCCAAAGGGCAAGACAGACGCCGAGGTCATGCGGTTCTGCCAGAGCTTCATGACCGAACTGAGCCGCCACATCGGCCCCAATACAGACGTTCCTGCGGGTGACATTGGTGTTGGAGGCCGCGAGATCGGTTACATGTTCGGCCAGTACAAGCGCTTGCGCAATGAGTTTACCGGTGTCCTCACCGGCAAGAAGCCCTCCTGGGGCGGCTCTTTGATTCGTCCTGAAGCCACAGGCTACGGGGCGACCTACTTCATGGCCGAAATGCTCGCCTTGAAAGACCAGTCCATCGACGGAAAGACGGTGGTCATCAGCGGCTCGGGAAATGTGGCGCTGCACGCTGCAGAGAAGTGCCTCCGTCTGGGAGGAAAGGTGGTAGCCTTGAGCGACAGCAAAGGCAGCATCCACGATCCGGCTGGTTTGACCGAAGAGAAACTTGCTTGGCTCAAGGACCTCAAGGAAGTCCGCCGCGGGCGCATCTCGGAATACGCAGAGGCCCATGATGGCGTGACATTCCGCGCCGGACAGGACCCCTGGGACCTGGCCTGCGATTTGGCATTCCCCTGTGCGACCCAAAACGAACTGGATGGAGCAGAGGCCCAAACACTGGTGACCAATGGCTGCAAAGCTGTGGCGGAAGGGGCCAACATGCCCTGCACACCAGAGGCCGTCGAATGCTTCCAAAAGGCAGGCGTCATGTTTGCCCCAGGCAAAGCGTCCAACGCCGGTGGCGTGGCCACATCTGGTCTGGAGATGTCCCAAAACAGCTTGCGCATGTCGTGGACTTCAGAAGAAGTTGACGGCCATCTGCAGCGCATCATGAAGGACATTCATGCCCAGTGCGTTCAGTACGGACGGATGGACGGAGGTGCCATTGACTACGTGCGCGGAGCCAACATTGCAGGCTTCGTGAAGGTCGCTGACGCCATGATCGACCAGGGCGTAGTGTAACCGTTTCTGACGGACTGTAGTCCGATGATGACAAAAGGTGTGAAGCCTGCTCCTACGGCATAACAGAACAAACAGTTCTACGTTTGAACTGTCAACGGCACGCATTCAAGCCGTTGGTGCCACGAGACAAGCGTGGCTGGCAAGCAATTTGGTTAAGTGAAGCGCCCTGGAAACGTCCGGGGCGCTTTCGTTTTGTACCCTCCTTTGGTAGGGACAGATTATGAAACGTAGGCAGGGGATGACAACAAGCATATGCCCTGCTCCTACAGCCAACCGCAGACTTTCGCTCTACGTTTGTAATGTCAACGGCACGCATTAAAGCTGTTGGTGCCACGAAGCAAGCGTGGCTGGCAAGCAATTTGGTTAATTAAAGCGCCCTGGAAACGTCCGGGGCGCTTTCATTTTGGGGCGTTGGGCAAGGCGTTGCTGTGCCTCAGCTGTCGCTGCACAGTTCGACCAATACCTTGGCCGTATCGCTGGGGTGCAGGAAGGCGATGCGCTTGTTGTCGGCTCCTGGTTTGGGCCCAGTGACGACCCGATAACCCTTGGCAATGAGGCGCGCGAGCTCGGCATCCAAATCGTCCACATAAAAAGCCACATGGTGCAGACCTGGCCCACGCTGTTTCAGGTGCTTGGCAATGGCGCTGTCCTCAGAAGTGGGGACCAACAGTTCCACCTTGGCACCGCCCGCCTCAAAAAAGGACGTCAGAACGGCTTCACCCATGACTTCTTCCCGCTTGTACGATGGGCTGCCCAGCACCTCGCCAAAGATTTTTTCGGCAGCTTCCAAGTCCTCTACGGCAATGCCGATGTGCTCCAGCTTCTTCATGCCATTGTGTTGGGCAACCTATCGGCGGCAAGGGAGAGGGCGTGCTCGGCAACTTCATCGCTGTCCCAGCAGTCGGTGATGTCTGCTCGGTCCATCACTTCTTCCATGATCCCGTCTTGAATGGCGCCGAGGGCCAGGGCTTCATGGTATGGAAGGTGAGAGAAAGTGACCATGGAGTATAGCGGTGTCCACCGTTCGGGGAAGCGTTCAGTCAGCCTGCGCTCGATGCGCTTCCGCAACAGAAAGTGGGGGTCTCCTGTTTTGTCCCGCATTTCGATGAAGTTGCGCAGCGCCAAATCGCCAATGGCATCGCCATTGGGCTTGCGGACTCGCCCAAATTCAGCGAATAACCCACTCCATGCTCCAGGGTCATCTGTGCTTCCACGGGCATCCAACATGTCGGCGAGCACCCGCACGTCTTCAAAGCCGCTGTTCATGCCTTGGCCATAGAACGGAACGATGGCATGGGCCGCGTCGCCGAGCAGCACAATCCGCTCCCCGTGGTTCCACGGATTGCAGCGTGTGGTGACCAAAGAGCTGGTGGGGTGGGTCGCCCAATCCCCTTCGAAATCCGGGAGGTGCTTGAGCACATCCGGAAAGTGCTGTTCGAAGTAGCCGCGCGCTGCAGAGGGTTCTTCAATACCGGCAAAGGCATCTTCACCTTCATAAGGCGCAAACAAAGTGCAGGTAAAAGTGCGGTCGGGGTTGGGCAATGCCATGAGCATGAAATGCCCCCGCGGCCAGATGTGCAGTGCCTCGGGATCGATGGCAAAGTCGCCATCGGAATTGGGAGGCATGGCGACTTCTTTGTAGCCGTGCTCCAAGTAGAATTGGCTAAAGTCGAAACGGTCTGTCCGCATCATGCGGGACCGCACTGCACTAAAGGCCCCGTCTGTTCCAAAGACGTGGCTGTGTTCCAAGGTTTGGCCGCTGCGAAAGTGCAGCGCAACGCGTTCGCCGTTTTCTGAGAAGTCACCCAGGGCGTGCTCGAATTTGACATCGACCAAACCCGTTGATTCAGCCTCCTCGAGGAGGATGCGGTTCAGCGGTCCCCGCGCCACCGAATAAATGCATTCGTCGTCACCGAACCGGCCGCGGCCAGGCAGTCCATAAGGCTGATAGGTCAGTGCTCCAGCTTGGTTGTGCATGCACCGCGCCTTGACGGGCATGGCGATTTGGCGCACGGCATCCATGGCCCCTGCGACTTCCAGCGCCCGCCAACCCCTTTCACTCAAGGCCAGGTTGATGGACCTGCCTGCGGCATCGCCCACCTTGCGCGGATCAGAACGCCTTTCGTAGACGGTCACCCTGTGCCCGCGGTTGGCCAGCACCAAGGCCAGCAGGCTTCCCACAAGCCCTGCGCCTACAACGGCTACAGACTGTCCGTTTTCTGGACTCATGCGTTGAGCGCCTGAGCCAGGTCGTCGATGAGGTCTTCCGGATCCTCCACACCACAACTGATGCGGATCAGGCTGTCATTGATGCCGAGCATGGCTCGCTGTTCCGCTGGCACAGAGGCGTGTGTCATGAGGGCGGGGTGTTCGATGAGGCTTTCGACCCCACCGAGAGATTCAGCCAAGGCAAACACCTTCGTAGACTCACAAACCTTGCTGGAAGCCGCCAAGCTGTCATCCGTAAGGGTGAAGCTGATCATGCCACCAAAATCGTTCATCTGACGGGCGGCCACATCGTGGTTGTGAGATGATGTGCGTCCAGGCCAATAAACGGTGTCCACTTTGGGGTGGGCTTCGAGCCATTCGGCAACGGCCCGTCCATTGATGCAGTGCTGGCGCACCCGGATGCCCAAGGTTTTGATGCCCCGCAATACAAGGAAACAGTCCATGGGACCTGGCACGGCACCCACGTTGTTTTGGATGGTGCGCAGCGCCGCGTCGGTCTCTGCATCCTTGGTCATGAGGGCACCCATGACGACGTCAGAATGGCCGCCGAGGTACTTGGTCACGCTGTGCATGACAATGTCTGCACCGCATTCTAGCGGACGTTGCAAAGCCGGGGTTGCAAAGGTGTTGTCCACAGCCAGTTTCGCAGGGTGGCCTTGGAGTGTTTTGGCGACTGCAGCGATGTCCGTGATGCGCAACAACGGATTGGTCGGGGTCTCCAACCAAACCAAGCGCGTGCGTTCATTGAGGGCGGCAGAAACGTTGGCAGCGTCTTGGGTATCCACAAAGTGGAACTGTATGCCAAGGGGGGCGTAATGGGTGGTAAACAACCGGCGGGTTCCGCCATAGAGGTCGTCTCCTGCGATCACTTCGTCTCCAGGGCTCAGTGTCATCAAAACAGCATCAACGGCGGCCAAACCACTGGAAAATGCCAGTCCGTGTTGGCCCCCTTCGAGGGCAGCAAACGCGGATTCAAGCGCATCACGGGTGGGGTTGGAAGACCTGCTGTATTCGTAGCCCTTGTGCTTTCCAATGCCCTCTTGAACATAGGTAGAGGACATGTAGACAGGAGTCATGATCGCACCGGTACTCGGATCCGGCTCTACTCCGGCATGAACGGACAGGGTGCTGAAACCAGGTGCTTTTTTATCGTTCGACATGGCACAAAGGTCGCAACTCCGCGCCTACTAAGCGCGTCGTGTTCGCCTCATCCATCCGGGAATCACCAACACCCCAAGCAACAGATACACAAAATGGGTGGCCATGCGCCAAATCAGCATGGTCATGGCAGGCGCAATCAAGGAGTCAGACAACGCGAACCACGGCTCAAAAAAAGCGCCGAGCAACCACTCCGCCACACCGCTAGAACCAGGGGTAGGACTGATGAGCAGGTACACCCACATCACAAGTTGACGCGCTACAATGGTGATCGGTTCCAAAGCGGAAAAAGGCGCCACAACCATCGCCATGACAGCGACCAGCGATAGAAACCGCGCCGTCCAACTCGCCATGGTGGCCAAAAAGGCGCCTGCCCAATGAAGCATCGGCAAGGTCTTCATTTCACCGGCGCTGTGCTGCAAGTCGTCGGCAAACTTCGAGAGGGGTTTTTGCCACCGCGAGAGCCATTTGAACCGCGCGCAGCGCAGGATGATGCGGCGGGTGGCATGGGGAGCTACAAAGAGGCCAAAAGCAATGAGGCTGGCGAGAAGAAGCATGATGCCCCACCCGACCCAGAAAATGCCCCAGCCTATGGTGCTGTCGAAATCAGGAGGGGCCACAGCATTGCCCAGAAAAAACAGCAAAGGCGGCACCGCCAAAACGTAGAACAGTTCATCGAGCAAGGCCGTAGAAAACACCAATGCGGTGCTCTTTCCAGCGGTCATGCCTTGCCGATGTAAGCCCCAGATGGCGACGGCTCCGCCCCCGACGATGCCCGGCGTGATGGCCGATGCAAATTCCCAAACCACGGTGGTTTCTATCGCATTGCGCCACGTCAATTGGCCATTGGAAAGCCACCTCAGCCTCAGCACATAGCCCAAGTCACGGATGAAGATCAGCGCCAGCAAACACCCCAGAGCCAAAGGCCAGCCCGGGAGGGTCACCGATCCTTGAACCGCTGACCATCCGCCATTTTCCTGAACCGTTTGGTACAGCAGAGCCCCAACCACAGTGAGGCCGATGGCCAGTGGAATTAAGGCCCGCAGCAATTTTGGAGGACGGGTTCCAATCATGCCCAGACCTCGGTACCCTCGGAGCAGTTTCGGCACATTTCGATCCCGGCACGGTGGGCAAACACCGACGTACGGAACTGCTGGTAGCCTGGGCTTTGCCAAATCTCCCGGAACGCGGCACCATCTGTGGCCTGTCCCATGCTGTGTTGAGCGTCCTTGTCAAAACAGCAGGGCACGACCTGTCCATCCCAGGTCACCACAGCCCCTTGCCACATGCGCCAACAGCGGTCGTGCATGGGGTTGCGCAAGTTCCACCGCCCCGACGGGTCGCGGTCGTAGCGGCGCAAACGCGGGTCTTGTGTCAGGAGCGGATGGCCGTCCCGCGGTGCGTCAAGCTGGGCCGTCTTCACCACAAATTCATCGACACCCCATTGGCGGGCCATGGCTTTCATGGTGGGCAGCTGGTGCTCGTTTGGCCCGACTACGAGGAACTGCCAAACAACGTGTGGGCTTCGTCCCCGCAACCGTTTCCGGGCATCCAAAATGTGGCGGGTGGCTTCGAGCACTTTTTGCAATTGTCCGCCCACCCGATAAGACGCGTAAGACGCTTGGTCTGCGCCATCGATGGAGATGATCAACCGGTCTATTCCGCTGTTTACAATGCGCTCGGCGCGCTCGGGATTGATGTGGTGAGCGTTGGTGGAAGTGCTCACATACAGGCCCTCGCGCTTGCCTGTGGCGACCAACTCGTCCATGCCGGGGTTGAGGTAGGGTTCACCTTGGAAGTAAAGGTTCAGGTACACCAAATCGCGCGCCATTCCCTCGGGTCCCGACAGCAAATCCGACAGCCTTTCGGGGTTGAGCATCCCTGTGGGGCGCGTAAAGGAGCGCAAGCCACTGGGGCATTCGGGACAACGCAAGTTGCAGGAGGTGGTGGGCTCCACGCTCAGGCTCATGGGCCAAGCAGCCATGGCGGGCATGGGCGCTCCAGAAAGCGATTGGGCAGCTCGAAAACCACGGAGCAAACGCACGGAGTTCGCCACCTTGCGCGCATCGAGCGGGGCGAACCTGGCCTTCCGGTCCCTCCATTTGGCCCAGGCCCTCGAAAGGGCTTTGCGGTCGGGTCTTGGATCGGGGGGAGAAGACAGTGGAGAAGTCACGCTTGCAAGTTACCCAAGCTGCGCTGCTCAGGGCGAGGTATCGCCGCTTGAGAGGCTTAAATTGCGGCTGTGATCCTGATCGACGATACCCTCCTTTCGACCGAGTTGTTTGACAGGAAATTCTGCTGTGACCTCAAAGCCTGTAAGGGTGCCTGCTGCGTAGAAGGCGAAAGCGGTGCACCATTGGAGCCCGAAGAGCTCGCAGAGATTGAAGCGGCTTTTCCGATCATCAAAGACAGACTCAAGCCAGACAGCTTGGCGGTCATCGAGCGGGAAGGTCTGCATGTGGTCGATGCCGACGGTGACCATGTCACCCCTATCGTCAACGGAAAAGAGTGCGTCTACGCGACTTTCGATGATGACGGCACGGCCAAATGTGCGTTTGAACAGGCCCACCACGCAGGAGAAATCGAATGGCAAAAGCCCATCAGCTGTCACCTGTACCCCATTCGCTTGACACCGCTCAAGGACTTGGTGGCGGTGAACTACCATCAGTGGCCCATTTGTGGTGGCGCTGTCAGCTGCGGCGTGGGACTGAACCTCAGCGTCCTCCAATTTTGCAAGTCTTCGTTGACCCGCCGTTTCGGCGAAGCGTGGTTTGCCGAAGCCGCTGTCGCCGAGCGCGAATGGCGAGAAGCCACAGAAAACCGCGGCCCAGAACCCAACGGCATCTCCTGAGCACCATGATGGCGAGGTGTTCCACTTTTTTCGCTGCTTGCTGCACAACGGTTCTGATGGTGGCCGGGGGATTTCCCCTTGGGGCACAGTCCGATATGAAGCTCTTGGAACAAGCAGCGACACCCCACGATGAGGTGGTGCTGGGCTTGGACGGGGTTCACCTGATGTTGCTCGTGCGTTCCAGCGGAGCCTCGGAGCGTTGGTTGGAGGCAGAAACGCGCATGGCACGGCTGGACGGCGCGCCTTGGACCGCCACGCTCCCCGAGGTGTGGGGACACGTTCCCCAGCGCAATGAGGCCTGGGAGGAACTGGGCGACATCGTCCATTTGGACATAGACCCCGATTGGGGAATGGCGGTGATCACACTGCACTCAGAAGGTGAGGGACGCGTGATGTTCTCCGGCAGGACAGGCCGCGAAAATCCCGCTTGGGGCCGCCCTTGGAGCGTCCCCGCCCTGTCTCATTTTTCTGGAAACTGCGGCTTTGCCGTATTCGATGAGCACCCGGATCGGCAAGGGGACCTCTTGGTTTCGTTGCGGCCCAAAATGAAGGGTGGCGCAGAGACGCTGGTGCCCGCTTCAGGGGAATGGAAAGGAGGCTATGACCTGGCGCGCATTCCCCGCAAAGGGGGTTATACCGACGTGCTTTTGTTGGACGCCATCAACAGTCCGGCTCACGAAATGGCCCTTGTTCCCGGTCCTGACGGCGGTGGGTGGTTGTCTGCAGAGCGGCTTCGCGGTGCGGGCGGATTGGACCCCTGGTGGGTCCCGGTCATCCCCAAAGCAAGTGAGGCCGCTGGCCCCAAAGACGCAGGAATGCTGGCGGGGCACACTTTGAGGGTCAACTGTGGCGGCCAAACGGTGTTGAATGCCGCTTGGCAGGTCCGTTGTGAAGGTGTGCCATTGAGTCAGCTGCAGAGCGATGACCGGGGTGATGTGGATTTGAGTGCCTTGAGTGCAGACCGGCGTTATGGTTTTGAATGGGTGGGTCAAACCCCGGATTTCTGTACCGAAGCGGTGGCCGAGTGGCGCGACGCCGATGGCCTTTTGCTGCGCCGCATGAAACTGTCGGGAAGCACTTGGAGTTTGTCTCTGCTGACCGCAATGCCACTGGGTGGATGGCGGGCCCTCAGAGGTGACCGTTCCCGTTTACCGCAGGTGAGATTGGCCTCTGAAGGCGGGCATGAGGATGCGCAGGTCCCTACTGGAACTGGGATTGCAGCGCTTTCGGAAGCACCGACATCCCAACAACCAGCAGATTGGGTGGTGTTCCACGGCGTCGGTGAAATGGCACTCTCACCACAAGACCGCATCCACATCCGGACCTTGGCCGCCCAGCTCAAAGACCGCCCTGAAGACGTCATTCGGATCACGGGTCATGCCAGCATCGACGGCGACCCCAAAACCAATTCAACATTGGCCGCAGAGCGGGCGCGGCATGTGGCGGCCCAATTGGAATTCGCTGGTCTTCAGGCCGCACAGATCAGGTTTGAAGGGATGGGAACGAGCCAACCATTGAGGGTTTGCCCACCTGGTGTGGTATGCCCCGAGGACAACTTGGAACGCAGCAGGAGGACGGAGCTGCACATCGAGAGCGGCAAGCGTGGGGATGGCCGCGCCATGCAGTAATTTCGCGGAATGCGCATTGAAGTCATGCGGGCGAAGCTGCACCGCATTACGGTCACGGAAGCCGACCTCAACTACATCGGGAGCATTACGCTCGACTTGGACCTGATTGAGGCCGCGGGCCTCGTAGCAGGCGAGAAGGTGCAAATCGTGAATTGCAACAATGGCGAGCGCATCGAGACCTATGTCATCGAAGGAGCGCGGGGAACGGGACAGGTGTGCCTCAATGGTCCTGCAGCCCGCCGCTGCCAACCGGGCGACATCGTCATTGTGATCGCATACGGCAACATGGAGATCGAGGAGGCCAAAACGTTCAAACCCACTGTGGTGTTTCCGGACACCACCACCAATCGGATCACCTCATGAAGAGCAAGCTGGGCAAGGCCGTGAAATATGTTCTGATGCTGGGCATCGGCGTCCTGTTGATGGCCCTGGCCATGAGGGCTGTGGAAGATCCTCAAGCATTGTGGGACGACATGCGCAGCGCCAGTTGGAAGGGCATTGCGGCGAGTTTTCTCATGGGATACCTCGCGATTGTCAGCCGCGGTATGCGGTGGCTCATTCTTTTGGAGCCTTTGGGGCATGCGCCGAAAATGGGCAACAGCATTCACGCAGTGGCCTTCAGTTATTTTTCGAACGCTTTCGTCCCGCGCAGTGGCGAGTTGGCGCGTTGCGGGGCATTGAACCAAACCGACGGCATTCCCGTCGATGAGCTCTTTGGCACAGTCATCTCGGAGCGGGTCGTCGACTTTGCCCTGCTGTTTTTGCTGACTGGAGTGGCCTTGTTGTCCAACATGGATTCCTTTTTGGCATTCAGCGCGTCGTTTTCGCTGCCCGGCGGGACCGGGCCCCTGCCTTGGCTGGCGGGCGCAGCGGTGGTGTTTATGACCGTTGCTGTCGCGGCTTGGGTCAAGCGGGAAGCGTTGGCCCAGGTGCCTTTCATCGCCAAGGTCTTTGGCTTCATCTCTGGCATTGGCCGGGGACTCGTGAGCGTTCGGCACATGCGCCGCAAATGGGCATTCTTGGGACATACAGCGTTCATCTGGACCATGTACTTCATGATGACCTACGTGATCTTTTTGGGCATTGATTCCCTCGACGGCATTACGGCAGCCCAGTCGCTGTTTGTGATGATGGCAGGCGGGTTTGGCATGGTTTTGCCATCGCCAGGGGGCATCGGAAGCTATCAATTGGCCGTTCAGTATGCCTTGGTCGCCTTGGGTTACAACGAGGTCCTGGGGTTGGCGACCGCCAATGTGGTCTGGGCAACACAGACGGGCATGATCATCACCACAGGTGGCATCGGCTATCTGTTTCTCATGGCCGCTGGCCTGAAGAAGAATTCAAAGGCCGCGACCACCCCGAGCTGATGGCGCATCAATCAGCAGCTGACGGCCACATCAATACGCCCGCAGAGCTCGAAGCCCTGCGCAGTGAATGGCGCTTGGCCGGTCAAAAAGTGGTCTTCACCAATGGGGTATTCGACCTGTTACACAAAGGTCACGTCACCTATCTGGCTTCTGCCGCTCGGCTGGGCGACAAGTTGATTGTAGGCATCAACGATGACGCCAGTGTGCGCAGGTTGGGCAAAGGCGAAGACAGGCCCATTGTTCCAGAATCTGATCGGGCTGCTGTGGTGGCGGCGCTGCGCGCTGTGGACGCGGTCGTCCTGTTTGGCAGCGACACCCCACTTTCCATCATCGAAGCGCTGAAGCCCGACATCTTGGTCAAAGGAGGAGACTACGATTCAGAGTGTACGGACCCCCATGACCCTCGGTACATCGTGGGCAGTGCAGAAGTCCGTTCAACAGGCGGTCAGGTGGCCACCATTGACCTCGTCCCCGGCCGCAGCACAACGGCCATTGCAAGCAAGCTCAAAGGCCAGTAAACGCCTTCTAAAAGGCTTAAAGGGTTTCTTCTTCTAGGAACTTCGTCGTGAAGTCACCGCTGCGGAAGCGCTCATGGCGCATGAGCTTCTGGTGGAA
>JAKMCX010000131.1 GCA_022428285.1 Flavobacteriales bacterium
ATCGGCATCACCAACCAGCGGGAGACCACCGTGGTCTGGGACCGGGCCACCGGCAAAGCCATCCACAACGCCATTGTGTGGCAAGACAGGCGCACCGCCGAGGAATGCGACCGCATCCGGCAAAGTGGCGCCGCAAAGGACATTAGACAGAGAACCGGATTGGAGCTGGACGCCTATTTCTCGGGCACCAAAGCGGCTTGGATCTTGGACCATGTAGACGGCGCCCGGGCCCGGGCCCAACGCGGCGAGCTGGCCTTTGGCACCGTCGACAGCTGGCTCATCTGGCACCTCACTGGAGGAGCTGTGCACGCCACCGACCCATCGAACGCTTCCCGCACCCTCTTGTACAACCTCCACGACCTGGCTTGGGACCCGGTCATGCTGGACCTGTTTGGCGTACCGGCATCCATGCTGCCCGAAGTCCGGCCCAGCAGCGGTGACTTTGGCTCGGCCACAGCCCTCTCGGGCGAGGATGCCCCCCGCATCGCAGGGGTGGCCGGAGACCAGCAGTCGGCCTTGTTTGGCCAGCAGTGCACCGCTCCTGGCATGGTCAAAAACACCTACGGAACAGGGTGCTTCATGCTCATGAACACCGGCGCCGAAGCCGTCATGAGCGAGAACCGGCTCCTGACCACCGTGGCTTGGCAAATTGGCGACCAAACCACCTATGCCTTGGAAGGCAGCATCTTCATGGGCGGCGCCACCGTCCAATGGCTGCGCGACCAATTGGGCTTGATTGCCCGGTCTTCGGACATCGAATCCCTGGCCTCCGAAGTGGAGGACGCCGATGGCGTGGTGATCGTGCCTGCCTTTGCTGGAATGGGGGCTCCACATTGGAATGGCCACGCCCGTGGCGCCATTTTTGGCCTCACCCGGAGAAGTTCAAAGGCGCACCTGGCGCGGGCTGTGCTCGACAGCATCGCCCACCAAACCGTAGACGTGATGCAGGCCATGGAGTCTGACGCCAAGGTGCCCATTGCCGAGTTGAGGGTCGATGGCGGCGCCACGGTCAACGACCTGCTGATGCAGTTTCAAAGCGACATCTTGGGCTGCGACGTCGTGCGCCCCGAGGTCACAGAGACCACCGCACTGGGGGCGGCCTATCTGGCGGGACTCGCCGTGGGCTATTGGACCGATGCCAACTCCATTGCCGACCAATGGCAGGCAGAACGCACCTTCCAACCCGACCTGACCGAAGAAAACCGCCAGAACCACACCCAGGCTTGGAAGCGGGCTGTGCGGGCGAGCTTGGCGTGGGCAGAAGACCGTTGAACCATGAAGCTCCACCGCCCATCCATGATTGAACGCCTCCACAAAGAGGCGCAGTGGGACGTGTGCATCATCGGAGGCGGGGCCACTGGACTGGGCATTGCTTTTGAAGCGGCTTCCAGCGGACTCTCCACCCTGCTCATCGAACGCGACGACTTTGCCAAGGGCACCTCTTCGCGCAGCACCAAACTCCTCCATGGCGGCGTCCGGTACCTGGAACAAGGCAAGATCGCCTTGGTCAAAGAGGCCCTCCGCGATAGGGACCGGGTGTAGCACAACGCTGCTGGCCACGTGCAATCGCAAGGGTTTGTGATCCCCGTCAAACAGCGGTGGAGACAGGTGTACTATGGCTTGGGGTTGCTCTGCTACGACTTGCTTTCGGGCCGCAGAAAATGGGGCCGCACCACCGCATTGACCCGCTCGGAGCTGCGCGAGAAGTTTCCCAAGGTCGCCGACCAAGGCGCCATCGGCGGACTGCGCTACTCCGATGGGAAATTCGACGATGTGGGGCTGGCCTTGAGCCTGGCCAAGGCTTCCGCCGAAAAAGGTGCGGTCTTGGTCAACCACTGTTCCGCCGTAGGCATCAATAAGAATGAAGGCACCATCACCGGGGTCACAGTGAAGGACCACTTCAGTGGCGAAAGCCATGACATTGAAGCCCGCGTCGTGATCAATGCATGCGGGCCCTTTGGCGACGCTTTGTGCCGGCTCGATAATCCCCACCACGAAAACCGGTTGCAGCCCAGCCAAGGCATTCACCTGGTGTTTGATGGCGAGGTCATGCCCGGTGAAGACGCCGTGCTGATCCCCAAAACCGACGATGGCCGCATCCTATTCGCGGTGCCTTGGATGGGCAAGGTGCTGGTGGGAACGACCGACACAGCTTTGGACGAAGTCACGCCTGAGCCGTTGGCGCAAGAGGACGAAATCGACTTTGTCTTGGACCACGCCAACCGGCATTTGGGGCTGCAATTAAAACGGTCGGACATCCGCAGCGTCTTTGCCGGCCTGAGGCCGCTGATCAAAGGACGAAAAGACGAAACCTCTGACCTTTCCAGGAGCCACAACGTCTCGATGTCTTCCAGCGGATTGATCAATGTGCGGGGCGGCAAGTGGACCACCTACCGCAAGATGGCCGAGGACACCTTGGCCTTCATTCGGCGCAAAAAACGGCTCGACTTCTCGCCCGCCGACACCCGCTACAGCCGCATTGTAGAGGGACCATTGCCCGACCGCATCCATGTGCCCGAAGGCACAGACGAATTGCGATCCGCCGTGGGCAAAGCAGTAGACGAAGAAATGTGCGCCACGGTCGAAGACTTCCTAGCCCGCCGGTTCCGCACCCTCTTCCTCGACGCCAAACACGCCATTTCACTGGCGCCCCAAGTGGCCGACTTGCTGGCAGAAGCCCAAGGATTCTCGGCGGAGTGGGCACAGCAACAAACGGCCACCTTCCAACAATTGGCCCAGGGCTACCTCCCCAAAACGTCATAGGAACAGCCAAATACCACTTTGCCACCCTTGGAATAGAGCCCTAGGTTAGGCGCCGTGCGCCAACACGTCCTGGACAAACCGGTCATATCGGGCCATGATGACCGCGTCGTTGAATGTGGACAAGGCGAGTGCACGGTTGTGGCGCCGCCCGGCCTCGTCCAACGGAGAAAGGTCAAGCTCAGGCGCACAAGCGTCGCCGATGATGAAACCCAAATCCGAAAAGAACCTGTGGGCAAAGCCGTCTGACCGCAGCAGAACGCGCTGCCCCATCAGGAAACTCAACACAACATTGCCCGTGTTTTGATTGCGGATGTGATTGTGAACCACCACAGGAGAAGCCGCCAAAAAAGCATAGTACTCCTCGAGCGGGCAACGCTCCATCAAGCATTCCACTTTTCCGTTCAACAACGCTCTTGCCATCAGTCGAATGGCGCGCCCATATCGCTTGCTGCCATACGCCAATACAATCCGCAGCTCCCTGCCAGCTTCGCGCAAGGACGGACCGTGGTCCATCAAAAAGTCACAGTGATTGCCCGTTGTGGAAGCCTTGCTCCCCAGCAAAACCGGACCATCCGGATCGCGAGACGCCTCGGCATCTGGAATCACTTTGGGGACGGCATTGTACCACGAGTGATACAAATGTTGGGGCACCCTGGGCAGGTGGGGCTTGGCGATAAAGTCACCGCCGAACAGGTTGGCAATGGCATCGACCTGACCCATCGCATCCAATTCAAAATCCCGGGGCGTGACTTTCCATGACCCCGGCAACAACTTTGAACGGACGTATTGAATGGCTCCGAGAGCAGGAACAGAGAATTTCAGCAAAGCCCCCAGCAGCAGACGCGATTTCGGCAGGTGGATGCCTTTGCTGAGCGCGGGAAAAACCCTGAAATAATCATCGCCCCATGACGCCCATAGGATGAATGGTCCTTTGGGCATCGACAAAATCCAGCGGGGCGTTGGGTGTCTCATCCTGTGAACCACAATGGCGTCCCAACGCTGTTTTCGAATCAGCTCTGGCAAGTCATCCGAAGGCTTCACAGACCAGTGCCCCTGGTCTTTTGCGGTGACCGTTCCCACGAAAACCCAAGTATGATCGTCGCTGGAGCCATCCTCAAGCTGAACTTGAAGACGGGACACGGACACATGACGGTGGGCCAAATGCAAAATTTTGAGCATCACCCAGGGGTCAAAGACATTGGACAAAGAGCCATGAGGCACAATGCGACAGGAAGGCCATAAACGGCCATGAACGGCCATGGCAAACGGCTCATGAGGCTGGGCTTCGCGGAATTCGCAGTTTTGCAGGCACACCCATGACGGTTTGATCCTCACCGACATGCTTGAGCACCAAACTTCCCGCTCCCACGACAGCACCATTACCCAGACGGGTACCCTCCCGAATCAAGGCCCCCATGCCAATGGTGACGCGGTCTCCCAAGACGACAGACCCCGCAGTGTGGGCACCTGGATTGATTCTAGAAAAGGCCCCCCACACATTGTGGTGGCCTACCGAAGCATGGCGGTTCACATAACTGCACATGCCCAACTTGCTCATGGTCGCGACGGTCGCATTGGGCTGCACCCATGTGCCCGGGCCCAAAACGGCCGAAGGCGCAATGTCGGCAGATGGATGGACCATGACGCCTAAGGCTGTTTCGGACAACCCTGTTGCGGCATGGACGGCAGCCCAAACCGCAGAAGCCGCAGGCTCCCTGAGCACCCCCAGCATGCAAGTGCCGTCTGCTTCAGACGGCTGCCATTTTTCCAAGGGCGTAAAAACCGGTGAATTCCATGATGCGGGCATCACCCCTTCCAGGAGGTCATTTGATGCCGGAAGGTTGTGGATGACCTGGATGCGCAAATGCGGCGCCTCCTTGCCCCAATGTGCAGCCGCAAGCTCCACCAACATGGGGTAAGCATGGGGGCCAAACCCCAACAAGGTCAGGTCATGCGCGGGCAGCATGTCGGTTGCTGTTATAGAATCCCAGCTCTCCGAATTCTTCGGGGCTCATCATGGGACGGCGTGCAATTTCTGCGAGGGCATGAATGCGCTCAAGCAACTCGATATTGGTCGTGAGCCTGCTCTTTTTGCGGTCCCAATGCACGTTATCCTCCAAACCAACACGGACCCCCATACCAAGCCCCATAGAGACCAAGTGTGCATCGAGTTGATATTGGCCCAAACCTGCAAGTGAAATCAATGCACCATCGGGTAAATCCCGCTCCAATGCAGAGATGTGGGCCGCATTGAGCTGTGCTCCAGCAATGTTCCCGAGCAGCACATTCACATAATAAGGCGCCCGAATGAGGCCTTTGCGAATGAGGTACCCCAGGTAATTGACCATGCCTGTATCGAACACTTCCAACTCGGGCTTTGCGCCTGCTGCTGCAATCCGTTCGGCCAATTCTTGAATGGTTTCGGGACTGTTGATGCTCGCCGTTTTGACAAAGTTCAATGAACTCAGCGTCAATGAAGCCATATCGGGCTGCAAGGAAAGTACCTCAGACCGGGCCGCGGGATCCGTCACATTTCTTCCACTCAAGGAAGCACAGATGACCAACCCTGGACAATGTGACCGAATGCCTTCGATGATGGGAGCATAATCCTTGGCCTTTGAACTTGGAACGCCGTTCTTTTGGCGGGCATGGATGTGAACCATGGTGATGCCAACTTCAAAGGCCTCATGAACTTGCTCCACAATCTCCGCTGATGTGATGGGCACACTGGGAACATCCCTTTTTTGGGGGATCATACCCGTTGGGGTGAAATTGATGATCAGCGGCTTCATAGGAACTAGGTCGTGCACATATAATTTACGACATAAATTCTATATAAATAATTGAAAGACCTAATAACGGAGAGCAATAACAACGAGATGCAGCTCACCTCTCCTCCTGTCCCGCCCATATCTGAACGGCCACGACGCCAAAGGTGAGAGACGCTATCTTGACCTCCAGCACAACCACCATGGAACCCTACATCGCTGAATTTATTGGTACGGCCCTGCTCATGCTCCTTGGAAGCGGGGTGGTCGCCAACGTTGTTTTGGAGAAAACCAAAGGCCACGATTCCGGATGGGTGGTCATCAGCTGGGCATGGGCCATTGCTGTCTTTCTGGGCGTATATGCATCCACGGCTTTGGGTGGAAGCGGCCACCTCAATCCTGCGGTCACCCTCGGATTTGCCGCTTTTGCTGATTTTGACCCTGCCCTCGTACCCGGATACATCGCAGCGCAAATGGCAGGCGCCATGTTGGGCTCCTCTGTGGCATGGCTGGCCTACAAACCGCACTTCGACGCCACCGCCGACGCTGACCTCAAACTGGCAACGTTTTGCACAGCCCCTGCCATCCGACACACCATTTGGAACCTGGTCACAGAAGCCATTGGCACGTTCGCTCTGGTTTTTGGCGCCCTCTGCATCGCCTCCCCTGCTGAGAGCATGGGCGCTTTAGACGCGCTCCCTGTGGCCTTGCTGGTCTTGGGAATTGGTATGGCCTTGGGAGGGCCTACGGGATATGCGATCAATCCCGCCAGGGACCTTGGACCCCGCATCGCCCACGCACTCTTGCCCATTTCTGACAAACGCGACAGCGACTGGGCCTATGCTTGGATCCCCGTGGTTGGCCCCATCTCAGGAGGGCTTTTGGGTGCCTTTCTCTTCGGCTGCCTTTAACGCGCGTCACCGCGGGCTGATGCCCCCTTTCGAATACTGTCCCAAGTGGGCCACTTCCACTTGCTCTGGCTTGACGCTGCTGCCATCAGGAGCCTGAAAGCCCACCCAATATGGCTTTCCAGGCAGCAGAATAAATCCGTTGTCCTCAAACCGCCCCTCGGTTTCGGCAGTCAACTGGACCCCGCATACCGGGGCTTCGGACTGTAACCAAACGCCTCCATCTGCAGGTGTACAGCGCACCTCCACTGGCGACCAAACCATGGCCGCGGGCCGGTCCAAAGCCACCGCTCCTGAATCCAAAGGCACCCCGTCATAACTGGTCCATGACCACGCCAAAATGGCCTGCTCCTCCATCTGCGGCTCAACCGTGACTTCCACCACACCCAATTGGGGACTCACCTTGAGGTCCACCTTCCCCGATGAAAGGGTATCCCCGCCCCCATTGAAAACCGCCCAAGAAGCTTCGCCCAAAACAGAAGTGCTGCCCAGGTTTTGAGCCACCAAACGCACCTGTTCTTCGCTGCTCCTGTCCCACATCATCCGCACAGGTTGGTTGGCATGGCGGACCGCATAATGGGCCAGCTTCCAACGTCCAGCATGGTCCACAGTCGACCACGAAACAGTGGGCCATACATCGTCCAACTGCCAATACAGCGAGCCCGCCGTCTTTTGTGAAGCGCATCTGTGGCGCTCTAGGGCTTGCCGCAATCCCTCCGCTTGGGTCAATTGGGTCAGGTGAATCCACCGGTCCAGACGGTCCATACCCGCAGCCCGTGTCGAATCTGGATGCGCGAAGTACCGCCCGGCGTAATACCGCATCATGTCCCATCCGTCGAAACCAGGCTCCAACCAGTCCATGGTACAACGCTGTCTGAATTGAAACACGCTGTCCTCAAATTGATCCACCCCTACAGCCGACAACGTCTTTCTGCTGGGCACGCTTTGCAAGCCGTATTCACTGGCAAACCGCCCGGACTCCTTGGAGTAATAATCGAAATCCGCGGTTCCAAACCACACCCCCCAGTCGTGTTGGTCGCCAGAACGCCACGCCTCAGAGCCGACCTCTCGAGGCTCAAAAGGGCCAGCATGCGGAGATGATGGCCAATAAAACCCGCCGTTTAAGTCATCGGTCAACCGTGGCAAGGCCTCTTCGAAAACAGCAGCGTATGCGTTCCTCACTTCAGCGGAATCCGTCCCGTGGAGGCCGTACAGATCTTGCCATCCCCATGCGCGCCATGCATGCTCCGATTCATTGTTACCACACCATAAGGCCAGGGAGGTTCTGTTGCGCAATCGGCGGATGGACTCCTCGGCTTCTGCCAGGAAGTTCTGCTTCCAGCCGGCGTCTCCCGGAACCATGGCACACGCAGACATGAAATCTTGCCAGACCAATATTCCATGGAAATCACAGAGGTCATATAGCTTTTCATCGCCATAAACTCCCCCTCCCCAAATGCGCAACATGTTCATGTTGGCAGCCACAGCATGGCCCACCATTTCTGTCAAACGCTCCCGCGATTGGACCGGGAAGTAATCGGGAGGAATCACATTGGCCCCTCTCAGTTGAATGGCCTTGCCATTGACAACACAGCGAAAAGACCGGCCATATCCATCCAATGCTCTCACCCATTCCAACGTCCGCACTCCAAACCGGTGTATCCCCGTCCGCCCCCCAGAATCGGTCCAACTCAAGTCGTACAGCGGCTGCTCTCCCATGCCCAGGGGCCACCACCATTCCGCGCCACTCCAGACGACTTCAAAGCGCGCATCTGAGCTCCGCTCGACCACCACATCCACCAACGAATCGCGCAGTGTCAAGTCCAATTCAAGCTCCGGAACAGGCCCATCAAAAATCAACGCATAACGCACCGAATCTCCCGATGAATCCTGCAACTCCCAACGGAAATCTGGCAAAGCATCGGCGGGACGCACCCACCTCACAGGCTTCCAAATCCCGCTGGTCACCAACCGTGGCCCCCAGTCCCACCCAAAGTGGTACATCGCCTTTCGCGTGACCGCGCTCGTTTGCCGCCCAATCGGCCGGGCTTCATTACTCGCAGGAACGGGCCAAGGCGAACGGTCGAGCTGCACCTGACCGCGGCGCACTGGACTGTGCAAGACCACTTCCAAAGTATCGCCAACGGCATCCGGAGGCAGCGCGACTTGCCAACTTCTGTGCATGTTGTTGGCCTTCAAAACAGTATCGCCTCGAAAGACAACGGAGGCATAAGTATCCAAACCCTCAAACAGCACTTCCCAACCGCTCGAATCATTTGGATGCGCTGGAACCTGACATCGGTAACGCCAATCTTCGTCCTCTATCCACACAAGGGCCCGTTCTTCCATTCCAACAAAGGGATCAGAAATCAATGCATGGCGCAGGAGATCTGCATGGATGCTCCCCGGCACTTCGGCCGGCCTCCACACTTGAGCCGTGTCTTGGAAATGCCACCCGCCCCAGAACTCCCCTTCCGTCGGGGCATCGGTTCGTTCTGGAGTTTGACACCCTGCAACAATGGCCAAAGCCAGAAAAGTCAAGGCGTTCAGTCTGGATTTCGCCGTCATATCTGCACAAAATACAACCGTCATTTCACCGTCGTCTGAACATCATCGAAACAGCAATGTTCTTCTATCTCATTCACAACCATTACCATGCGTTTTCTGCTAACCCTCCTGGGCATCCTCGCTGGCACCTTTGCCACGTATGCCCAATGCAACGGAGACCATCATGTCGCCGTCTACAATTACGAAATTCATCCTTCTGAACTGACCATACAAGTTGGTGAATCTGTCTCCTTTACCAACTACGGGGGATCGCACAGCATCAACGGAGAAACCAGTTTCACGGGAGAGGACTTCGACAATCCAGTACCGTTCAACCTGTCATCAAACTACGCTTGGTGGTTTTTCAGTAACTGTTTGGGAACCGTCACTTTCGACGTCCCAGGGGTCTACCATTATGAAGATGGCGTTGGCAACAATGCCGAGCATCAAGGAATGGTCGGCACCATCATTGTGGAGGACAATGACCAGACCACCGTGGTGGACGTCATCGTCAACAGTTCCGTGCACAACCTCCTCGAAGTTGCCGTCATAGAGGCAGACCTCGCTGGAACGCTCTCCGGTGAAGGTCCCTTCACGGTATTTGCACCGACAGACGATGCTTTCTTGACACTGGCTGGCGCCCTCAATGCTTCTGCAGAAGACCTGCTCGCGCTGCCTGAGCTCGCCGACATCCTGCTCTACCACGTTGTGGGAGCGCAGGTGCTCTCCACCGACCTTGCAGACGGCGCCACAGCAACGACCCTCTTGGGAGAAGACGTGACCGTCACCATCAACGATGACGGCATCTTCATCAACGACGCCCAAGTCACCGTCGCCGACATCGTCACCGACAACGGCGTGGTGCACGTCATCGATGCGGTGCTGCTCGTACCAGAGCCCTACACCGTGGTCGACGTCATCGTCAACAGCGACGTACACACCCTCCTCGAGGCTGCTGTCATCCAAGCCGACCTTGCTGGAACGCTCTCCGGTGAAGGCCCCTTCACGGTATTCGCGCCCACCGACGATGCGTTCTTGGCATTGGCAGGCGCGCTCAACGCCTCTGCAGAAGACCTGCTCGCGCTGCCTGAGCTCGCCGACATCTTGCTCTACCATGTGATTGGAGCGCAGGTGCTCTCCACCGACCTCGCAGACGGCGCCACAGCAACGACCCTCTTGGGAGAGGACGTAGAAGTGAGCATTGAATGTGACGGATCCATCTTCATCAACGATGCCCAAGTCACCGTCGCCGACATCGTCACCGACAATGGCGTGGTCCATGTCATCGATGCAGTGCTCCTCCCTCCGACACCTGAAAACGACTGCGCCGATGGCGATTGCTGTGGTGAAGGCACCATTTGGGATGCTGAATTGGGTCAGTGCGTGGCAGATGATGACGGCTGTCCCCAAGACGTCGATGGAGACTTCTTCATCTCCGTGGGCGACGTCCTGAGCATCTTGGTCTACTTCGGCCACAACTGCAACTGATGTTGAACCCAGTGTAAACAACACCGAAAAGGGGCTGCATCTGCAGCCCCTTTTTTTTGGCTTTACATTCCCGGCAGATGCGCTTTTCAATGCTCCCTATGGCCACCCTGCTGTTCATCTTTTGGGGATGCGAATCACCAAAAAGGCAGTCCGAAGGTGCGCCCCCGATACCATCCAGTCCTGCCCCGCCGGAACAAGACGCTGAAATCCAGTTTGACATCCGGGTTTTTGCCGATCCCGGCCAAACAGACAGC
>JAKMCX010000150.1 GCA_022428285.1 Flavobacteriales bacterium
GACACCGCAGTCCTGATGCCGCATTTGGCGGCCCACGGACAATCTTCAGGCCACCACCGGCCACTCGATCCCCAATTGTGGTACGAAGCCATCGATCAAATCCTCGAGAACGAAGGGCTCCAATTCAACGGCACCCTCATCGGTTACAGCTTGGGGGGCCGCGTGGCGCTTTCCTGGTGGACGGACCAACCCCACCGTTTTGACCGCGTCTTGGTCATGGCACCAGACGGGCTGGTGAAAAATCCAGGGTACCGCTTTTCGGTGGACACGGCCATCGGCCGCGCTTGGCTGAACCAAAGTGGCCGGCAACGCCAATCCTTGGTTCAGCTCTTGCACATGTTGCGGTCGGTCCGGGTCTTGCCCGCGCATTTCCATCAGTTCTCCCTGTTTCACCTCGAAACAGCAGACATGTGGTCCATGGTGATCGACTGTTGGATCTCCTTGAGGAAATTCTGGCCCTCCAGAAGGCGCATACGCAGTACTGCCAAAGCCCACCCCGGGGTCCTAGAAGCACACTTTGGCGAGCGTGACAAGGTCATCAAACCCCGAAATTCAAAGGCCCTCAAAGGGTGTGGTCCTGTCCATTTTCACCCTTGCGGGCACGGCCTTTTGCGTCCGGACATCATCCAAAGGATTGCTTCCCCATCTTCGAAGTCGTGAATCAGGACCCTTCATCCATCCTTTCTCAGCGCTGGATCACCGCGTTGGAAGCCGATCGCGCTGCAGGCCGCAAAGGCTTGGCCGTGTTGGTGGATCCCGACAAAATCAAGGGTGAAACAGACCTCGATTGGATGGGCGATGCCAGCTTCCAAGCTGTGCACACCGTGTTGCTGGGAGGCAGCCTCGTCACCGAAGGGTCCATGGACACAGTGGCTTCTTGGATCCGCGGCAAGACCGACAAGCCCATCGTGCTCTTCCCAGGTTCGCCCAGCCAGCTCACCTCAGAGGCTGACGCCCTGTTGTTTCTCTCCGTCATCAGCGGCCGCAATCCCGACGCCCTCATCGGCAAACACGTGGAGGCCGCCACCCGGGTTCGCGAGCTTGGACTGGACGCCGTGGGCTGTGGTTACATGCTCATCGATGGTGGCCGAACCACCACGGCCCACTACATGAGCGGTTCGCTGCCCATTCCGGGCGACAAGCCCGACATCGCAGCCACCACTGCACTCGCAGGCCACTACCTCGGCCAGCAGTGCATGTACCTCGACACCGGCAGCGGCGCAGAGCGCCCCGTCTCCACCGAGATGATCGCGGCTGTAAACGCGGCCGTACCCTGCCCCATCATCGCAGGAGGCGGCATGACCACACCCGACGCGGTGATGGACGCGTGGGCGGCCGGAGCCGACCTCGCCGTGGTGGGATCGGCCGTCGAGCAAGACCCCCATTTCTTGGAGGCCTTCGCAGCGGAATCCCAACGCCAAGACTAAACGGCTTCTCGCCGCTTAGAACTTGTAGGTCAAGGCCACATTGATGTGGCGCCCTGCTTGCGGGTAGTAAAAGTTCTCCAGCGCATAGAAGTCGGGGCCGGCAGCGTAGCTGTAAGTGTAGCCGTTGGCACTGTATTCAGCATCGAGCGCATTCTCCACCCACACGTCGAGTCGGGTGCGGTCAAGCACTTTGCCGTCTTTGACCGTTGGCATGTGCAGGCTCGCCCTCAGCTGGGAAACAGTATAAGCGGGCAGGATCGCGGCTTTGCCGGTGTTGTCCATGAATTGGTCACTGACATGCTGCGTTGCCCACTCCATGTCTAAAGCGATACCCGCCGGCGTCTCGGGCCTCACCGCATGCCACAGAAGCTGCGCACCCCACAACACCCGCGGACTAAACGCGATTTCAGTATTCACGTGCTCGACCGGAATGATGTTGTACTCGTCAAAGTTCACCCCGTAGTCGTAGATCACCTCCGTAAATGAATCGATACGACTGCGCGACAAGGTGGCTTGAGCGCCAAGTTCCAGCGCATCGGAAATCTGCCAACCAAACTCCATTTCCACACCCGTGCGGTTGCTGTTTGGCACATTTTGACGCAAGGCCGCACCCACGTCGTTCAACGCTCCCGTGGGAATCAACTGGTCTCTGTAGGCCATGT
>JAKMCX010000151.1 GCA_022428285.1 Flavobacteriales bacterium
CGGACACCCGGACTACTCCGGCACCGGCGACCCCATGGCCTCCAATTGCCCGGTCAAAGGCGTCCGATTCAAAGTCGACGGCGTACTCCTGCGCGACGATCAGCAGGAACCTTTCGAAACGGACGAATTGGGCCACCTGACCATCTCGGTGAGCCGGGGCGAGCACACCATCGAGCCCATCTTTACCCACCTTGATGAGGAAGGAACGGATGATGACCACACCTTCAATTCCACCCCCACCAGCGGAAAGGTGGTCTACGTCACAGGACCCTCCCCCCGCAATTTCGATGGGAGTGTGGACCCCCAATTCCAATTCATCGACGTCACCACCCGCAGGATTGTGGGCCGCGTGATCGGAGGTGAAGTTCAAGCGGCCAAGGAGTGGGACGCCTCCCAAAACAACCTTGGCATCGCCTCTTTCCAGTTGGTCAAGGAAAACCCGGTCGAAAACAGCGAAAGCTTCTCCCTCGCCCACACCTGCCATGCCGTACAGGTGACCACGGACATCAAAGGACAATATGACGTCCTCGTCACACCGGGCCACTATCGCATGGCGACACCTCATGATGCCGCGGGCTTCCCCGCCATCTTCTCCAAAAACGACTACAGCGACCTTGATGTCATGGGCTGGGAAGGTGAACCCGTCGACAGCTGGGTGCATGCCTTCCGCGACGCCACCAAAGACGACGGCGAAGGCAACTACAACTTCAACGACCCAGCCTACGCCCAATGGAAGACCATTGAAAAAACCGCATGGAACCAAGAAGTGCAATACCCCGGGAAGGCACTTCAGGGAGACGCACTCCCATCGAGCGCCTACCACCGTATCGACCTCGTCCACTTTCCCACTCCTCAAATCAGCGTTGAACAACGCCAGGTAGGAGATGACGCAACATGCACCACAGATCGCCACCCGGATTTGACACCAGGTGTCGGTCGAATTTTCCTCGGCGAAACCAACTTGGAAGTCCAAGAGGGCAGCGAGTTCTACGTCGCCCCTCTTGCCAGCCTCCTGGACAGTTGGCGTCAATTCGCCATCGAAGGTGACCCATCCTTTGAGGGAATCATGCCCTTCCCCTTCGGCCTACCCATGGTCAATACTGACAAGGCCTATTGCATGCACATTCAGCCAGAAAGGCGCTTCAAAACCAAGATTGACACCTTAAACATCGACCATGAATTGGTGGACACCGAAGTGGTGTTTGGAGAGGACTACCATATCTCTGTGCTCAACACGCTTGGGGCCGGCGTCTTCGGAACCGAGGACACCATTCCCCTCGATAACATCACCCAGCAAATCGAGAATATCATCGTTGATACGGAAGAAGGTCTGACCTATGGATTCAGGGGCATGGCTCCCTCTTTTAATCCGAATGACATCGTTCCAAGAGGACTTCTTTCGTTACAGCTCTTCCGCGGAAGTGAGAGCATTGCGCAATGGCGTCCATTTGAGACATTGATTCCGGAGACTTTACCGCTGGACAGCGTCCCCTTCCTCCTGCGATCCCAAGTCACTGGAAGCGATGGCATCAAACCATTGGTTTACCAGCGCGGCACATTCAATGCCATCATATTGGGCGAATACATGGCAACAGCCGATGTCCCTGTCTCTGCCGAGCCTGTGCTCGAATTTGTCTTGCGCGACCCACCAGGAGATGCGAGCTATTCGAGCATTGATCAAGGTTCGAGCATGAGTTTCAGCAAGAACATCTCATTCTCGAATACAGACACCAAATCGAGAGAACAGAACTACCAACTCATACCGAAAATTGGGCTGAGTAATGGTATTCAGTTTGGTTTCGGTGCCTCAAAGAGTTTTGAGATGAACATAGAGGTTGAAGGTAACGTCGGCATCGTGCACAGCGAGCAGTATTCAAGCACATCTGGAAGCGGATTTGACCTCACCGAAACCTTCACGTTCAATCAATCCGTCACCACTTCCGGCATTGAACAAAACATGGATTATGGCATCAACCAGGACGTGTTCTTTGGTACCGTGACCAATACATCCATGGGGGTCATGAAAGCCTTCAAAATCAATCCAGCTGCAAACGCGCTCATGGCGGCATCATCGGGAACGATGGCCCAAGATTTGGGATTGGAAATCTCGACCCAGTCCGAGATGTATTTCCAAGATGCCAATGACGATGGACTCGTGGATTTCATTCCATTGGTCCAAACAGGCAGTGATGGCACCTTCCTCATAACAAATGGCCAACTCAACATTCGGAACTTCTGTATGGGTTGGATGGACCGGGTGGTCACAAGTCAGCTGCCTGCCAGTCATTTCATGAAAACGCAGTACACCATAGAACAAGTGGACATCGCAACGCTAGAAATCGCCCGCAACAGCTATTTCAGTGCCCATCCTGAATTGTACAACTGGCCCGATGGCACGGCGAGCAACGTTCCCTATGAAAACTTGCCTTGGCAATACCCATCGCGCACCGTTTGGCCTCAGCCCGATGATGCGGGAGATGACCCCGACACCGTTCGAACAGACATGTTCCTTGCCAACAATGATGACCACAGGTGGGAATTGTTTTACCAAGACTGGCTGAATACCGTAGGAAACAACATCCCCAATCAAGCCAGCACATTGACCAAAGGCTATGACCTTCCCAACCTAGAAGTCGCAGCACTGGGCTACGACGCCACACTGCTTGGAATCGTGGCGGAATCCGCGGCCGAAATTGGTGTCTCCCAAGAGTTGTGGACCCGAATTCTCAGTGACCCCACAACCGGAGACGACCGCACAGGACCGGGCTACCGCTTCCTAGGAGAGGACATCACCCTGGATTCCGTTCGGTATTACAACAACCAGATCCGGCAATGGAAAATGATGCTGGCAGAGAATGAACTCGAAAAAATCAATGCCCGGACCAAGCTGTTTGAGAACATCGAACAATTTGCTGATGTAGACAATCTGTCGGATTGGGCCACCAACCTTGAGGGCACTGCCGAAGCGTACAACTCTTTCTCAATCGATGATTTTGGTGAAGCCGCCAACAGTGAAGGTCAACCATTGAATTCAAGTTTGGTCGCCGATGCGAGCCTGTGGAACGATGCCCATTTCGAGCCGTTTTTCATCACCTTTAGTGGAGGCGGTGCCGAATTCACACAGACCATTACAAGAACCAACATAGAAGAGTACACCAAGACGCGAGAGCTCACGGGAACATGGAATGACACCTATTCAGCTGGGCTAAAAGTCAATGGCGCCGGATTTGTTGCTGACATCCAAGACCTCAACACCATCACGGAAACGCGCGCCAACAGCGAAACCAGTGAGTCATCATTGAGCTACAGCTACACGCTGAGCGATGACGACGAGCAAGACTTCTATCTCGTGGCGGTCATCCCAGGGCGCGGAATGAATGGTCCAATCTTCTTGAATTTGGGAAGTGCGGCATCCTGTCCGTTCGTCCATGAAGAGCCCAGCTCCTATCACGAATGGTATGCCGCGCTCATTCCGTCGGATTACAACGTCACTTCAGCGAATGTTTCAGCCTGCTCAAGCATTCAAGACTACAGCTGGAGCAGGACTGTGGATCCTGCTGATTTCCAAGTCAGTGCGGAGTCCAGTCAAGTTTACCCTCCACTGGCTACATCTTTCCTAGATGTGGACAATTCGCTTCAGACTTCATTGCATGCCCCACAAGTGATTGCCGGTATGGCGCCTCTTTTAGCAGCGGGTCTAGGGGTAGCCGCCATCTCCGCTGGAGTTGCAGGAAATATCACAGGGGCTGCTGCCATAGGGGTGTCTGCAGGCATCATCCTTAGGGCTAGCATACTGGATCAAATTATGATGCAGGTATGGCGAGATGAAATTGCTTCGGATGAAGACTACCAATTCTCTGAAGGGGGGGCGGCCGAGTGGGGGCCTGAGGATGCTCCGAACGTCGAGTATCCCGAAATCCATTTGAGTGAGGCTTTGTGCAGCACCATTCTCGAGCCTACGAGTGAGGAAAAGGTAAAGGCGCTGGTGGTCCAGCCTCAGCCGGTGAAACTGGAAGTGCCCAACATCAAATTGACCTACACGGCGCCCGATGGCACGGTGTATACAGGAATGGACACCATCAATCCGCCCATCACGTCCTTTATGGATGAACCGATTGGGTTGACGGCGGAGATCCG
>JAKMCX010000173.1 GCA_022428285.1 Flavobacteriales bacterium
TTCGCCATCCTGCCCGGATGGTGGAATTGGTAGACACGACGGACTTAAAATCCGTTGGCCCGTAGGGCCGTGCGGGTTCAAGTCCCGCTCCGGGTACAAAATCTCCCCGCTTAAGGGGGACGTGAAAGCTTGGTGTTTTGGCTTCCTCTTCAAGGGGGAGGTCTCTGCGGGGTCTTGACCCCAGCACTGTGCAGAGCCATTGCATGGAGAGGATGAGCCTGCCTTTTTGCATTCTTGGATTTAGCGAGGAAGCGAGGTCGATCCAAGATCCTGTTGTGCGCTTGGGTTCGGGGCTGTTTAATCTGACCTGATGGGGATACATTTGAGGCCATGACACCGGCTGAACTGTATGAGGAAATGAGGGCCCAGGGCTTGGCTGTTGAATGGTCAGGGCTTCAAAACTTGGCGCTTTCCGGGACGCCTTTGGGTGCTTTGGAAGGGCCGATTCAGAAGTTGAATGCAGGCGATGGTTTGACCGAAAACGACCGCGACGCGCTCCGAATTGAATTGTCGTTGGCCTGGGATGCCCTCATGGAAAGTGCGGAAAAGGACATGGCTCCACCCGATTGGGTCGAGGGGCTGCCTGCATTTGAAGGCGAGGTGATTTCTTCTGGGGAGCGGATGGAAATGGCCGCCTGGGATTTTGGCAAAGTGCGCCGCCGTCGGCCTGCAGTTGTGCTGCGGCCAGCGGGTGTGAACGACGTGTCGCTGGCGGTGAAATTCTGTCGCGCCAACGGCATTGTGCTTTCACCGAGGGGGTTTGCCCATTCGGCAGGTGCGCAAATGCAGGCCCGCGGGGGAATTGTTCTGGACATGAAGTCCATGTGCTCGGTCTGTTCGCTATCTGATGACCACATTGAGGTTGAGGCAGGAGCGGGTTGGGACTTGGTATTGGAAACGGCCATGCAGCGAGGCAGGACACCGCCGATTGTCACAGATTGGCTCAAAGTGTCGGTGGGCGGGACAATTTCCATGGGTGGTTTTGGCTTCATGTCGTTCTGGCGGGGATCCCAGATGGACCACCTCCTCGAGTTGGAAGTCGTCACTGGTGAGGGCGAAGTGATCCGATGCAGTTCGGTCACTCATCGGGACTTGTTCAATGCCGTTCGCGGAACCCATGGCGCCTTTGGCATCATCACAAAGGCGGTCATTCCGCTTGAACCGGCTCCTGAAAAGGTGCGCCTGGTCCAAGCTTGCTACGGTTCTTTGAAGGCCATGATCAAGGATGTTGAGCACCGCACCCGACATCGGACAACAGACCTCATTCATGCTTTTGCGGCAGAAAAATCCAAGGCGTCCATCGTGACCAAGATGAATTCCACGGAGGTCATGCCGATGGCAGATTCGGATGTGAAGCGGGCCTTGGATGAGGTTCCCGGAAACTGGGTCTATAACCTGGAAATGGTCGACTTTGTGGGTGGGCCTCACGATGGTGGTCGCGGTTGCATCGACAGGTCGGGGCTCGGATGTGAGCCAGGTTTGTCCCATGAATGGGAGATGGACTGGCGGGAATTCTGTTTTCGGGTGCCGCCATTGGTTTTGGAAGAGCAGTTCCGCGGTGCGGCGCCCCATCCAGAGCTGTGTTCTTGGGTTCCGTTGGACCAACGAGGCTTGGAATTGTTGGATTCGGAGTTCAGTCGTCTGCATCCATCGCAAGACATTGGCGGTGGTCCTGTCTTGTTTTTCCCCTTGAAAACAGACCTGCTGTCCGCGCCTTTCTTTCGCTTGCCCGAAGCCGAATATTGTCTGTTTTGGGGCCTGCTGAGACGGGCTGAACCCGCCACTCCTCGTCGTATTTCGGAGTTGATGGCGGACAACGAAGCAGTGTACCGCCGCGTGCGCCAGGCGGGAGGTGAGCGATACCTGCCAGACACACCTCCTGAAACCCCAGAATTTTGGCAAGGTCATTTTGGTGCCCTCTGGCCAGATCTTGTTGTGTCCCGGAAACGCTGGGATCCCGACGGGGTCTTCGCTTCTTCCTTTGGTGCTTTTCTCGTTCCTGAATCCGATATGTCATGAATCCTTTTCCGCTTTCCTTGGGTCGCATCGACCATTACACCTTGATCGTTCCCGATGCGGAAGTCTGCACGCGATTTCACATCGACATCCTCGGTTTTGGATGGGTCCGGGAGCAAAAGGTCAATGCGGGCAGTGCCCCCGAGGGCGGGTACGACATGCTCAATCATGTGCTGCACCTGCCCGGTGACCCCTCGCGCGTTGTGGTGGTGACCGAAGGGTTGACAGAAAACAGCATTTTCTGAAAATATTTGGAAGCGCACGGCCCCGGGATTCACCATGTGGCATATGCTGTAGACAACCTTGCGGTGGCATTTCAGAAGCTGGAGGACGCGGGCATTTCAATGACGTCAAATCGCATTGTGCACGACCCGCTCAGCGGGTTGAGACAGGTGTTCATCTCGCGAGAGCAGACGGGATATTTCATCGAGTTGATTGAGCGAACCGAAACTGCAGAAGAGGGGACATTCAAGGAGGGAAGCATGGCAGAACTGGCCAATTCGATGAAGTCCTATTTGGGAGACGATGAAGGGGCTGGGGACATTCCGACCTCCGTAGTGGGGGAGCTGCCAGGAACAGTCGAGGCCGTGCGGTCCTTTCTCAGTAGACCTGAAAACCTGCCCCGTTGGACGGCCCACCAAACCGTGATGCAGGTGGGCGAGGGGCGGTGGATTGAGCGCAGGTTGGCTGGAGATGTGCCGTTGTCGGTTTCTTCTGAAGCGGACAGGGTGACCTTCACGTGGGACTTTTCAGAAAGGCAATTTGTGGTGGTTTTCGATTTGATGGCCGTGGAAAATGGGGTCCGGGTGACGGTCCCCATTCCAGAAGGCGTTGAAGGAAAACGCGCCATCAGAACCGCGTCGATCATCACCTCGGAATTGCTGCTGCTCACCTCGGCAATGGGGGAGGCGGTAGAACCTGAAGCGCTGGTTCGCGCGCGCCATGAGATTGGACGGTTCCATTTAGAGGTCTATGCCCGGCCTGGGGCCTGATACCGACGAAGCGCATCGGCTTCGATGACGATGGTCAGTGCAGCCAGAGGAGTGCCTGGACACATTGCGGACATCCAAATTCCCCCGCCATGTCCGTTCAGACTCCATTCCCCCGCCCTGCTTCAGCCCTCGCCCTCGTGCGGGAAGGCCTGATGACTGCCGCGCCCCGCTTCGCGCAGGCCAAGACCCAAGACGCCGTCAGACTCGACAGGAATGAGGCCCTCTTCCCCATGTCGGAGGAGATGAAAAAGCGCATTGGAGAAGTGACGATGGACGTGGCGCTGGCGGGCTATCCCGACGGATCGTGTGCGGCCCTCCGCGAGGCGGCTGCGCTGCATTTCGGCGTGCGACGCTCGGACGCGATGTCCGTTGGCAATGGCGCCGATGACTTGGTCGGGCGGCTGTGCGCAGCATTTGGCCGCCCCCGACAAGGACAAACTGTCGGCCGGGTTCTCGTACCAGAAATGAGTTTTGAGGCATACCGAATGGCGGCCACTGCCCATGGATTGGAGACGCACACTTTTGACTTCGAGCCAAACCTAGAGCCGGACCTCGTTGCCCTCGAGGCCGCTTTGAAGGCGGTTCGGCCCAACCTGGTGTTTCTGGCCACCCCCAACAATCCGACGGGGAGCGTGGTCGACCCCGATGCCATGAAAGCCGTCATGGTGCGCCATCCCGAGGTGCTTTTTGTGCTCGACGAGGCCTACATAGAGTATGCATCGGTCCGCTCCTTGGCCAATGAGGTGGTGGACCTGGGCAATGCCGTGTGCCTGTCCAGTTTGTCCAAATTGGGCTTGGCGGGATTGCGTCTCGGTTTCGTTTCTGCACACCCCGATCTGATCCGCGTCATGGATGCGGCAAGGATGCCGTTCCCTGTGAACGCGTTGAGCCAAGCTGTGGGCACAATGTTGCTGACAGAATTCGGGGATGAACTCCGCGCAAGTGTAGAGGCGGCTGTGGCAGAAAGGGGCCGCGTGAATGCTGCCGTTCAATTGTGCATCGACAAGACCTCCGTGACCGTGGTCGAAGGAGAGGGCAATTTTCTCTCCCTGCTGACCAAGGATGCCAGGGCCCTTCATGCAGGGCTCTTGGAACAGGGTGTGGTCGTGCGCCAATTCTTTCACGAGGATTCGGACCACGTGCTCAATCGTCTGCTGCGCATATCGGTAGGCAGTGTCGAACAGAATGAACGGTTGCTCTCTGCCATGGCCAAGTCCCACTCCTCCACCTCCGGGCACAAAAAAACCCCGACCAACTGATCGGGGTTTTTGTTGTCTTGACGGCTTGTGGTTCAGTCACATTCTGTGCCGAAGATGGCCAGCATGACCAACATGTCTGAGGTGGTAACACCACCGTCTCCGTTCATGTCGTAGCTGCAACCGGCAGGGCAACCGAAGTCGCCCAACAGCATCAGCAAGTCGGCAATTCCGATGAGGCCGTCGGTGTTGAAGTCACCAAAGCACTCGTACACTTCTTGGAAGGTGAGGCTTTGCTGCAGCACCTGAGGGTTCTCTCCGTCTGCCCTCCGTGTTTGGAGGTTCACCGTCAGGTTCACTTCTCCATCGGTGGTCAGCTGGGCAATCAGCACTTGTCCATTGGCATCGGGGAAGGCTGTGGGTTCTAGGTCGGGGTAGATGAAGACCGATCCGCCATTGACATTGTCTGCCACCAAGGCTCCGCCGGACCCTTCAAATGCCGCAAAGTCCAAACCAATGGTGTTCACATCGGCTGAATTGTCTTGGCCGCCTACCGTGACCCAACTGTCGAACTCGAGGAGCGAGTCAACGGTCAGCAGCAGCGGGTTGTAGTCTACGCCCAAAGCACCGCCCAATGGGTTTTGGTAGAACGAAGTGGTCGAGCTGATTGACAAAGGCACAGAGTCAAATCCATAGACCGCCACCAATTGCTCAGAGGGGTCTGCAAATTCTGCCCATACCCGGTAAGTGGTCATGCCGTTTACCGTGTTCTGCCCCACTACATCGTAGCCGAGCTGGACAAAGCTGCTCAGGGCAACTTCGTCTTCGTCGCAAATTCCATTGCCATCCTGGTCGTTGAGGCAGTTGCCATCGCAGTCCAGGTTGTCCGCCGTCGGGTAGGTGCAAGAACCGTCGTCCTCCGTAGCGGCGGGGTTGTAGTTGCAGGCATCCGGGTCGGTGCAACCGCCACAGGTGCTGTTGTCTCCTCCACACACCCCACAGCTGTCATCGAAGAGGCAGGACCCGTCATCGATGGTGGCGTCTGGGTTGTAGTTACAGGCTGAGGGCAGGGTGCATCCATTGCAACTGAAGTCGCAGGTTCCATTGTCGATGCCTGCTTCTGGGTCGAAGTTGCAAGCCAACGGGTCAGTACAACCGAAGTTGAGGTTGTCTGTACAGAATGCGGTGGTCTCACCAGCGCCGTAATCGGCACCAGAAGCGACCAGTACGCCGTCCACCGTCAGGGTGTAACCACCCGGAGCGTAGATGCCGTCACCAAAGCTGTCGGAAATGGTGAAGGTGTAGCAACCCTCGCCGGCACAAACCAACGCATCAATCGTCGTGGATTCGGAAGTGTACGGGCCACCGGACCCCACCAGAGAGCCGGCATCGTCAGTCAACGTCCAAGTGATCTCTTCCGGATAAATGTCTGTGGTGATGCTGATCTCGATGCCAACGCCATCCCCGACACAGCTTCCGTCGTCAATGGTCGCATCTGCGTCGTAGTTGCAGCTCGCGGGATCGGTACATCCATAGCAGCTAAAGTCACAGCTGCCGCTGTCGAACAGAGCATCGGGGTCATAGTTACAAGCCGAGGCATCGGTGCATCCGTAGTCTCCTCCAATGCAAAATGAAGTGGCTTCCGCATCGCCGTAAGCGCCTCCCGAAGCCACGGTGTTGCCATCAGCAGTCAACGTGTACGAGCCTGAGCCAAAGGTGCAGCAGATGCCGTCCCCAAAGCTGTCAAGCATGGTCAATGTGTAGCAGCCATCTGGGGCGCAGAATGCTTCGACGACCGTTGTGCCGGCACCGGCATAAGGCCCGCCTGAGGCAATGGCCGTTCCGGAAGTGTCGGTGAGCGTCCATGTTGTTTCTCCAGGGTAATTGTCCAAATTGATGGTCAACACCAAAGGAATGCCCTCGCTGAGGCAGGAGCCATCGTCGATCACCGCATCGGGGTTGAAGTTGCACGCGGTGCTGTCGGTGCAACCGCCACAGGAGCTGTTGTCACCGGCACAGACCCCACAGAGGTCAAAGTCTGCACAAGAACCATCGTCAATCACGGCGGCGGGGTCGAAGTTGCACGCGGTGCTGTCGGTACAACCGCCACATGAACTGTTGTCACCGGCACAGATTCCACAGAGGTCAAAGTCGGCGCAAGAGCCATCGTCTTCAGTGGCATCGGCGTTGTAGTTGCACGATGCAGGGTCGGTACATCCGTCGATGACGCCGCCAATGCACACGTCTTGAACCGTGATGTCGGCCACATAAGTAACGGTACCTGCCGAGGCATAACCATTGACCAACTGCACACTCCAGGTGCCGTCTCCTGAAAATCCAGCAGCACTCAAGTCGAGCGAAGCTGAGTAAACTCCTGAGGCATCGACGGCCCAATCTTCTGGCCACAAGGTGTAGTTTCCGAGGTCAGTACAGCCGGCAGAAACCGTGGCACTGAAGCCTCCAAACTCGATGCAATCTCCAGATGGAGCGGTGATCACCACCAACAAGTCTGCGGGCCAACTGCCTGCGCTGGACGTGTAGTCGAGCACAATGTCCAACCCAGCCACTTCTCCTGTACCGTCAAAAGTGACTGCAGTGCCCGCGGCACCGCCTGCCAGCGATTCTGTGATGTTCAATTCAGTGAAGCAGTCGCAGATTCCACCCACAGGTGCGAAATAGCATGTGCCATCGTCAATGGTTGCCGAGGCATCATAGTTGCAAGCAGTAGAATCGGTGCAGCCAGAGCAACTTGATCCGTCTCCCGCACACACCCCGCATGCGTCCACATCGGCGCAGCTTCCATCATCGACCGTAGCGTCTGGATTGTAGTTGCAGAAAGTGCTGTCGGTGCAGCCCAAGCAGGAATAGTCACATGTGCCATCATCAGCAATGGCATCAGGATTGTAATTGCAGGCTTCCGCATCGGTACATCCCAAAACGATGTCTCCGACGCATACATCCGACGCTTCACTGGAGCCAAATTCACCGCCAGAGGCCAAGACCAAGCTTCCGATGGAGAATTCATATCCCCCGTTTCCGAAAGCGCAGCACATGCCGTCACCAAAGCTGTCAAATACGCTGAGCGTGTAGCAACCTTCGGCTACGCAACCCGACTCGACCACGACACCTGAGCCGGCATAGGGCCCTCCGGAGAGGACGGTGTTGCCATCGGCATCGACCAGCGTCCAAGTGGTCTCTCCAGGGTAATTGTCCAAGGTCAATGACATGGTCACGTCAATGCCTTGAGAATCCAGGGAGAAGTTGCTGCTGCCGCTGTCGTTCGAGGTGTTCTCGTCCAGACCGCCATTGGGTTCCGAAACGGACACATTGAAGACGTGGGCGCCATCTCCTGGCGTTTGCACAGGCAGGGTAATGTCGTCTGTTTGCCCGAAGTCCAACGAGCCGGTCCAAGCGTAAGTGGCAGAAGCGCCACCGTCAATGTCATAGGTAATGGTCGCAGAAGTGAGGGCGTTGGCGCCATTGTTAAAGAGCGTGACCGAAGGGGTGACTTCCGTGCTGCAAGAGAATCCACTGGGCTCATTGACGCTCAGGATCGAGGCGTCGAGGTCAAAGTCCGGAACAGCAGGGAGACATCCGTTGGAAGTCAAGATGCTGGCGCGGGTTCCACCGGGAGCAAACAATGCTTGCATGCGGTCGCCTTGTCCTTGGGAGAAGACGTTCATACAGCCGTCGTCCGAGTAGTCCATGTAGTTCTGAACCATGTCCTCGGAACCGCAACTGACACTGCCCAGAGCGCATCCGTAGTTGGCACCGTCTGATTCAGGAGTGTCTGCAACGAAGTCATCCGAGCCACAAGGGCCATCTCCCCAAATGTGGCGCAGGTTGAGCCAGTGGCCCACCTCGTGGGTGGCGGTTCGGCCGAGGTTGTAAGCTCCAGCTCCGGGACCATCCACTCCTACAAATTGATAGCCGCATACAATGCCGTCTGTGGCAGCATTTCCTCCTGGGAATTGGGCGTAACCCAACAGGCCGCCACCGAGGTTGCAGACCCAGAAATTCATGTATTCGTCGGCCGGCCAAGCATCAGACCCGCCTTGGCTGGTGAACTTGACGGCATCGCTTGAACCAAAGGCTCCTGAGGTTGTGGGTACCCGAAGAATGCCCGAAGAAGGTGCGCCGTTGGGGTCGCGGGTCGCCAGACAGAATTCGATTTCGGTATCCGCAGCTTGCGGCCAAATGTTGTCCTGGTCGGCATTGAGTCTGCGGAAGTCGTCATTGAGGACTTGCAACTGCTCCATGAGCTGTTCGTCCGAAATGTTTTCCGTACCGTTGGCATACACCACGTGGTACACCACGGGGATGGTCACCACCACCGGTTGCATTTGGGCGCCATTGGCGCGTGCATCCTGCCGGGATTGCACAAAGTCAGCGGTGTGCGCCTCAAGATCTGCATGTCTTTTGGCGTATGCAGCATCCAAGCCCATCATTTGGACGTGCTTTTCATGGGCTGCACATTGGCGCTCAGAAGGTGCTTCGGGGGTTTTGATTTGGCCCATAGCGGAGGCTATGCCCAAAGTCAAGGCAAGGAGAGTAGAGAAGAATCTCATGGTTTGGTATAGGTTTCTGCTGGCAAACAGGTCTTGTCCCAATATGCACCAAGATGCTGGGAATTGCCCTAGAATTATATGGGATATTCTACAGGTATTTGTTGTTGATGAGGTTGCAGACATCATCATTTGGTGTAAATTTGACGTCCCATGCGAGAATAGCTCAGTTGGTAGAGCACAACCTTGCCAAGGTTGGGGTCGCGAGTTCGAGTCTCGTTTCTCGCTCAAGAAAAGGGCACCTGTAACAGGTGCCCTTTTTCATGCAGTAGCCTCTGCATTTCAGCAGGACTGCAGGGCGCTTGCAATGCGCAGGGCTGCGCCTCTTTGCTTGACGACCCAAGCTGCTGCGGATTGGCCCGCTTCTTCGCGGGCTTCTTTGGATTCCATCCACAGGCCGCATTGGTTCGCCAAATCTTCCGCGGTGGCACAGACCTTGAGTCCACCGGATTGTTTCAATGCTTCGATTTCCCTGAAGCCCGCCACATTGGGCCCGCACAATACGGGTATTCCAAAGGCCGCAGGTTCCAAAACGTTGTGGACGCCCCGGCCCCAGCCCCCTCCGACCACGGCAAAGTCTGCCAAGCCGTAAGCAAACCGCAACAACCCCATTTCATCTGCAATGAGCATATCGGGGGTGCCAGGCACGTTTTCAAAGGTTTTATAGGTCCCCGGCCCCGGTGTATGTCCCGTCCATAGCGAGAGGTAGTCGGTGTGTTCTCGGCGTAGCCATTGTTCGAGGTCAGGGTGCCCAATGTCGTGTGGAGCCCAGAGCACGGCCCAGTCTTGATGAATGTCGAGGATGTCTTTGAGGGCTTTCCATTCCGCGGGCCAAGCGCTGCCAATGACGAGCAACTTCCGGCCTCCTTTCCACAGGTGAATGTGCTCTAGGCGTTCTTGAATCAGACCCGGGATGGGTTCTTGGGTCGCAGAGAAAACCCGGTCTACCCGTGGGTCACCGGTGACTTGAGCCTCGAAGCCAAAAGCGCTGAGGGCCTGAGCGGATTGCAGGTCTTGCACCTGAAGCGTAGACAACAAGCCGAGGTGTTTTCGGATCAACCCACCCCACCGGTTCAGAGGATGCCGGCCAACATCGAATCGGGCAGCCACAAGGTGCAGTCGGGTATGGTTGCGGTGCAGGGCACGCATCAATTCCGGCCACAGTTCATACTTCACGAAAACCGCATCCGAAATGTCCAGCGCCTGGGAGAATTCCATAGCGGAACGCGGGGTGTCAAAAGGCAGATAGTC
The DNA here is from genome assembly GCA_022428285.1 of Flavobacteriales bacterium. Lineage (GTDB taxonomy): Bacteria > Bacteroidota > Bacteroidia > Flavobacteriales_D > Sanyastnellaceae > UBA8752. The sequence continues at coordinate 10,021 of JAKMCX010000173.1, forward strand.
GATGTGGTCTGCACCGGTCTCAGTGACACCCTCGATCCCCGACGGAGAAAAGAAAGTCAACAGTATGGGCGCTTCTGGGTGTTGCTCCCGCCACAATCGGATGACTGGAGCACCTTGTTCAAACTCCCCCAGCGACGCACAGTGGAAGTGAATCCACGGGCCGGTTCTTCCGTTTTTTCGAGCGGTGATTTCGGCCTGTTTCAGCCGAGAACGCCAGCCTTTTCTTCCACGCCAGGCGGCCTTGGCCTTGCGGTGACCGAGCGCAGCTGCGCACCACAGGCCCAAACGCAAGATCTGGATGGCGAGGCGATAGAGGAGCACGGGGAGGCCGAGGTTAATGGTAATAGTCGACGTCTGTTGAACGGGCCTTGAGCCTCAGGATCCAGGCGGCAAACACACCGACAGTGCGGTCATTTCTAGGCCCCACATCGGCCGTCATGGTGTCCGCATTCCAAACCCTATTGGGTTGCAACCTTCCAAACATGGCCTCTACACCGAGTTGAAAGCGCACCAGCCCGTTGCTCGCGTCGTGCACATATCCCAAACGGGGCATGACCATGACCCCTCCTGTGAGACGGTCGTAGCCTTTGATGTGAGGTTCGTCGAGTTGGGTGAGTCTGTTGCCGCGGTTTTGGAAGTGAATCTTGTGCTCCCAAAAGCCACCAAAGAGTTCGAGCAATACGCCTGAGCCTTTGGATAGGAACGCTGCAGGGAAGAGCCGTCCAGCTGACAAGGACAATATGGTGCCCCGCTGTTGGGCGGTGACCAGTGCGATGCGGCCCTCATTGTCGATGATCCGGCCACTGGGGTCGCGCAGGTTTTCTAGCAATCCCGGTTCTCGGACTTCGGATCCGGTTTGAAAGCGATAATGCACCCCCCATCGCCATCCGGCAGCTTCAAGCCGATACACAGAAATCCCCACCGTATTCGACAGGCCGAAGCGCTCCGAAAAAGGACCGTCGGGCGCTTGTCCCCCGATGTGAATGGCAGCGAGAAAACCAGGATCAAAGTCGCCCGCTGTTTTGTCGCTTTGGGCCGCTTGCGACCAAGCCGTTCCATGCAGCAGTGCCAGGGCGGCCATGAGCGCTATGGATTTGGCCCTCATTTGAGTGGGATAGACAGACCGACGGTGAAGTCGTTCATCAGAGAGCCTCCGGTCATTTGTGCAAACAGGGTCCACTCCTTGTAGGTGTAACGGCCCCCGATATGTGCTGCAAGTTGAGCGCCACCGTTGACACTGCCTGAGTAGGCTCCCGGAGGGTCTTGACCGCCTGCCCACTTGAAGTTGTGGGAGATAAAGGCAAAAGTCAAGCCGGCGAAAAAGTCAAAAGGCGGCGGCGCCAAATCGACAAAATGATAGTGCCCTTGCAAGCCCACGCCTAAAATTTGATGGCGCCAAGTGCCCGCAACCCCTCCTTCAGTGTACCCCCGGTAACTCGCGATCAAACCTGCGGAAATGACCTCGTCGAGGGATTGCTCGAGTTCCACAAAAATGGGCAAGCCTCGGTTGCTGATGCCTGCCCCCACGTTGACAACATCAAAGCTGTTGGCACGGCTTTTTCCAAATTGTGCCTGTGCCTCTGAAGGGGCCAAAGAGGCAACCAATAAGGCGGTCAAAGCCCAGGCATTTAATCGATGAATAGTCGAAATAGTCAATTGTAAATAAGTATTAATCCGACAAAAAACCTTATATTTCGGGATTCCAGGTCCTTTGTCCATGAGGCTGCCATTGATTTTTCCCCCGTTCATCCCGTTCAGGCAATTTGCATACAGCTGGGCCTCCTTCGGCGGCAGTTCCAAAATTTTGTGTGTACCAGTGTGTTGGATGGCATTGATCGCCGCGTGTTTCTGTCTGTTCCCACAAGTGGCGCATGCTCAAAACTCCAGTTCCGTAGACCTGGAAGTGGAGCTCGAGCCCGGCAACACCTTTGCCGAAGGCTGGATCATAGCGGCCCCAAGGTTCAGTTCGAACCTGACCTATCCCATTGTGCTCGACCATTTGGGCAATGCCTTTCACAATGAAATCAACCCCTATCGGGGTTTCAGCTTTGAGCAACAGCCAAATGGGAAGTTGACTTGGTTTGCCACCCAAGAGGGCCATTGGGAAGTCTTGGACAGTTCACTCCAGGTCACGACCATCATAGATTTTGACGGAGCGGGCTCCGATTTTCATGACCTCGAGGTTCAACCCAATGGAAATGCCCTCGTGTTGGGCAAGGAAATCATCGAGGTGAATGTTGAAGACAGTGTGCCGGACCCCACGAATCCCTTGCGCTCTATCATTGATTGTTTGATCCAGGAGCAAGACAGTCTGGGCACGGTCCTTTGGTCATGGCGGGGCTCTGAACACATTCCTCCCACATGGTGCACCCACTGCAATTGGAGCTCCAACCTCTTGGATCCCTACCATCACAACGCCTTTCAGGTTTTGGAAGGGGGAGACGTCTTGCTGTGCTTGCGCAACATGGACCTTGTTGTGCGCATCAACAAGGCTACGGGCGACCTGGTTTGGGCGCTTGGGGGTCCATTTTCCGACTTCACTTTTGACGCGTCGACAGAGGTCTTCCGACATCCCCATGATGCCCAATTGATCGAAGGGGATCACCTTTTGCTGTTCGACAATGGAACGGGCAAGCCTTCCCCGGTCACGCGAGGGGTTGAGTATGTCCTTGATTTGAGTGAAGGAGTGGCCACCCAATTGCAAGAGTGGGTCCATCCTGATGGCAATTATGCGTCCTCTCAAGGCAGCATACAGAGGCTAGAAACAGGGGGAACCCTCATCAGTTGGGGAACGGCGAGTTCCGACGAGTATGGCGGCGGTCTGATCACCGAATATGCTTCAAGTGGGTCCTTGTGCGGGAGCATTTGCTTTCCGTCGAATCACTTCACTTATAGGGCGCGGAAGGTGCCACTTGGAGAGTTGCCCATGAGGCAGGGATGTCGGGAAGAATTGGCCTGCAACTACGATGCCGCAGCCGTTTTGGACGGTGTGTGTGAATGGCCGGGGACGGCCTGCGACGACGGGAACCCCTGCACCGAAGGCGATGTGGTCAATGGCGATTGCGGTTGTCAAGGGACGGCCATAGATCCTGGATCCAACGCCGCTTGCTCCGACCCGTCGGCATTGAACTTTAACCCTTGCGCCCCACCAGGTGTAGACGGGGGAGTCTGTCAATATGAAATCTCCTTCAGGGCCGATGCTACGGCCATGGCCGGCTTGCCAGAAACCGTGACTTTGCTGATCGAGGACAATCCGTATCCCTTGACCCAAGGAGGGTTTGGTACATGGAGTGGGTCCCTGCTCTTGGGCAACGGAACGTGGAATTACCAGTTCATGGCCGACGGGGTACTGGACAGTGTCCAGCGGACTTTTTCACTCCCATGGCCATTGCCCAATGGTGTGGGAGAGCAACGGGGCTGCATTGGCCTTTCTGCAGCGGCGTGTCCGGGTTGTACCGACCCTGACAATGCAGCTTTCAGTCCTTTTGCGTCTAGCGATGTGCTGTGCGACGGTGGACAGGCAGTAGGGTGCACGGCTGAGGAGGCGGTGAACTACAGTGCTGTCGCCATTTTTGACGACGGATCTTGTCAGCTTACTTCCGAATCAAGTTGTCCCCAAGACCTCGATGGCGACGGAATCGTTGGCGTTTCAGATGTCCTCGAGCTCTTGATGTTCTTCGGAAGTTTCTGCCCTTGAATTTATCCGGCGTCCTTGGGAGGTCCATCCAAACGAAAGCCCACCCCATGGAGGGTGTGTAGCTTCACTTGGGGGTCTGCTTTGAGGATTTTGCGAAGACGGGTGATGTACACGTCCATGCTGCGTCCTACAAAGTAACCGGACTCTCCCCACACCATCCGGCAGATCAAGTCCCGTTCGGTGGTGCGGCCCGCCCTCTGTAAAAGAATTTTGAGGACATCGCCCTCTTTGGGCGTCAAACGGCGCTCTCCCCCTTTCCAGGCCAATTGATAGGACTCTGGGTCATACCGGAAGTCACCAAGGCTGAGGAGCCGTGGCCCTTCATCGCTTTGCTGGTTGCGCTTGAGGACGGAGCGCAGCCGAAGCAGCAGCTCTTCATTGTCAAAAGGTTTGATGACGTAATCATCGGCACCGCATTTCAGGCCGTGGACACGGTCCTCGACCCGGTCGCGCGCGGTGAGCAGCACAATGGGAAGGTGGGGGGCAACGGTGCGCAAGTCTTGGGTCAGTTCGAACCCATCCCGCCCGGGCAGCATGACGTCAAGCAGCGCAAGGTCAAACCTGCCGGCATTGAAAGTGGGCAAGGCTTCCCTTCCGTCTCTCACCAAAGTGGCTTTGAATCCATCCAAACGCAGCACGTCATGGAGCAGCAACCCCAAAGTGGGGTCGTCTTCGACCAACAGCACATGGGGGGTGGTTTGGCTCATGCTGTGGGGGCGGGGAGTTCAACCGTAAAAGTGCTTCCGACTCCAGGTTCACTGGTGCAGCCCACCTTTCCTCCGTGGGCACGAACAATGGTGTTCACATAATGGAGGCCGAGTCCGAAACCCTTCACATCGTGACGGTTGCCTGTTGGAACGCGGTGGAACCGCTCAAAAATTCGCGTGATGTGCGCTTTGGGAATGCCCACGCCGCGGTCTGCGACTTGAACCTGCCATTGCGGTTGTGGGCCGTCGATATACCGCAAGACCACGTCGATTTCTGGGGGCGCATCACCGGCATAGCGGACGGCGTTGTCGAGCAGGTTGCTGAGCACGCCGTCGAGGTGGGTGCGGTCCCCCGAAATGCGGGGGTCTGCGCCCCACCGTTGTGGCCAGCTGTTGGTCTCCAGTTGGAGAAGCGCCTGGCCTCCATTCAATGCAATGGAAGGTTGAATGGCCGCGATGCCCGCCTCGACCCAAGACACCACACCGAAGTCTTCCTTGTGGAGGCCCTGGTCTTGTCCGTCCAAGGTGGCAATCTCCATGACTTTTTCCACTTGACGGCGCATCCGTCGGTTTTCGGAAAGGATGAGGTCCAGATAACGCGCCCGGGCTTCGGCGTCTGATCCAATGTCCTCGCGCTGCAGCAGTTGGGCGCCGGATTCTATGGAAGCGATGGGCGTCTTGAACTCGTGGGTCATGTTGTTGATGAAGTCGTCCCTGACCTCAGACAACCGCTTTTGCTTCAACACAATCACCACCGTGTAGACGAAGGTGCCCAACACCAACAGCTGCAATATGCTTGCGATCAGCCAACGGTCCAGCGACATCATCAAGTCGGCGCGGCGCTCTGGAAACCGAATGCCGAAATAATGTCCGTCGCGGTCAAACCGAGGAGACGGCCCTTGGTCCTCCATGTCCTGCCCCACGCGGCCTCCGTATAGGATGCTGTCACTGAAGCAATCGTAGATGGCGTATTCAAAATCGGTAGAAAGGGCAGCGCCTTCGAAGCTCTCACGCAGCAGGGCTTCGAGCAGAAAAGGGTGGAGGGTATCGTTGAGGTTGGCCACGAAGTAGTTCGATGAAGCCTGCTGCACGGGCTCCACCAAAGCGCTGTCTCCACGCATGGATTGGATGCGCCCAACCACCTCTGTCATGGCCGTCACCACCCGGTCGCTAAACTCCCTCTCCCTCAAGTCTGCCGCCTGTTGAAGCCAGGTCAATTGCAGCAACAGGGTCCCTCCAATGGAGACCAAACCTGTGAGGATGAGAATGCGGATGCGCTGTCTGGACACGGTTGCAAGTTTAGGGGCATTCCCACATCTGCAGTTCTTTCTCAGAGGCAATGGAATTGATGCCGTTGCCTTAGCTTCGAACCATGGAACGCTGTTGGACATCTTTTAGTGCAAATGCCCGGGAATGTTATGGAGTGGCCGTTTTGGGAGTGTTGATGCTCTCTGCTGCGACATCAAATTCCGCCCAAGCACAGCAAACTTTAGAGCTGGGAGGGCTGTATCAAGGCGAAAACCTTCTCGTGGTCAACGACCCCAGCGCCGATGGCGTGGGTTTCTGTTGTTACGAAGTGAGGGTCAATGGCATGTTGACATCAGATGCCGTCAACTCCCATGCTTTTGAAGTCGATTTGGGTGCGCTCGGTTTGACCCTTGGAAAGGGGCTTTCCGTGCGATTGAAGCACAGGAGCGGTTGCGTTCCAAGGGTGCTCAACCCAGAAGTCATCCAGCCTATTCCCGGTTTTCAGTTGGTTTCTTTCGATGCGGCTCCCACTGGGGAGGTGTCTTGGGTCACTGTTGACGAGCACGGACGAATGCCCTTTGTCCTCCAGCAATTCAAGTGGGGAAAATGGGTAGATGTGGTGCGTCTAGATGGCAGAGGAGGCCCAGAGGAGCGGGCGTATTCTACTGTCATTCAGCCCATCCAAGGGAAGAACCTGTTGCGGTTGACGCACCTGGCTCCAGATGGAACCCTCGAGGTCAAAGGCGAGGCAGTCTTCGAAGGCGACGTTCCGGAGGTGACCATGTCCTACAGCTCGCGTTCTCAGGTGGTCACGTTCTCCAAGGCCACCCAATATGAACTGGTCGATGAATTTGGTACCGTGGTCCTTCGTGGCGTGGGAAACCAAGCGACATTGCGCTATCTTTCACGTGGCGATTACTTCGTCAATTTCGGCGCTGGGACTGAGGTCCTGAAAAAGCGCTGAATCTGCAAGGAGCTCAATTCCTTGCTGAAAAGCAGCAAACATGCCTGAACCCATTGCAACAACCCATGAGGGGTTGACCTATAACAGCCAGAGGCCTGACATCGCGATTCCGGAATACGGGCGCGTTGTACACGAATTGATCGCCCACTGTGTGACCATCGAGGACCGCGACGAACGCAACAAGTGCGCTGCGGCCATTGTGAGCGTCATGCGCACACTGGTCCCCGGCTCCAAGGAGATGTCCGATCACGAAGAGAAGCTTTGGGGACACCTGCACGTCATGGCCAACTGGGGGTTGGACATTGATGGCCCTTTTCCGCCGCCAGCAAAGCCGGAAGAGGACCCGGGTCCAGAACGTTTGACCTACACCCAAATCGGCAAGCGTCCTTCCTTTTATGGGAGGTTGGTCGAGGAACTCATCGAAAAGGCCAAGGCCATGCCCGAGGGTGAAGAGCGCAATGCTTTGTCGATGATGATTGCCAATTTGCTCAAGCGTCAATACTTGACCTGGAACAAAGGAGCAGTTGAAGACCCACTGATCCGCGCGCAGTTGCGCGAAATGTCGGGCGGCGCTTTGGATGTGCCGGCCGAGGTTGAATTGGTGTCTTCCAGCGAAATCCTCAAGAGCAAGCGCAAGACGTCCAACAACTTCCGCAACCGCGGAGGAGGGGGCAAGCGCAAGCGCTAATTCTGGTTTCTCTACAAGGCCCCGGTTGCCTTGTCGAAAACAACTGAAACCGCCCTGCGTACCGATGGGGGTGTGGCCCAAATTGAAGGCCAAACCAATCAACCGTCATGGGCACTTTTGTAATCGAAGGAGGGCATCCCCTCAATGGATCCATTACGCCTCAAGGCGCCAAGAATGAGGCGCTTCAAGTGGTGTGCGCAGTTCTGCTAACCTCAGAGCCCGTCACCATTTCCAATTTGCCGGACATCGTGGATGTGAACCGGTTGATTGACCTGCTTTCATCCATGGGCGTCAAGGTCGAAAAGATGGACGCCGGGTCATTTAAGTTCCAGGCCGACGACGTCAACTTGGGTTACCTCGAAGGGGAGGAGTTTCGACAGAAGGGCGGCGGATTGCGCGGGAGCGTGATGATCATGGGACCCCTGCTGTCCCGTTTTGGAAAGGGGTACATCCCCAAACCCGGAGGCGATAAAATTGGCCGCCGCCGCATGGACACGCACTTCATCGGTTTTGAGAATTTGGGCGCCAAGTTTCGGTACGATGCGGGAGAGACGTTCTACAGGGCTGAGGCACCCAACGGACTCAAGGGCAACGACATGTTGCTGGACGAAGCGTCCGTGACTGGAACGGCCAACATCGTGATGGCGGCCGCATTGGCCGAGGGCAAGACGACCATTTACAATGCGGCGTGCGAGCCTTATTTGCAGCAGTTGTGCAAGATGATCAACCGCATGGGGGGCAAGATTTCCGGCGTAGGATCCAACCTCTTGACCATTGAGGGGGTGGATTCATTGGGGGGCTGCGAGCACCGCTGTCTGCCCGACATGATTGAGATTGGCAGCTTCATTGGCATGGCGGCGATGACCCGTGGTGAGGTGACAATCAAGGACGTCAGTTGGGACGATCTCGGCCAGATTCCGCGCGTCTTTGAGCGCATGGGCATTGGAATTGAACGCAGGGGCAACGACCTTCATGTGCCCGCCCAAGACCACTACGAGATTGACACCTTCATCGACGGCTCCATCTTGACCGTAGCCGATGCACCTTGGCCTGGCTTTACGCCCGACCTGTTGTCCATCTTGTTGGTGACGGCAACCCAAGCGAGGGGCAGTGTACTCGTGCACCAGAAGATGTTTGAGAGCCGGCTGTTCTTTGTGGACAAACTCATCGACATGGGGGCCCAAATCATCTTGTGCGATCCACACCGGGCAACGGTGATTGGACTGGACCAGAAAACCCCACTGCGAGGGGTGACCATGACTTCACCTGACATCCGAGCTGGGGTGTCGCTCCTCATCGCAGCGCTCTCCGCCGAAGGGCGTTCCACCATCCACAACATCGGTCAAATCGACCGAGGGTACCAGTACATTGAACACCGGTTGCGCGCTTTGGGTGCTCATATAGAACGTTTGGCAGACTGAACACGCCCAAGCTCGCGTTACCTCCATAACTTTATGCACCTCATGTTGTCCCTCCGCCCTTCCCTTTCCTGCGTTGCCCTGATGGCGATGCTCATGGTCACATTCTCTGCCTCGGCGCAAGACCCTCGCATCGGCACTTCTGTTGGTGATCTGGCACCAGAGCTCGTGCTCCAATCTTTGGAAGGGGACGAAATCAAACTCAGTGACCTCCGTGGTCAGCTGGTGCTCATTGATTTTTGGGCCAGTTGGTGCGGCCCCTGCCGCCGTGAGAACCCCAATGTGGTCAATGCATACAAGAAGTACCGCAAGGCCAAGTTCAAAGCGGCCGAGGGCTTTGCCATCGCCAGTGTGTCGTTGGACCGCAAGCAAGAGAGCTGGGAGCGCGCTGTAAAGCAGGACCAACTCGATTGGGATTGGCACGGCAGCGACCTGGCAGGTTGGGAAAGCGAAGCAGCGGGGCTCTACGGAGTCAGCAGCATCCCCATGAGTTTTCTCGTTGACGAGAAGGGGGTCATCGTCGCCAAAAATCTGCGGGGCATGGAGCTCCACATTCAGATCGACCAGCACGTCGAACGTCTCTGACAGTAATGGCAGGTCTGGGCCTGCCGTCCTGACAACTTTCACTTTTGCCTGACACGATGTCGGTCATGCTTGTCATGGCATGTGGATTGCGTGGAGCAGGTCAAATTGCAGTCCCATGATCCAGCAACCGAAGAACGAGGAAGAGACCATGCATGCAGGCGATCCTGCGGGCCAAGCCCAAGCCACCGAGTCGGGTGAGGCAAACGGCGAAGACAGCCAAAACCAAGGGGAAGATTCGGCAGAAGCCGACCCGGCAGGTGAAACATCCGAAGGAGGAGCCCAAACTGAAAACGCAGAGGACCCGACGGTCTGGCGTGACAAGTACCTCCGCCTCTATGCGGAATTCGACAATTTCAGAAAGCGGACCATGCGCGAACGGGGAGAACTCGTGCGCAGCGCAGGCCGCGATGTGACCGAGTCTCTGTTGCCGGTTTTGGACGACTTTGAGCGTGCCATGGCGGCTTCAGAGGGACAGGATTTGGAGCAAATGCGCGAAGGGTACCTCCTGATCGGTCAGAAAATGCGCGGCATTTTGGAGGCCCGCGGGTTGCAGCGGATGGAAGCCAAAGGGGCAGAGTTCGATACAGATTTGCACGAAGCCATCACCCAAATTCCAGCGCCTGAGCCTCAGATGAAAGGAAAGGTGGTCGACGTGGTCGAACCTGGATATAAACTTCACGACAACGTGCTCCGCTTCGCCAAAGTGGTGGTGGGCAACTGATCAAACACCATGTCGAAGCGCGATTTTTATGAAATCCTCGGCATTGACCGAGGAGCCTCGGAGGCCGATGTCAAAAAGGCTTACCGGAAGCTGGCCATCAAATACCACCCCGATAAAAACCCCGATGACAGTTCGGCAGAATCGCGGTTCAAGGAGGCTGCTGAAGCCTACGAAGTACTGAGCGATCAGAACAAGCGGGCCAAGTATGACCGCTTTGGTCATGCGGGAGTAGGAGGTGCGGCAGGCGGCGGCGCCGGCATGAACATGGACGACATCTTCAGCCAGTTCGGAGACATCTTCGGCGGCGGTTTTGGCGATGCGTTTGGCGGCGGCAGCCGAGGCCCTCGCCGTACCAAGGGGTCCAACCTGCGCATCAAAGTGCAGCTCACCCTCGAGGAAATTGCGGAAGGTGTGACCAAAAAGGTCAAGGTGTTTCGATTGGTGCAGGCCGAGGGGGTGGAATACGACACCTGCAATACGTGTGGTGGCACAGGACAAGTGCGCCGCGTGACCAACACCATTTTGGGCCAAATGCAAACGGCTTCGACTTGTCCGGCGTGCGGCGGTTTGGGCAAGGGCGTGAAGTCCAAGCCCAAGGATGCCGATGAGCATGGCCTTCGCCGTGAGGAATCCGTAGTCGACATCGAGATTCCTGCAGGCGTAGAGGATGGCATGCAGCTCAACCTTCGTGGAAAAGGCAATGCGGCGCCGGCTGGCGGCATCCCTGGAGACATGCACGTCCAAATCAGGGAGCTCGACCACGACCAGTTTACCCGCAATGGCAGGAACCTTCACCTCGACCATCACCTCTCATTCGTAGACGCTACGTTGGGCGCAGGAGTGGAGATCCCGTTGCTCAGCGGCAAGGCCAAAATCAAGGTGGAGCCCGGTACCCAAGGCGGTAAGATTGTCCGCCTCAAAGGCAAGGGCATGCCTTCTGTAGACAGTTATGGGCGTGGAGACCTGTTGGTCAACCTCAACGTTTGGACACCACAGGAATTGACGGCAGAAGAGCGTGCAACTTTGGAAAGTTGGAGAGAAGCGCCGAATTTCCAACCGTCCCCCGACCCCCGAGAAAAGGGTTTCTTTGACCGCGTCAGGGACATGTTTAGCTGATCCATGACCACCGCCCTCTCCATCGCACAACTCGAGAAGTCTTACGGGGCTCAGCGTGTTTTGAATGGGGTTTCATTTGAAGTGCCAAAGGGGGCCATCGTCGGCTTGCTCGGACCCAACGGGGCGGGCAAATCAACGCTCATCCGGAGCATCATGGGCATCGTGGAGCCCGACGCAGGAAGCATTCATTTGGAAGGCCGGCCATGGAGCAGGGAAGTGGTGCGCGGCATCGGGTACCTCCCGGAGGAGCGCGGCCTCTACAAGGACATGCGCGTGGGCGACCAAGCCGTCTACTTTGCCCGGCTCAAGGGCATGGCCAAGTCCGATGCCGTGAGCGCCCTCAGGCATTGGTTCGAGAGGCTCGAAGTGGAAGGCTGGTGGGACAAAAAAGTGTCCGACATCTCGAAAGGGATGGCGCAGAAAATTCAATTCATCTGCACGGTGGTGCACGACCCGGGGCTGTTGATCCTCGACGAGCCGCTCAGCGGATTCGATCCCATCAATGCCCGCCGCATCATCGATGAGGTCAGGGCTTTGGCATCGTCTGGAACATCCATATTGCTCTCCACCCACGACATGCCGAGTGTGGAGCGCCTGTGCGATGAAGTGGTCATGCTCAACGGAGGCAAAGTGGTGTTGTCTGGTGGTGCCGATGCCCTCCGCGAAGCCGGGTGGTCTGGCCAACAAGAAGTGGTATTCAAGGGCAATGACATCGCCTTTACAAACGCGTTGGGCACCTTGGGCCACCTCGATGGCATCACCGTAGAGGCGAGCGGAGGCCTGCGCCGCGCCCAACTGCGGCTGCGCGAGGGTGTGCCTCCAGGACAGCTGCTTCAGGCTTTGGGCGGTGCTGTGGAGGTCAATGAGTTCGTGAAGATCCGGCCCACCATGGAGTCCTTGTTCATCCAAGCCGTCGACCAAACGGCTGCAGAAACTTCCGCGCCATGATGAGGGGCAGTTTGATAGGGGCGGTCATCGCCAGGGAATGGCGCACCCGTGTGGTCAAGCGCAGCTTTCTGATCGGGACGCTGCTCATGCCAATTTTGGCCGTGGGTGTATTGGCCGGTACGGTATTGATCACGCAGGCTACGGACACCACCAACGTGGTTTTGGTCGAAGATGCACCCGGGCTGATTTCTCGCGTTGATCCGGCCACAGGCCAACAGGTACCCCGCTGTCCAGGGTGCTTTCCTGAGCGCGATAAACTCACATACCGGTTCACACGAGAGGCACCGGCGGACAGCATTTGGCTGGAAGAAGGATTTACAGTGCTCGTGGAATACGATGGGTCTGTGTTGCAGAACCGAGCGGGATACTTGGTGTATGACAAGTCTCCTGGCATGACGGCCAAGCGCAACATCGAACGCGACCTGAGCAAGGCCATGGAACACGCGCGTGTTTTGGAAAGCACGGAGTTGGATTGGCAGGCCTACCAGCGGCTCAAATTCGAGTTAAATTTGATTGACCGAGAAGCCAACGGTGACATGGCCCGCACCGACGGCGGTGGCGAAGAGGTCAGGGGCTTCATCGGTTTCTTTTTCAGTGCCCTGCTGTTCTTGGTGCTCTCGGTTTATGGGGGCATGATCCTGCGCAGTGTGGTGGAGGAAAAATCCAACCGGGTGGTCGAAGTGCTCATCGCCGCCGTGCGCCCCGAAGAACTGTTGCTCGGAAAGGTCATTGGCATGGGAGCGGTGGCGTTGACCCAACTCGTGGCCTGGTCAGTGCTGTCCACATTGGCATTTTCGGCCTTCCAATTTGTCTTTGACAGCGGTGCCCTCGGGGCATCTCTTCCCGGACAGGGTGAAGTTCCCACTGACCTTCTCACGGCCATGGCAGAGAACGAAATCACCTCCATTCTGCTCGACATCAACTGGACGTTGATGGCGCTCTCCACCATTGGCTACTTCATCGGCGGCTACTTGCTCTATGGAAGCATTTATGCAGCCGTTGGCGGCTCTGTTCAATCCGAACAGGAGGGACAGGGCATGGTGATCCCCATCATCATGCCGCTCATGTTTGCCTACATCATTGGCAGTGGGGCCATGTCGAATCCAGAAATGGGCGCCTTGACCTGGCTCAGTTGGTTTCCCCTCACATCGCCCGTCATCATGCTCGTTCGCGTGGCGGTGGGCGTGGCGTGGTGGGAAGTGGTCCTGTCATGGGGACTGCTCATGTTGAGTGCCCGAATCGTTTTGGGGCTGGCTGGCCGCGCGTACCGGTTTGGGGTATTGCACACGGGCAAATCATCGGGTTGGTCTCTGTTGCTCCAATGGATTCGGGGCCATGGAAGCTGAGCGGCACCTCCGCCTCGGCGTGGTGGACTGCGGCACCAACACCTTTGCCCTGCACATCGCAGATGTGGTGGATGGCACTTGGAAGACCACCTTCCGCCAACGGCGTTTCGTGAGGCTGGGACTCGACAGTTTTCGCAGTGGCCGTTTGTCTCCTCAGCGCATGAGACGCGGGCTCGATGTGTTGGACGCTTTTGGCGATACGGTCCGGAATTACAACGTGGATCAGGTGAGGGCTTTTGGTTGCAGTGCCCTGCGCGATGCTGCAAATGGAGCACAGTTTGTGGCGGATGCAGCCCAGAAGGGTTGGCACATCGAGGTGGTCGATGGCGGGACGGAGGCGGAGTGGATCCACCTGGGCGTGCGGGACACCATGCGCCATGCGGAGCAAGGACCAGCTTCTGTTTTGACAGTGGACATCGGGGGCGGGAGTGTGGAGCTGATTCACTGGGCCGGAGAGCGCACCCTCGGGCGCTGGAGTTTGGATCTAGGGGTGGCGAGACTCACGGATTGGATCAAGCCCAATGACCCGTTGAGCCAGCAGGACATGTCGTCCATGCGGCGCATCATTGATGGTGCCATTGCGCCTGTATTGGAGGCTGTCAGCGCAGCTCCCCCTCAATACATGGTCGGAACCTCGGGCGCATTCAATACCCTCATGGCGTTGGAAGACCGGTCCGCACATTGGCAGGACCCCCGGGTAGCAGACCCCTTCGAAATGGACGTGTTGCGCGCCCGCTGTGTGGCTTTGGCATCGGCTTCCAAAGCGGACCTCCACAAAATCGAGGGCATGCACCCTGACCGGGTTCCCTATATGAGCGTGGCGTGTGTGTTGATTGGCCATATCCTAGAGCGCTTCGATACGATCAGCCAGGTGTACCGGTCCCGCCATACATTGGCCGAAGGCGCATTGGTACACGCCGCTGGTCTGGCCAGCCAAACCGTTTCGTGGGAGGCGATAGGTGGAGGCGGTCCGGTCACGCTCGACGGCTGGCGGCAGCTCTTGGGTTGATGAAGGCGGTGGTGGAAACCGCTGCACAGCCGATATTCGCTGCATGGCCCGCATTCTCATCATTGACGACGAGCGTCTTATCCGTCACGCCCTTCGTGACATTCTCGAATACGAGCAGCATGTGGTCGAAGAGGCCGATGATGGAAACGCCGGCCTGAAAGCCGTGCTTACAGGAAAATTCGACGCTGTCTTTTGCGATGTCAAGATGCCGGGCAAAGACGGCATTGAAGTCGTGGAAGCCTTGTCTCTTAAAGGAGTAGAGACTCCTGTCATCATCATGACCGGTCACGGTTCTGTGGAGTTGGCGGTCCAGGCACTCAAGGCCGGTGCGTATGATTTTATCGAAAAGCCGCTCGACCTCAACCGCGTGTTGGTGGCCTTGCGCAATGCGACCGACCGCGAAGAGTTGCGCAAGGAAACGGTGGTGCTGCGCCAACGCCAGCGCAAAAAAGGGGGCGTCGACATGATCGGGCAAAGCCCAGCCTTGGAGGAAATCAGGTCGGTGGTGGCCAAGGTGGCCCCAACAGATGCGCGCGTGCTCATTACCGGAGAGAACGGCACGGGCAAGGAAGTGGTGGCCCGGAAAATCCACGCCATGAGCGAACGAAGCGCGGCCGCTTTTGTGGAGGTCAATTGTGCTGCCATCCCATCTGAACTGATCGAATCTGAACTCTTCGGTCACGAGAAAGGGGCGTTCACGAGTGCAGTCAAACAGCGCAAGGGCAGGTTTGAGCAGGCCCAAGGCGGAACGCTTTTTCTCGATGAGATCGGGGACATGGCGCTGTCGGCGCAAGCGAAGATGTTGAGGGCACTCCAAGAGCGGGTCATCCAGCGCGTTGGAGGAGACAAGAACATCAAGGTCGACGTGCGGGTGCTGGCGGCGACCAACAAAGACCTGGCTGCAGAGATCGCAGCGGGGAGGTTCCGAGAAGATTTGTACCACAGGCTCAACGTCATCCCCATCAGGGTGCCGGCACTGGCCGAACGCAGCAGCGACGTGCCTTTGTTGGTGGAGTATTTCTTGGGTGGTGTGGCCGATGAGCTCGGGGTGGCGGCACCAGAATTCACCAAAGAGGCCTTGCAAGCCTTGGCCAAAGCGCCATGGACAGGCAACATCAGAGAGTTGCGCAATGTGGTCGAACGCCTTGTAATCCTCTGCGGAGATCAAGTATCCGCTGACGACGTGAAGCGGCACGTTGAGGGCCTCTAACAGGGCCAAGTTCGGGCCTTCATTAAGGTCAAGTTGTTGATGAGGAGTTCATTGGAGGCAACCATGTCCTAAGTACACCGTCTATGTTGCAAGAGCAACCTTCCTTCTGATGGATATCAATCAACGCGCCGTACTTATTGTCTTCCTTGGTATGATCGCCGCATCAGGCGCTGCACGCCTGTATGACAAAGCGGGTCAACCCTTCTGGCATGCCCTCGTTCCTGGCCTGAACCTGGTCGCTTTGATGCGCATTGTGGGCCGCCCAGATGCGCATGCGCTGTGGGTGTTGGTGCCAGGCGCCAATGTCTATTTCGTAGCGAGGTGGTTCATTGAGCTTGCACAAAGCTTCGGCAAGACCCATTGGCTCGATTACGTGCTGGTCGTGCTCTTCAACGCCTTTTACGTGCTGAATTTAGGCCTTGCCTACAGCGAAGAGTATGAAGGGCCTGTCTATCAAAAGGACACCCAAGCTGCATTTGCTTGAGTGACCAAGGGGTAGAAAGAAGGGGGTTTTAAGCCCCTTTTTATCCATTGAATATGGCCCTGGCTGCGGCCAAGGCATCGTCCATTCCTTCTTGGTTCTTTCCACCAGCGGTGGCAAAGAAAGGTTGACCACCGCCTCCTCCTTGGATGTGGCGGGCCAGCTCGCGGATCATCTGTCCCGCATTCCAGTCTTTTTCTTGGGCCAATTCCTTTGTGATCAGGCAAGTCAAAGTCGGTTTGCCTCCCGCTTTGCTGCCCAAAACGGCAAACAAGGGGGCGGCTTCCGCCTTCAATTGGAAGGCGATGTCCTTCACCGCTCCGGCATCCAGAGGCACTTCTTTCACCAACATTCCCGGAGTTCCGGGTCCACCTGGGCGCTCGATTTCTCCGACGAGGGTCTTTTTTAGAGCACCCGCTTGTGCCTTGCGGTGTCCTTCGACTTCCTTTTGCAACCCAGCCACGGTGGCCTTGAGTTCTTCTAGAGCTTTCACCAAGTCAGCCGGCTGCTTGAGGGCGTCTCCTGCGCGGCGAAGGGTCTCTCGGTCTTCTGTGATTCCGTCATAAGCGCGTTGTCCTGTTTCTGCTTCAATCCGGCGAATACCAGCAGCAACAGCACCTTCAGAAGTGATGCGGAACAGTCCAATTTCTCCGGTGGCGCCCACATGGGTTCCGCCACAGAGTTCCACGCTTGGTCCAAACCCGATCATGCGCACCGTATCGCCGTATTTCTCTCCAAAGAGCATCATGGCGCCGGCTTTGCGCGCCTCTTCGAGGGGGACGTTGCGCCGTTCGTCACGGGCACGGTTTTCTCGGATCGCGTCATTGACTCGGCGTTCAACCTCTTGGATCTCGCTGTCCGAAACCTTGGCAAAATGGCTAAAGTCAAAGCGCAGCGCAGCGTCCTTGACCAGAGAGCCTTTCTGCTCGACATGCGTGCCCAAAACGTCCCGCAGCGCCTCGTGCAGGAGGTGGGTCGCCGAGTGGTTCAATGTGGTGTCCCTGCGCTTGGTCACATTGACCCTTGCGGTAAACGGCACCCCCAAATCAGCGGGCAGGCGGTCGGTAATGTGCAGGATGAGTTCGTTTTCCTTCCGGGTTGTCAAGATGGGGGTCTCCCCACCGTTGGCATCGACCAAGGTGCCGACATCTCCCACTTGGCCGCCGCCTTCAGGATAGAACGGCGTCAGGTTGAACACGAGTTGGTAGCGGGTTTTGTCCTTGACCTTGACCTCGCGGTAGCGCGTGATGCGCACTTGGGTCTCGGTATGGTCGTAGCCTACGAACTCCTCGATTTTGTCGTCTTCCAAAACCGTCCAGTCGCCGGCATCCACCTTTCCCGCAGCCCGCGAGCGTTCTTTCTGCTGGGCCAAGGCCGCTTCAAATGCGGCATGGTCCACCTCAACGCCCTTCTCGCCACAAATCAACGCGGTGAGGTCGATGGGAAAGCCAAAGGTGTCGTAGAGCTCAAACGCATCTTTTCCCGACAGGGTGGTTCCGTTCCCAATGCGTTCATCGAGCAGGCCGATGCCCTTGTCGAGGGTGCGCAAGAAGCTTTCCTCCTCTTCGCGGATCACGGTGGCAATCAGGCCGCCTTGCTGTTTGAGCTCCGGAAAGAAATCGCCCATCTGTTCGGCGAGCACCGGAACCAGGGTGTGCATGAAGGGGGAATCCAATTCTAGGAAGCTGTAGCCGTAACGCACGGCACGGCGCAGGATGCGTCGGATGACGTATCCCGCCCCCGCGTTGGAGGGCAATTGGCCATCGGCAATGGAGAACGCCACCGCACGAACGTGGTCCGCACACACGCGCAAGGCCACGTTGACTTTGTCATCGCCACCCGTGTAGGGTTTTCCAGAAGCTTTTGAGAGCGCGCCGATGAGGGGTTGAAAAACGTCCGTGTCGTAGTTGGACTGCTTGCCTTGGAGCACTGCAGCCAAGCGCTCAAAGCCCATGCCGGTATCGATGTGCCGCGCGGGGAGGGGCTCTAAAGATTGATCGGCCTTGCGCATGAATTGCATGAAGACCAGGTTCCAAATTTCGATGACCTGCGGGTGGTCTTGGTTGACCAAATCTGCTCCGGAGACCGCGGCGCGATCCGCATCAGAACGGATGTCGACGTGCACTTCGGAACACGGGCCACAAGGACCAGTTTCTCCCATTTCCCAGAAGTTGTCCTTCTTGTCGGCCTTTAAAATGCGTTCGGCGGGCAAGTGCTTGAGCCAAATGTCCATGGCCTCTTGGTCCAAAGGAAGGCCGTCTTTGTCATCGCCCTCAAACACGGTGATGTACAACCGGTCCTTGTCGATGCCATACCGATCGGTCAACAGCTCCCATGCCCAGTCGATGGCCTCTTGCTTGAAGTAATCGCCGAACGACCAGTTGCCCAGCATTTCGAACATCGTGTGGTGGTAGGTGTCCACACCGACTTCCTCGAGGTCGTTGTGCTTGCCGCTCACACGGAGGCATTTTTGGGTGTCCGCCACGCGGGGCGCCTTGGCCGGGCGGTTGCCCAGGAAGACGTCTTTAAACGGGTTCATGCCCGCATTGGTGAACATCAGGGTGGGGTCATCCTTGAGAATCATCGGGGCGGAAGGCACGATTTCGTGCGCCTTTTCGCGGAAGAAGTCAAGGAAGGTCTTGCGGATGGCAACGGCGTCCATGGGTCGTGTTCAGGAGCGTTATTCACACGCTCTTGTTGGTGGTGATGATAGTGAAACCCGCGTCATTAGCGGGTTTCCGATTGTGAAAGTAGGAACTTTCCACTACTTTCGCATCGCTATTTTTCACATGAAGAAGCATCATATCCGTTTCAACAAGGCCCAGCTGCGCACGGAAGCCATTCCGTATACGGCCACGGATTATGCGCTCTGGTTGGTCAAACGGTGCATCATGGTGGCGGGAATTGCCGCAGGTGCGGTGATGGTTTTCGATCAGTATTTCGAGAGCCCCAAGGTGCGGAGGCAGCAGCGACAGATTGCTTTTTTGGAGGCGCAAGTGGACCTCATGGAGGGCAAAGTAGAAGGCATGACCGGCGCTTTGGCCGAGTTGACCGACCGCGACGAGGCCATTTACCGCAACATTTTTGGTGCCGAGCCCTACCCAGAGCATTTGCGCAACCCGGGCATTGGCGGTGCAGACCGTTACCGTGAATTGAGGGGCCTCGATCAAAGTGAACAGGTCATAGCCCTCAGGTCCGAGATTTCTGAGCTGGAGCGGCGCATGCTGGCCCAAAGCGAGAGCTTTAGCCAATTGGTCAGCCTCACCGAAAACAGGGAAGACCTGCTCAACAGCATCCCCGCCATTCAGCCCGTGCGCAACAGCGACCTCAAGCGCATGGCCAGTGGCTACGGCTACCGCATCCACCCGATATACAAGGTGCGCAAAATGCATTGGGGCATGGATTTTTCGGCGCCGACAGGCACAGAAATCTTTGCTACAGGTGACGGTGAAGTGGTCGAAGTGAAGAAGAAATACAACGGTTATGGCCACCACGTCCGCATCCGACACGGTTTCGGATACGAAACTTTGTACGCGCACATGTCCAAAATTCTGGTGCGCCGTGGCCAACGTTTGGAGCGCGGTGAGGTCATCGGCCTGGTCGGCTCTACCGGCACATCAGTCGCGCCACACCTGCATTACGAGGTGTTTAAGGAGGGCAAGAGGGTCAACCCAGCCCACTATTATTTCAACGATTTGTCGCCGGAGCAGTACGAGCAATTGCTGGCGGCATCGGAAAATGCCAACCAAAGCTTCGACTGAAGTCCGGGTTTTTTTGGTGCGGCACATTGGCTTGCGCATCTTGCGAAGCCATGGCAACCAAGCGGTATTGGACAATTTCGGAAGTCGCCGGTAAATTCGGGGTCAATCAGTCCCTGCTCCGCTATTGGGAGAAAGAGTTTCCTGCATTGGATCCCAAAAAGCAAGGGAGCGGCAAGCGCGCCTACACGGTTCGGGACATCGAGATTGTGGCAGTCTTGCACGACCTCCTCAAAGAGAAAGGCTATACCATCGATGGCGCCAAGCGACAGCTGCGTCAGGCCTTGCAGGAGCGCCAGCGCATGGAAGAGCTCAAGAACCGCCTCGAGCACGCCAAGGAAGAGCTGTTGAGCATGGCCAAGGACTTGGATCCGCAGGGATAACCTCAGAGGACGCTGTCCTTGAGCAAGTATTCCTGAACGTATTCGGTGACGCCCGCCTCCAGTGAAGTCATGTCCCTCTCGTATCCGATGCTGCGCAGTTTTTTGAGGTCGGCTTCAGTGAAATACTGGTACGTGTCGCGGATGTCCGCCGGGGTGTCGATGAACCCGATGTTGTGCGGTGCACCGATCGCATCGAATGTGGCGCGGGTGAGGTCCAAGAAAGAGCGCGCTTGGCCTGACCCGAGGTTGTACAGTCCGCTGTCTTTGCGGTGGTGCATGAGCCATTGGCACACATCAACCACATCCCGAACGTAGATGAAGTCGCGCAATTGCTCTCCATCCGCATAGCCTTCGCGGTGGCTGCGAAACAGCTTCATCCCGCCCGTCGCGCGGACCTGATTGAAGGCGTGAAAGACAACCGAGGCCATCCTGCCCTTGTGGTATTCACCTGGGCCGTAGACGTTGAAGAACTTTAAGCCTGCCCAGAAATAGGGCGCACGTCCTGCTTCTGCTTCGTTGAGGGCCCACAGATCGAACTGTTGCTTGCTGTCTCCATATGGATTGAGTGGCTTGAGGCGGTCAATGCCTTGGTGCGCGTCAGAGTAACCGTGCTCTCCGCCGCCGTACGTGGCTGCACTCGACGCATAGACCATGGGCAGGCCGAATTCATGACACAAGCGCCATATCTCTTGGCTGTACGACAGGTTCAAGCGGTCAAAAATGCCGCGGTCTTGTTCTGTGGTGTCGGTCCGTGCTCCCAAGTGAAAAACGAACTGGACTTGCCCTTCATTGGCGCGCAGCCATTCCGGGAAGTCCTGGCGGTCCACACGTGCAACGCAGGTGCGGTCTTGGTGGTTGCGGGCCTTGTCTGGCCTGGCTGAAAAGTCGTCTACCAAGA